>CAYLUU010000042.1:0-4172 GCA_964386925.1 uncultured Sarcina sp. | reverse complement strand
GTACACCTACCCGTGGGAGGTTCTGCCGCACATCGAGGAGATCATTCTGGAGATCGGCAAGAGTCTGCCGGCAGACCGCTTTGAGCAAAGAGGCGAGAACATCTGGATCGCGAAAAGCGCAAAGGTATTCGATTCCGCCTACATCGCAGGTCCCTGCATCATCGATGAAGATGCCGAGATTCGCCAGTGCGCTTTCATCCGCGGAAAGGCACTCGTCGGCAAGGGCTGCGTTGTCGGCAATTCCTGCGAGCTCAAGAACGTCATTCTCTTCAATAAGTGTGAGGTGCCTCATTACAACTACGTAGGCGATTCCATCCTGGGCTTCCATGCGCACATGGGCGCAGGCTCCATCACTTCCAACATCAAATCCGACCGTACGAACGTAGTGATTCATGACGGAGAGGACGCAGCAGAAACCGGCCTTCGCAAAATGGGTGCGATCCTCGGCGACTGGTGCGAAATCGGCTGCAACAGCGTACTGAATCCGGGTTCTGTGGTAGGACGCCGTTCCAATGTTTATCCTCTGTCGATGGTGCGCGGCTGCATCCCGGCAAACCACATTTATAAGGATAAAGAGCACGTGGTCGAGAAGTGGTAAGCGTAGAGAAATCACTACATTTTCATACATTTCTGCAGAAATCTTTACCTGAAATTATTCGCAGAACCCTTTGCAGGAGCAACGTATAGAATGGAGCACGGCAGTGTATTGAATCTGTTATTTATTATCCTGATCGTTGCCGCGGTGGTTGTCCTGATGATTCGTCAGCGGCAAAACAGCGCGGCAGCCATCCGGGAACGATTGATCCGGGAATTCGGCAAGGCACCGAACAAGAAGATGACACCGGAACGCTATGCCAAGGTTCCGGCGCTGTATCTTCGGCGAAAGCAGAAAGAGGAAAGTCCTGCTCGCAGAAATTGCACAGAAGAAACCAGAGAAAGCTTCCTATCTTCGGGTGCAGACTCTAATTCAGGCGAAGCGATTACGGCAGGCTGCGATCTGGATGATATCACCTGGAACGATCTGGAAATGGATCGAGTTTATGCCAGAATCGACTCCACACAAAGCGCAGCCGGTGAAGAATATCTGTACGCGCTGCTGCGAAGTCCGGCAGGAGCGGCAGACGATGGTCTGAACATTCCGCTGGAGACCATCCGGTATTTTGAAGAGGATGCCAATCAGCAGGTGCGCGTATCCCTGCAGGGGGCGCTTCGGCATTTCGGGCATGCGGGAAAATATTCCCTCTATGAGTATCTGGATCTTCTGGATGAGGCTCCGAAAGAGAGCAACTGGGTGCACGTTCCGTGTTTCCTGCTGCCGGCGCTTAGCGTGCTCCTGATGGTATATCAGGTGCAGGCAGGACTTCTGTGCCTTCTGGGATCCCTGATCCTGAACATGGTGACGTATTACCGGCGAAAGGGACGGATCGAGCCGTATCTCATGTCATTCGCCTATTTGCTGCGCATGATGGAGTGCGCGGATCGGATCCAGAAGATTGATTGTCCGCCTCTTCAGCGTGAGATGGGGCGGCTTCAGGAACTGCAGGAGACCTTTGCGGGTTTCCGCAGACACAGCGGCATGGTACTGTCCGGATCCAGTTCGTCGAACGGAAATCCGCTGGACTTTGTAATGGACTACATTCGGATTTTCTTTCATCTGGATCTCATTCGTTTCAATTCCATGCTGAAGATTGCTGAAGAACACCATGAAGAGATGGAACAGGAACTGGCACTGCTCGGACGAGTCGATGCAACCATTGCACTGGCTTCATTCGAGAAGAGCCTGCCCTATACGTGCGTACCAAAGCTGCATGAAGCAAGGATGTACAATTCCATCCCATCGGGCCTGCTCCGCATTCAGGATCTGTATCATCCGCTTCTGCAGAATGCCATTCCGAACAGTATTGATACGGAGAAGTCCGTTCTGCTGACAGGTTCCAATGCTTCCGGCAAATCCACTTTCCTAAAAGGGGTGGCTCTGTGTGCCGTCATGGCCCAGACCATCGGCTTCTGTCCGGCCAGAGAATACGAGGGCACCTATTACCGAATTCGTTCGTCCATGGCCTTGCGTGATAACCTCTCGGAGGGTGAGAGCTACTTCATGGTGGAGATTCGTTCGCTGAAGCGGATTGCAGACCTTTCTGCCGACGGCGGACGGCCTGTACTGTGCTTTGTCGATGAAGTGCTGCGTGGAACCAATACCGTTGAACGAATCGCCGCTTCATCAGAGATTCTGGAAACGCTGGCAGAGCGAGGCGTTTTGTGTTTTGCCGCGACGCATGATATGGAACTGAGCCGTCTTCTGGCATCGACGTTTGACAATTATCATTTTGAAGAAGAGCTGGATGAAAATCGGACGGCCAGCGATGTCGTATTTTCTTATCGTATGCAAAAAGGTCCTGCAACAACGCGGAATGCAATTCGTCTCCTTCATTCTGTTGGATTCGAAGAGAGTGTGACCCAAAAGGCTGCGAAGCGTGCGGAACAGTTCGAGCAGACTGGGATATGGGAGTAAGGAGCATAATATGCATGTCATCATTTACAGCGACGGCTCGGCCAGAGGCAACCCGGACGGACCGGGCGGGTACGGCGCCGTCATTCAATATACGGATTCTAAGGGACAGCTACACGAGAAGGAGCTGTCTGAAGGATTTAATCCGACCTCAAACAATCGAATGGAGCTGCTCGGAGCAATCACAGCATTGGAGGCTCTGAATCGCCCCTGTGAGGTGGATTTGTATTCGGATTCCAGTTATCTCATCAATGCCTTTGAAAAGGGATGGCTGAAGTCGTGGCAGAGGAACGGCTGGAAAACTGCCTCCAAGGCCAGGGTGAAGAATCAGGACCTCTGGAAGCGTATGCTCGAGGCAGCCAGTCGCCACCAGATCACCTGGCACTGGGTAAAGGGACATGCCGGGCAGGAGATGAACGAGCGATGCGACAGGCTTGCCACGACGGCAGCAGACCAAATGTATGATGTGAAAAAGCCCAATGTGGAAGTAATTGAGTAATAGATTGAGCAAAAGAAAAGCTGCGTAGCAGCGATTTTGCGAATGGCTCTGAATAGTTACGGTTTGATCGTATCTATTCTGCGCTTCCGGATACGGCAGAAAAGATGGGAAGGAACAAGAAAAAGAAATGTCAGCAAAGAATCTTCGTGAAGAAAACATAAAAATCCTGTACCACAGCACGGAAATTGAGCCTTTAACCTATGTAGACGGCAAGAGCGACTGGATTGACCTGCGTGCAGCAAAGGAGTATGAGCTGGAGGCAGGAGATTTTGCATTGATCGATCTGGGCGTGAGCGTCAAGCTTCCGGAAGGGTATGAAATGCACATTGCACCGCGTTCCTCAACGTTCAAGAACTTTGGACTTCTCCAGACGAACGGAGTCGGTGTGGTGGATGAAACCTACTGCGGTGATGAAGATGTCCTGAAGATGCCGGTTTATGCAACCAGGGATACGGTGATTCGCGTAAATGACCGCATCTGCCAGTTCCGAATCATGGAGCATCAGCCACGGATCCATTTCGAGGAAGTTGACACCCTTGGCGGAAAGAACCGCGGAGGCTTCGGCAGCACCGGCGTGCAGTAATTCGAGCACGTGCTGATGCAGAAAGGCCACGGAGGTGCAGAATGAATGCAGTCAGGAAAGCGGCGATCGTAAGTCTCTCTTCAGGTGTGTTGGGAGAAGGTTTTGTCCGACATGAGGTTGAAATCGGGCTTCGCCGGCTTACAGATTACGGAATTGAAACGATTATGATGCCGAATGCACAGAAGGGCATTACGTATCTAAAGGAGCACCCAGAGAAACGGGCAGAGGATCTCCTTCGGGCCCTTTCGGATGACAGACACCAGAGCATTACCGCAGAATGCTATTGACATTGAAGGCAACCGGAATCTTTGATGTGATTTCCGGGATCCTATGCGGAAAGCCGATGGATGAGCGTTTCCATGAAGAATATAAGAAAATCATTGTGGAGACAGTAGGCAAGCCGGAGCTTCCGATTGTTGCCAACGTGAACATCGGACATGCTACGCCGCGGTGCATCATTCCTTTCGGAGTGGACGCTGTGGTTGATACTGAGGAGCAGGTGATTCGGTTTGCTAATTAAGACATTTTGTAACTATTCAGAGCCCATTCGCAAAATCGCTGCTACGCAGCTTTCCTTTTGC
>CAYLUU010000041.1:0-20630 GCA_964386925.1 uncultured Sarcina sp. | reverse complement strand
TCATTGTTCGGATACTCGCCGTCCTCAACCCACTGGCCGATCAGGTTGCACATGATGCGGCGGAAATAATCATGTCTCGTGTAAGACAGGAAGGATCTGGAATCCGTCAGCATGCCGACGAAATTGCCCAGAACGCCCAGGTTTCCGAGGGCCTTCATCTGAGCCTCCATGCCGTCTCTGGTATCCAGGAACCACCATGCAGCGCCCAGCTGCATTTTGCCCGGAACCTCATCAGACTGGAAGCAGCCAAGGCAGGTTGCGATCTGGTTCAGATCTGCCTGATCCAGAGAGAACACGATGCACTTAGGCAGCTCGCCCGTCATCTCCAGAGCAGAGAACAGGGATGCCAGCTCGTTGTAGCAGGTGGACTTCGCAATCATGTCATAGCCGGTATCCGGTCCCATGATCGCAAACGTCCGCTTGTTGTTATCGCGTGTGCAGGAGAAGTGAATCTCCATGACAATGTTCTCCTTGTGATATTTCTTCGCCAGTGCAATGAGAACGTAGGTCTGGTACTCATCAATCTCGAGCTTGGTCAGCTTCTCGCCCTTCATAGCCTTCACGAATACGCGATCTGCCTCTGCCTCGTCGCACTCTGCGAAAGGAACATAATCCAGACCATGATCGGTTGCGCGGCAGCCATGTGCCTTGAAGAAATCCACACGCTCATACAGGGCAGCAACCACATCCGAAATATGCTCCATCGGACGGTTGACAACCTGCCCAAGAGCCTTGATGTAATCAACGAAGGTTGCCTTCTGGATGTTGACAGCCTTGTCCGGGCGGAAAGAAGGGCGAACTTCAAAGCCCAGATCCGGAATCTCTGCCAGCTTCTCATGCCACTCCAGGCTGTCGATCGGATCATCGGTCGTGCCGATGAACTTTACGTTGGACTGACGGATGATGCCGCGAACGGTCAGATTCGGATCGTTCTGCAGCAGATCATTGCACTTGTCCCAGATTTCCTTGGCATTGTCGACCGTCAGAGGCTCGGTAATACCAAAATATTTCTGCAGCTCCAGATTGCTCCAGTGATACATCGGATTGCCAATTGCCATCTCCAGTGCTGCTGCAAAGGCCTTGAACTTCTCGAAGGGTTCTGCATCGCCGGTCACCAGTTCCTCCGGCGTGCCGTTGCAGCGCATCATTCTCCACTTATAATGATCACCGAAATAGGATCCGTCTGCGTTCTTGCCGCCCAGCCATACCTCCGCGATATTGTTGTACCGGCGATCCTCATAGATCTCCTTCGGCGGGATGTGGCAGTGATAATCGATGATCGGAAGATCCTCGCAATAGTCATGAAACAGATGCTTAGCTGTTTCATTCTGGAGCATGAAATCCTTATCCATGAATGCTTTCATAATTGGTCCGTTCCCTTTCCTGCAGCTGTGCGTATTGTTCGATATTCTGCAGCAATCACTTGATGCTAACTTCTGTTCTCCGTATCATCACGCCGGGAGTTTCATTCGTTTTCATCAATGTAACCGCTTACATTCCAACTATAACAGGGCAGGAAGGATTGTCAAGGAATTCGTGCGTGTGCGCCGCATCTCTGATACACTGTATATGATATGCGTCAGCTATGAGCCAGTGGGGTGTCCGCAGGGTGCCCGATTCATGTTGAAATCGCCAGGTGCTCAAACTCCCATGCCTGCTTGCGCAGGCGCCACTACAAATAAAAATCAGCTGCTACGTGTCTACGACACTCCCGCAGCTAACGCATACTGCACACCACACGTATGAGCGAAAATAAATTCTCTCCCAAACCACATATTGCCGGTATTCTCATGGAGTGCAACCCACTCCATGAAGGGCATCGTTATATCCTGCAGGAGGCCAGACGACGTTCCGAGGCAGATGCTGTTATCGTTCTCATGAGCGGTGACTTTGCTCAGCGCGGCATTCCGGCCGTTGAGCCGAAGGAGCTGCGCACTCGGCAGCTCCTTAAGAGCGGTGCTGATCTCGTGCTGGAGCTCCCTGTTTCCTATGCTGTCTCCAGCGCAGAATATTTTGCACGCGGCGGCATGCAGATTCTTCACGCTCTCGGTATCGTTACGGATCTCGCCTTCGGCTCTGAGTCCGGCGATTTTTCTGCGCTTCTAGCGAAAGCACAGTTCCTGCTGCATGAGCCGGAGGATTATCAGGAGCTCCTGCACAGATACCTTAATCAAGGGCTCTCCTTTCCTGCTGCCAGAACGCGTGCTGCAGCAGAATGCAGTGAACATATTTTGCTCCCGGATACTGCCAACGACATCCTGGGAGTCGAATATCTGCGTGCACTGATGCAGATAGATTCGCAGCAGATATCCCACTCAGATGTCAATACTGCCTCCGAGCCTTCCGGTACAGGATTCCTGTCTTCAAACACCGATGGTGCAGTTGCATCTGCTATTCCTTGCCTTGGAGGGTTTCGAATTCATGCCATCCCGCGCATCCAGACTGCCTCTGCCACCCAGCTGCGCGCGCAGCGCCAGGAGACCGGCAGTGGTATGTTCGCCGATGACTTCTCTGAGCTGCTCCTCTCGCAGCTTCTGTCTATTCAGTGGGATGAAAATCGGCATTTTTATGACTATGCAGGAATCTCTTCCGATTTGTCCAACCGAATGGAACGGCTCCTGCCGCAGTTCATTTCCTGGACGCAGTTCTGTGAGCTTCTGAAAACCCGCAACATCACCTACACCGCTGTTAGCCGCGCGTTGCTCCACATCCTCCTCGGGATGGATTCCGGCTATACGCAGTATAGAACCCCTTCCTATGTCCGTGTTCTTGGCTGCCGCAGGGAAGCTCTCCCGCTCCTTAGCCGCCTGCAGCACACGACATCTCTTCCGGTTCTTACGAAGCTTCCGAAGAAGCCATCACCGGTACTGCAACTGGACCTGCATGCCTCCGAGCTCTACGACCTTCTGCTGCGGAAAAAGGCTTCCGGCGATCGAGATACGTTAATGCAATATTCTATGAAACAATATCCTTCGAAACAGAATTCTGACACCATGAAAAAAATCCTGCCTGCATCTTCCGATGCAGACAGGATCTCAGAATATTCCAAGCCATTCCTGATTCTCTCGTGATGTGAACTCCACTGTAGCCAATCCACGCTCTATCGCGTCACCGTTCACATCCTTTCCCATCTATCTATGTAGAGGATTATCTTGCAGCCATCAGGCTTCCTGTGTCTTGGGAACAGACTCCTCAGCAGTAGGCTTGCCCTCTTTAAGATCAGCTGTTTCCTGCGCAGGCGCTTTCTGATCCGCCGCCTGTGCTTTTTGGGCTGCCGCTTCTGCCATCTTCTCGCGCACAGCCGCGGGGATCTCCGGAGCTGTCTTCAGACCTGCCGCACGGAGCATCAGGTTCTGCGCCTTATCTTTCGGCACCACAATCCCCTGGCCGTTCGGATTGATTACGATTCCTTCAATGCCGCCCGACACGAAACGCAGGAGATTCTTGTACTCAAAGCCCACCGGCTTCATCTCTGCCTTTGCGAATTTCTTGCTGTACTCGAACAGATCCGTGAAGATCGGCAGATACATCTTATCACCGACCTTGATGGCCGGGAACTGTACCTGCTTCGTCGGCTTCTGGCCGTTCGGTCCGACCTCCGGAACGCTCTCCGGATCCACATCGACCACTCTGGAAGGAAGGATATATCGTCCCTTGGGAATCAGCGCCATCATGCGGTCTGATTTTTTCTTCAGAATTTCTTCGCGCTTTTCATATTTTACCGGCCAGCGCATCTCTGAGATATAGTCCGTCAAGGCGAAAGCCAATGCCGGGTTGGACGGGGGTGTTTTTTTCGGGTCGCTGTTCCAGTCCATGGGTGCAGAGATCTCGCTTCTCTTTACAACGCCCTTATACCAGCCGTTGTCCACCACAACGTTCTCCACGCCGATGTAATAGAGATAATCGAACAGTGCGATCGGATGCCCGCCGTCCTCTTTGACCGGCGCCGCCTCGCCGTCCCGCTCCATTGCCATAACCTCACGGAACTGAGCCTTATACAGCTCCACTGCCTTCTCTGCGCGATCCTTCTCCAGGTAAATCGGAACGAATCCGCCGTCGATCAGTGGATAACCGGTTCTCTTATCGTAGAGCACATAGAGCTTTTCCGCCTTATGCAGGCGTCCCAGGAACTCATTGTAAACCACGCGGTGATTCTTCTCATAATTAGCCAACGCCGTCTTACGATTGAACACCGTCATCGTCAGCTGCAGGAACAGGAGCTCCTGTACAGTAAGGCCGCTGACCTGATCTGCCGTCAGATTCGGCTCGAATACCAGCTGGCCGATTTCATCCTTGCGCTCTGCCGAGATGGTATCCTCCACCTCCATATTGCTGTCCTTGATGTTCAGAATATTCAGTCTGGGAATCTGCGGCCAGGCTTCTCCTTCGTGCGCTTTCCGCTGTGCCTCCACCTGATTCTGGTGTTCCTGCACCTTCTGCTCCTCCAGAGCCTTCTCCTGCTCTGCCGCACGGTTCTTGCCGCCGAATAAATCCATTAAGCCCATTTGCTTTTCCTTTCCATACACTCATACTCTCGCTTAAGAAAACGCTGATAAAAGTGTTTCACACGCCAATATTCAGAGCCAGACTAATTCACACACAAAATATGCAGGCAATGCCTGCATTAACGAACTCATCCTGCAAGTGGCCTCTGAATAGTCGGTGTTAAGTATATCGTAGCTGCAGGCTTCCCGCAAGGCAACGCACATGTTATACTGGTCCGCGTTGTCATCAATCGGTTACATTTCTTTTATCGAGGAGGAAACTAAATGAAGAAATATGTAGCAGAGTTCTTCGGAACTATGACTCTTGTAACACTTGGCTGCGGCACCGCAATGCTGGTTGGCTGTGACGCTGCAAATGGTTGCGGGTATCTTCTGACAGCCCTTGCCTTCGGCCTGACCATTGTCGGCATGGCTTACTGCGTCGGCAACATTTCCGGCTGCCACATCAATCCAGCTGTTTCACTCGGTGTCCTCATGACCGGCGGAATGGACGCAAAGGATTTCGTTTGCTATGTCATCGCACAGATTCTCGGTGCCTTTGCCGGTTCCGGTCTCCTGGCCCTGATCTTCAGCCTCGGCGGTGTGACAGATATGACCGGTGGCTTCGGCACCAACGGCCTTAGCGGCGTGAACGGCAATGCCGCTGCAGGACTTCTCGTTGAACTGGTTCTGACCTTTGTGTTCGTTCTGACCATCCTCGGTGTCACTTCCAAGGAGGCAGGACACGGCTCCTTTGCAGGCATTGTCATTGGCTTCACGCTCGTTCTGGTTCATATTCTCGGCATCGGCCTGACCGGAACCTCTGTCAACCCTGCAAGAAGCATCGGCCCCGCTCTTGTTGCTGCCATAAGCGGCAATACCACTGCACTGTCCTGCCTGTGGGTATTCATTGTCGGGCCTCTTGCCGGCGCTGCTCTTGCCGCTGTCGTGTGGAAGTATCTTAGCAGTAAGGAGTAACGAAATACCTTTACGCCACTCTTTAAAGCGACTATCATGAAGACCTGGAACAACATTTCCGTTGTTCCAGGTCTTTTATATGCAGGAGAATATCATGTCAAATTCAGAAATCACCACCGCAAATGCAGCATCCGGCCAGTCCTCGAATCAATCATCCGCAGCATCCGGCAAATATGAAATCGACATGTGCCACGGTTCCCTTCTGGACAAACTGATTCTCTTCGCCCTCCCCTTAATGCTCTCGAGCATCTTACAGCTGATGTTCAATGCCGTTGATCTCGTTGTAGTCGGGCGCTTCAGCGGCAGTAATGCACTCGCCGCCGTCGGCTCAACCACCGCGCTCATCAGCGTATTCACTACACTGTTCATGGGAATCTCCCAGGGCTCCAACGTGCTGGCAGCGCAGCTCTATGCTTCCGGTCGTGAGAAGGAGATGTCTGACACCGTCCACACCTCCATTCTGCTGGCCCTTGTCAGCGGCGTCGTCATGGCCTTGGTGGGGCTCGTTGCTGCACGCGGTGCACTGATCCTGATGGACACACCGGACAATGTTCTGGATCAAGCCGCGCTGTACATGCAGATTTATTTTCTCGGCATGCCGTTCTTCATGCTCTACAACTATGGTGCCGCCATCCTGCGGGCCGTCGGTGACACCCGCCGTCCTCTAGTATTCCTTGTGATCAGCGGCGTCATCAACGCTTGTCTCAACGTCTTCCTCGTTGCTGTATTCCACCTGGATGTGGCCGGTGTTGCCATTGCCACCGTAATTTCTCAGATGATTTCCTGCATTCTCGTGCTGCGCTGCCTGCGTAAAACAACAGCCTGCTACCGTCTGTCCTGGCACAAGCTCAGCCTGAATCCCTGGTGCGTGCAGCAGATTTGCCGCGTCGGCATCCCCGCCGGCATTCAGAGTACCGTCATTAATTTCTCCAATGTGCTCCTGCAGTCCTCTGTAAATTCGTTTGGTTCCACCGCGATGGCCGGCTATACAGCCGCAAATAACCTTTTCGGCTTCCTGTATGTCTCCGTAAACTCTGTAACACAGACCTGCATGAGCTTTACGAGCCAGAACTACGGCGCAGGGCAATGGAAACGCATGGGCAAGGTCCTCGGCGAGTGTCTCTGCCTTACGACTGCCGTTTCCCTTGTGATGGGCGGTTGCTTCTACGGCTTTGGTCCTTATATTCTGCAGCTCTATACCGAAGAATCCGCAGTCATCCAGGCGGCCATGGAAATTCTGACCTACACCACGCTCACCTATTTCTGCTGCGGCATCATGGATCTGTTCCCCGGTGCGCTGCGCGGCATGGGATACTCCACTGCTCCGATGATCTTCTCCATCATCGGAACCGTCGGCATCCGTCTCATCTGGATTTACGGCGTTTTCCCGTTCCACCGCTCCCTGGCGGTTCTGTTCATCTCCTATCCGGTCTCCTGGATCATCACCATTGTAATGCAGGGGATCTGCTATCTGGTGGTTCGGAAGAGACTATTATCCAAGGTACCCCACTGACTTACGGCCTTATACAGCAAGCTTCCGATTCATGCATCCTTGCTGACATTTTCAGAAGCAGAACAGTTCACGTATCTCCCAGAGTTAATCATCAGAGAATGTAACTATTCAGAGAATTAATTTTAAAGGTATCTACTACTCAGACAAAAAAACAGACCGGAACGCCTTCCACGAAAGGCATTCCGGTCTGTTTCTCTTTGATCAAATGGAGATGACGGGGATCGAACCCGCGACCTCCAGATTGCGAACCTGGCGCTCTCCCAGCTGAGCTACATCCCCATGGTGTATACCATGCTCCTGAACACTTCGCTAGTATACACCTTTTTTCATATAAACGTCTACACTGATTTTCCGAGGGCAATCGAGATGCAGGCGCTGAACAGACACTGATCCGCCGTCACATCTGACTGATCTTATCCATGATCCCGGCAGCAACGGCGCAGCGATCCGGCATTTTGCTGCCGTCCTGAAGGTCTCCCTCCAGTTCAATGTCAAAACACTGATCACCCAGCTCCAGCAGCTCATCCTCAGACAATGCCGCAGCCTGCGCCGGCGTGATTCCCAGTTCCTTTTCCAGGAACTCCAGTTCTTTCTCTGTAAAGGTCATGCATGCCTCCGCTGCAATCTCAGCATCATCCGGTACGTCGGCCTAATCATGTCCAGAATGGTATCTTAGTTCTGGCTGTCATCCTCATTGTCTCTTCTGGAAAGGAAGGACGGGATCACAATGTTCTGCGTATCTCCGGTATGAATCGCATTCGGATTAAAGCGGAACTGAGGAGCCTGATAGGTTGACTGCGGCTGTGCTGCCTGCTGCGTGTAGCCAGCACCTGCATTTGCATTTGCTGCGCCGTATGCGTTGTTATTCACCGGCTGCTGGCCATAGCTGCGCTGTGCCTGGTTTGCACTGTACTGTGCGCCATAATTCATTCCGCTCGGCTGACCGTTCTGTACAAAGCCCTGACGTGTCTGGTTCTGCATCTGCACGCCCTGCTGGCCGTAAGGATTCGCTGCATAGCCATTTCCTGCCGCTCCGTTCTGCTGGTAGACAGCCTGATTCGGATTGAAGGGCTGACGGCCGAACGGATTCTGTGCCTGCTGCTTCTGCTCTTCCTTCTTGCGATTCTGGCCAATGCCGGTTGCAATTACAGTAACCGTGCAGCTGTCAGAGCAGGACTCATCGTATTTTGCACCGAAAATAACGTTGATGTCGTCGCCCGTGATATCACGTACGAAGGATGCCGCATCGTTTGCATCGAACAGGGAGATGTCACCCGAGATATTCAGGATCACATCCGTTGCGCCGTCAATGGATGTCTCCAGAAGCGGAGACTCAACCGCCATCTTCACTGCATCCGTTGCCTTGTCATCGCCCTTGCCGACACCGATGCCGACATGTGCAATGCCCTTGTTGCGCATAACAGTCTGTACATCCGCAAAGTCCAGATTGATGATAGAAGGAACGTTGATCAAATCTGTAACACCCTGTACTGCCTGCTGCAGAACCTCATCCGCCTTCTTCAGTGCATCCGGCAGTGTGGTCCGGCGATCCATGATATCCAGAAGACGATCGTTCGGAATGACAATCAGTGTATCTACGCTCGGTGTGATGTTCTCAATGCCGAACTTCGCCTTGTCCATTCTGGCCTTTGCCTCAAAGCCAAAGGGCTTGGTCACGACACCAACCGTCAGAATTCCCATATCCTTTGCAAGCTTCGCAACAACCGGTGCAGCACCGGTTCCGGTACCGCCGCCCATGCCGCAGGTAACGAAGACCATATCTGCCCCCTTCAGAGCAGCCGTAATCTCCTCCGAGCTCTCCTCAGCAGCCTTCTGGCCAACCTCAGGATTTGCACCTGCGCCAAGACCTCTTGTCAGCTTCGCGCCGATCTGCAGAAGCTTCGGTGCCTTACAGCGCTGCAGCGCCTGTATATCTGTATTCACTCCAATGAATTCAACCCCGGTGATCTCTTCCTCTACCATTCGGTTGACAGCATTGTTGCCGGCTCCGCCGACACCTACCACGATAATTCTGCAAGCGGTTTCGTTTTCCTCAGTCTTGATCTCCAGCACGGTCGTGCCTCCTTGTTAATAAATTTGTATAGTCCCTCAGCAGCCTTTTATTCCGGCACATTTCTTGCCGTCTTACTCAGGAATCACTGAATATTGGCATAGTTATGAACTATTTTAATATACAATTGATTCCTGGAATAATCAATTCCAATCAGATACTTTTCACTTTCGCGAAATGACACTCCCAGCGACAGTGTGGAATGTCCGGACCAGGCAGCCTTTGCGAGGTGTCCCCGGCCTGACATCTCCGTCAGGATCCGTCACTTGCTTACCTTCTACTTCTCCGTAAACGTAATCAGATCCGTATCCGGTGTGTATTCCGACATATCGATGGTTCCCGATTTTCCTTCCAGACTCGGAAGGATCTTCGAGAGGTTCGACATCTTTTCATCCATATATTCGTCTTCTCCCAGATTGACGCACACATTGGCAAAGTATGCACTCAGTTTTCCACTCGAGGATACATAAATCCGCTGGGCAGTCAGTTCGTATTTATCCATGAGCTGTGTCAGCACCAGAATTCTGGCGAAGATGGTCTCGTCCTCCACCGGCAGCTTTTCATTCAGGGCGATGTGGTCATAGGCCAGTCCTGTCACCTCCGGCACGCCGTCCATCAGCTCCTCCGAGGATTCCACCACCATGCCGTTCCGGTCAAAATACATATACCGTCCCAGATAATTCACACATCCTGCAATGGATTTCTCATATACTGTCACATGGATGGTATCCCTTGAAACAACCTCCACGTCCATCGACTCAATGAACGGGACATTGTTAAACGTCCTGTTCTTGTACAGAAGCGACAGCGCAAGAGAATTACTGCCCAGAAATCCACTTGTGGCATACTGCCGGATTTCCTCGTCGGTATAATGCGTGCTGCCCTCCACCGTGACGTAGCGCACCTGAAACCAGCTAAGAGCAAAAATAATTCCTCCTGCCAGTACCGTCAGAATCAATGCCAGTACCAATCTGCGCTTCAGCCTTCTCCTTCGGAGCTGGTCCTGAATGAACAGGGAGGCATTTTCATAGTCCTCTCTCGATCTGCTCAAGCGCGTCCCCCTGTGTGCATCCTTCTCGAGTTGTTCCTCGCAACTCCCAGAACCAGACCAATCTCCGCCAGAAGAATTACAATCGAGGAACCTCCGTAGGAGAAAAACGGCAATGTAACGCCGGTATTCGGAATGGTGTTCGTCACGACCGCAATATTCAGGATCACCTGAATTGCGATGTGGATCAGAACACCGACAGAAATCAAAGCTTCAAATCGTGACCCTGCTTCGTTGGCAACAATCATAATGCGCCAGCACAGCAGAACGAACAGCATGATAATGGCAACGGCTCCGAACATTCCGAGCTCCTCGCAGATAATCGAGAAGATCATATCGTTCTGCGCCTCCGGGATGTACCCCAGCTTCTGCATGCTCTGTCCCAGCCCCTTGCCGAAGACTCCTCCGGAACCGACGCCGTACAATCCCTGCAGAACCTGATACCCGGTATCATCCGCATAGGCAGACGGATCCAGCCATACCAGAATACGTTTAAAACGAAAGGTCGCGCCGCCCTGCGTCTTGATTGCGAACAGAACGGCAGCCACCGCAATGACAACCACACCCAGAACCAGCAGAAAATATCGAACGATATGCTCATCCGTTACGAAGAGCATGCCGACTGCAATGACCATAATGATAATGGCAGAGCTCAGATTTCGTGTAACCAGATAGATCAGCGCCGCCTGAAAAAGGGCCGGCAGCATGATCAGGAACGGTCCCTTTTTGCCCTGAAAGCTTCTTCGCGGCGCATAGCCCAGCCACACCGCCATCAGCACAATGACAGCGAATTTGGAAATCTCTGCCGGTTGCACGGAAATCGGTCCAAAATAGATCCAGCGTTTCGCACCGTTTACCGTTGTTCCGAAGGGAATGATCAAAAGGATCATTCCGACTGAAAACAAATAAATCAAAGCATAGATTTGCTTCCAGAACTGCCATGGAAAATGAGAAATCACCAGCATAACGGCCAGTCCCGCAATGGTCGCACCCAGCTGTCTTTTGAGATAGTGAGCCGAATCCCCGAAATCCAGTGCAGCCTCATAGGAGCTGGTGGAGTATAGCATAATGAGACCGAAGGTGATCAGGAACAGTACGATGAAGATCAGCGTGTAGTCCTGTGTCGCCTTGCGCCGCCGAACTGCCACAGGCTTCAGATTTCCATATGAAGTTTTCTGTGACCTTGCCTTTGCCATTCGTACATCTCGTCTTTGTTCAGCGCCTGACTACCATCACCACAGTCCCAGAAGTGCCACGGCACTAAGCAGTACCGTTACGATCGTAAACAGTGCAACCACCTGTACCTCGCTGTAGCCTCCCAGCTCAAAGTGATGATGAATCGGTGCCATACGGAACAGGCGCTTCCCGTGTGTTTTCTTGAAATACACCACCTGCAGGATGACGGAAATGACCTCGATCATATAGATGAATCCAACGATCGGGATGAACAGCGGCAGCTGCAGAACATAAGCCATTCCTACCACAAAACCGCCGAGTGCGAGGGACCCGGTATCACCCATGAATATTTTCGCCGGGTGTGCGTTATATACGAGAAATCCCAGCAATGCGCCGATCATTGCGCCGCCGGCCGCGGCTACACCGCTCTGTGTCAGAACAGCGGCAATGGTGAAAAATACCGCGACCGCTATCGTGACGCAGGTGGACAATCCGTCCACGCCATCCGTGAAATTCGTGCCATTCACCGTTGCAATAGCGATGAACACCAGGGCCGGGAAGCTCAGAATTCCCAGATCCAGCACAGCTCCCTCTGCAAACGGAACCTTCATCGACAAATCCAGATGATTGTAATAAACCACAATCAAACCGAATACGATCGAAATCACAATCTGCAGCGCCATCTTTTGTTTCACCGACAGTCCATCGCTGCTCTTTTTTTTGACCTTCAGATAGTCATCAACAAAGCCGACCAGGCCGAATCCCAATGTCAGGAACAGCACCGGCAGTACCTCCGGCTTCCAGTACGCCATCGCAAGGCACGAAACCGTCAGACCGACCAGAATCATAATGCCGCCCATATTCGGCGTTCCGGTTTTGTTCAAATGTGTCTTCGGTCCATCATCCCGCTCTGTCTGCTGCGCCTTCATTCGGATCAGGGCCGGAATCAGAAACTTTCCGGTAATTGCTGAAACTGCAAAGGCGAGCAGCATCGGAATAATAATTGCTGCGACCTGATATTCCTGATAATACATGGCATCCTCCCCTCGCTGCACCTTCCTGCAGTTGTTGACGATACATTAAATCCGTTTTCGCTTACTGCGCAGCATCCTGTGTCTGTTCCTGCGCCGATGTACTCTGCTCAGAAGTCTGTGTCTGGCTTTCTGTCTGTGTATCCGTCTGCTCTCCGGCTCCTGTCTGCGCAGCAGTTGTCGAAGACGTTGTCACCGAACTTGCTGCCTCCGGCGTGTTTCCTTCAGAATCCGCTGCCGAACCGGCCGCCGTTGAAGCCTTACCGGTTCCAAGGTTATCCGGCAGAGAAGTCGAGCTGTATTCATAGCCTGTGTTCGGATCGATCAGATTGCCGTTGTTCGGATTGATGTAATAACCGGTTTCCGAATCCACCTCATAGGTCTTCCATACCGCGCTGTCCAGCTTGGTAGTGCGAGTCTGATCCACCTCGCCTTCCTTCGGCGAATCCGAATCTACAACACCATCATTGTTGGTGTCGTACAGATCCGCCATGCCGTCTCCGTCAACATCCAGCGCATCCGTGACGCCGTCTCCGTTGGTGTCCACCGGTGTATCCGGTGTCCCATCTCCGTTTCCGTCAATGGCATCCGCTGTTCCGTCTCCATCGGTATCTGTATCGCAGATAATAGCCACCGGCTTCTGGTTGTAGTTGCTCGCCCCATAGGCCAGTGTGTTCGCCAGATTCATTTCCTCCAGCTCTGCCTGCTCTGACTCCGAAAGCTCCTCGGTCATGTAGATGCCAAGATAGGGAAGAACCTCGGTCAGAACCTTGCGCACAATACGTGTTGCATATTTTGCATCGTCCTGCGGATAGTGATTCACACGATCCACAACGACATAGATGGCAATCTGCGGATCATCTGCCGGCGCATATCCCATAAAGGATACAACGTAGTTGGTCTTGTCTCTCGGAATGGTCTCGGCGGTTCCTGTTTTGCCGCCGATCATATATCCGGCAGGTCTTGCGGTTTTACCGGTACCATTGTCTCCCGCTACTACCTGAAGGCAGGCCTCGCGAACCTTTGCACTGGTCTCCTCAGAAACCGTCCGTTTCAGGAGCTTTGGCTCCACGTTCTGCACCGTAGCACCGCTGGCGCTTGTAATCTTGCTGACAATGTGCGGCTCATAATAATACCCGCCGTTGATCAGGGAAGAAAATCCCGTGATCATCTGGATCATCGTGACATCAAAGTTCTGTCCGAAGGAATTGGTGGCAAGGTCGACATCTACCATGTTGTCTGCGGTATAGATCAGACTGTCCGTGCGTGCCTCCTTCGCAAGATCGATGTTCGTCTTCAAGCCAAAGTTGAAGATTCTCTGGAACTTGCAGAAGGTCTCCTCTCCTGTTGCCAGTGCAATGTCCATCAAAACCACGTTGCAGGAGCGCTCAATGGCCTGATTCAACGTCAGCAGTCCGTCTCCATCAGTGTTGTGGCACTTAATTTCCCAACCGTCCACCGTCAGTGATCCGCTGCAGTAATACGTTTCATCCCCCGTAAGGCTCCCCGACTCCAGAGCCGCCGCCAGAGTAAACGGCTTCGCCGTGGATCCCGGTTCATAATAGGTAGAGATGCAGAAGTTGCTCCAGAGAGAATACAGGTAGCGCGATGTCTGCTCACTGTCTTCCGAGATCGTCTTCACATCGTCCTCAGTCAGATACTCGTAGGTTGGTGAATCGGTATCATCCAGAACCGGCATTCCCACCAGAAGGTCCGTGTTGTACGGATCGTTCGGATCATACGTCGGCATACTGGCCATCGCCAGAATCTCTCCGTTGTTCACATTCTGAATGATGCAGCCGACGTTTCTTGCACCGTACCCTTCATGGTAATCACCGTCCTGATATTCATCCATGAATTCCTGCAGATACTTTTCCACAATGCTCTGGATATTCGCATCAATCGTCAATGTCAGATTGTTGCCATCCGTTGCATTGATGACGGTTCTCTCCAGATTGGAACTGTCATTCAGATAGCCGTACTCACGTCCCGATGTTCCGTTCAGCGTATCGTTGTAGTACTCTTCCAGCCCAAAGGCGCCCTCATTGCTGCTGCCGGAGAATCCCAGCACATGAGACAGCAGCGTACCGTTCGGATAGGATCTGGTATAGGAAGATTCAAACCAGATTCCCTGAATGTTCTGGTACTCTTCATTTGTTTTCTGGGCTTCCTCCAGTTGTGTCTGCAGATTCGTCAGAGTCGTCTCATTGGCCGCACCTGCTTTTTCCTCTGAAATCTGCTCCTTAATATTCGTCACTCGGTCTGCGGCATCCGAGATTTCCTGTTCGTAGGCAGTCTTCTCCGCATAGGTCAGACCCTTTTTGGCAATGTAATAGCGAGAGTCCGGATTGTCATGAATGTACTGTTCGATCGTACTGCGATCCAGACCGAGTCGTTCGCAGGCTGCCAGTGTCGGCTCCAGATAGGAGCTTGTGCCTTCGTCATTGGTCGGCCCGTTGTTGATCTGATAGGCATCAATAATGACATTGTAGATCAGCTCGCTGGTTGCCAGAACCGTTCCGTTGGCATCGGATATCGTTCCCCGCTTGTAAGGAATCTCCTCCGAATCGTAAGACTGCTGGGAGAGAATCTGCTTTTTATACTCGTTTCCATTGTTCCGGTTGATCATGATAATCCGCAGAATCAGCACGGCAAAAGCCAGTAGCACAAATGAGAAGAGTACTACCAGCTTTCCTTGCATTCTGCGATTAAATTGCTTTGATTCCCTTTGCCGGGGTCCGGATGCACGCTTCCGATTGATTCCCCGCTGTCTGGAGCGCTTGTTTCCTGTCATGAATCTATATCTTTCCGAGTCGTCACCTAAACTGCCATGCAGCTAATCCGTATTCTCACTCTCCCAGCTTCGTTACCTGGCGAACATAATCGTCCGATTCTCCATCATAGGTAACGATTTGGTCTTCCTGTGCGTAGGTCATTCCCAATTCCGCGATGGCACGATATTTGATATCATCCAGACTGATATTGGAGTTGATTTCATTCAGCTTTTCATCATTGTCGCTCTTAAGATCTGCCAGCTGCGTCTCCAGCGATGCGATTTCCTTCACTGCCGACGTAACGCTCGACTGAAGTGAAATATACTGAATCAGAATCATTGAAATTCCGCAGGTCACTGCCAGCAGGATTCCGATCATGGCCGGATGGAAGGCTCTTTCTTTGGCCTGTCTTCGTGCCTTTGATGAATTCCTGCCCGCATTCGATCTCTGCGAAGGATTTTGCTTCCTGTTCCCCCGCTGATTTCTCTCCTCCGGACCAGCTTCCCAATCTTCGTACGGATCGTACAGAGGTGCCGACGTCCCGTACATATAGGCATCGTAGTCATATGCATATTGATTTCTGTTCGCCATCGCTGTACCTCCCTTCTGTGTTTCGGTTTTGCATCTGGTAATGTTACCTAAATCAATCCGCCGCCTTTTCGAACACCCGCAGTTTCGAGCTGGCAGCTCTCTTATTTCGTCCCAGTTCTTCTTCCGAGGGAACAATCGGCTTTCTGCTGATTACCTTCCCCCTGGAAGTCTTGCCACACACGCACACCGGGAATTCCGGCGGGCAGGTGCAGGGATTTTCGTTTCTCTTGAATGCATTCTTTACAATGCGGTCTTCCAGTGAATGGAAGGTTATAATGCAGAGCCGTCCGCCCGGCTCCAGACAGTCAATCAGCCGATCAATGGAGTCCTGCAGGACATCCAGTTCCCGGTTGCAGGCAATTCGAACCGCCTGGAAGGTTCGCTTGCAGGGATTCCCGTATTTCTCCTGCATCTTCATCGGGATGCTGGCCCGAATCACGCGTACCAGATCACCCGTCGTTACAAAGGGCCTCTCTTCTCGCTCCTGAACAATGCGTTTTGCGATTCCGGAAGCGAACCGTTCCTCTCCATAATCCCGCAGAATTCGTGTCAGTTCTTCCTGACTCCAACTGTTCACGATATCCGCTGCGGTCACCGGACCATCCTGATCCATGCGCATATCCAACGGTTCATCGCTGTTGTACGAAAATCCGCGCTCCGGATTGTCCAGCTGGTAAGATGACACACCGATGTCCAGCAGAATGCCGTTCACCTTCGGGATTCCCAGCTCCTGCAGGACCTCCGGAATGTGCTCATAATTATCACGAACAATGGTCACCTGTTCGTGAAACGCTTCGAGGCGCTTTGAAGCCGCAGCAATCGCGTCTTTGTCCTGATCGATACCGATCAATCTTCCGCCTTGTGTGAGCCGGGTCACAATTGCCGAGCTGTGCCCGGCACCTCCAAGCGTTCCGTCCACGTAGATTCCGGAGGGCTGAATATCCAGATTCTCAATCACCTCGTCCAGAAGGACCGGGATATGACTGAATTCCATTTCTTTCCTTTCTTCTCAGTGAAGTACTGTCAAAACGTTCCTTCAGGAAACAATTCAAATGCATCTATTTCGTGTTTCCCTAGATCTGGAATCCACTGTTTAACAGCTCGTCCGAAATAGCACTGATGTCCTCCGGTGTATGCTCTTCGTCGTATGCCGTGTATGCCTCTTCACTCCAGAGTTCCCCGCGGGTTCCCATTCCGACGAATACCACATTCTTGTCAATGCCGGCCAGCTGTCTGAGCTGCGGCGGCAGAAGGATTCTCCCTTGTTTGTCGATCTCCACTTCCATGGTTCCGGCCATGAAATAGCGGACCAGTTCACGAGCCTGTTTGGAGTTGGAAGGCAGTGCCTTCAATCGATCCGAGAAGGCATTCCAATCGTCCTCGTCGTAAATCTGGAGACACTTATCAAAGCCCCTTCCGATCCAGAAGTGACTCCCCAAGATCTCTCTGAACTTAGCCGGCACGATCAGTCTTCCCTTGGTGTCAAGAGAATGGTGATACTCGCCCGAGAACGTCTTAGCCATTGTTTCGCGTCGATTCCTACCACTTTCTTCCACATTTGTGGTGAAAATTGGGATTTTCCTCCCCAAGTACCCCAATCATACCCCACGAATCGGCATCTGACAATAGCGCCTTTTGCGTTTCCGCAAGTTTAAACGTGCAAAAAAGCCAGTCAGAATCGATCCATGGAGATGTCTGCTTCTGACCGGCCAGCGAACAATAACAGCAAAGAGCCGGATGGTGGGTGGTTTTCCCATCATCCGGCTCTTTCGCCTCTGATTTTATATTCAGTTCTTTTCTTCTGTTTCTGCAATCGATGCCTGTGAATCGATCTGCTCTTCTTCCTTCGCCGTCGACACAGTCTTTTTCTGACGCAGTCGAATACCAACAATCGCTACAATGGAAATTGCCGCCATCGTCACGCCCATTACAAGATTGATCGGAATGTTCGTCCCCGTAATATAGAGCTGATCGGTACGGATCGCCTCGATCCAGGCTCTTCCAATGCCGTATCCTGCCAGATAGAGCAGGAACATTTCGCCCTTGAATTTCCGATGCTTCAGGAAGAGCAGGAGCAGGATCAGAACGCCAAGATTCCACATTCCCTCATACAGGAAAGTCGGGTGCACCTGAATGTAATTGGCTCCCTCCGGAATTTTGGCCTCCAGTTCTGCCGTGATGTCTCTTGCGCGCACTGCCGCCACCGGCAGCCGCATCGCCAGAAGTCCGTCAGAGTATCCACCGAACACTTCGCGGTTGAAGAAATTCCCCCAACGTCCGATGATCTGTCCCACCAGGAGTCCGAATACCGCAGTATCCAGAATCTCCGGCAAATACAGCCGTTTCACCACGCAATACACATAAGCCGTCAGAATACCGCCGATCACTCCGCCGTAGATAGCAAGTCCTCCCGCCCGGAAATTAAAAACCTGCAGCAGGTTATCCTTATATGCATCCCAGAAAAAGATTACATAATAGATTCGTGCGCCGATCAAGCTGAATACAATCAGCCACACAGAAATATCCCAGTATGTGTCCGGCGATTGGCCTGTTTTCTTTGCAATATGGGTTGCCATCAGAATTCCGCACAGCATTCCGATCGCAATCATGCATCCGTAGAGTGCAATGCGGAATCCGCCGATGTAAAAAGCCTGCGGCACATTTTTCAGATAAATTCCCAGATTCGGGAATGCAATATCCATTTGATCCATTACTTCTGTCATTTTTTGTGCATCGCCGCCGATCGCGGCATCCTTTCCGCTGTTCTGCAAGAATATTGCTGACTATCACTTTCCACTCTCGCAGCAGGATGATGCTGCGCCGTGTCAAATATTCAGACTTTCTTCCAGCAGAGCCATCATCAATCCCTAATCACGTGTACGTCCAGCTGATTATACGGGATTTCCACATGCTCCTCCAGAAACCGCTGCCGGAGCTTTTCCTGCATATCCCATCGGACATCCATGTAATCCCGAATGGAAACCAGTCCGCGCATTCCGACTACAATGCTGCTCTCCCCGAATTCTTCCACAAACGTTCGCCGCTTTTCCTTCTGAATACGCGGCTCCTCGTCCATCAGCTGTTCCAGAATCTTCAGCACTCTTTGCACATCCTCCTCATAGGAGATGCCAATCGTAATGGACAGCACCTTATCTCCGTTTGTAAGGCCAGAGTTCACCACCGATTTTCCGGTCAGCGTAGAGTTGGGGATCACGAGCTTCTGACGATCCGGTGTATAGATCGTCGTGTAATACAGCTCAATCTTCTCCACCGTTCCCTGCACATCCTCGCCTTTCACGGTAATGAAATCGCCTTCCCGGAACGGCCGCAGGATCAGCAGCAGAACACCTCCTGCAAAATTTGACAGTACGCCCTGCGCCGCCAGAGATATGCCAACACCGGCCGACGCTACCAGTGCCGCAATGCTGGACGCCTCTACAATGTTCAGCTGAACGATCATGGAGACCAGCGTGAAGCCCAGAACAACTGCCTTCACCAACGCCCGCATAAAATGCCTGGCTGTAGCCGGTGCACCGCTTCTCTCCAGATGGCGATCCAGAACATTCAGAACATGGTTCAGAATCTTACTGATAATCCCATACAGAAGGATGCAGAATCCTACCTTGACCAGGAATTCCAGTGCCGAGGATCCAAGATTCTTCGTCCACTTGCCGAAATTCAATATGCTGTTCACTTCCTGCTCGGTCATGCACTACCTCAAGGTTTTATACGTTAAAGCGGAAAAGGATAACATCTCCGTCTTTTACAACATATTCTTTGCCTTCCATACCGACCAGGCCCTTTTCTCTTGCTGCCGACAGGCTGCCCTCTCGAAGGAGAACTTCCCAGTTCACAACCTCTGCCTTGATGAAGCCGCGTTCGAAATCAGAATGAATCTTGCCGGCTGCCTGCGGTGCCTTGGTTCCGATGCGGATTGTCCATGCACGCGTTTCATCCTCGCCGGCAGTCAGGAAGCTCATCAGACCCAGAGTGTGATAGCTGGCCTTAATCAGCTTATCCAGACCAGATTCTTTCAATCCCAGATCCTCCAGGAAGATCTGTCTCTCCTCATCATCCAGCTCTGAGATTTCTGCTTCCATCTTCGCACAGAGTGTGAAGACCTCACTGTCCGTTTTGGACGCATACTCACGAACCTTCTCTACCAATGGATTGTTCGCGCCATCATCTGCAATGTCATCCTCTGCCACGTTGCAGGCGAAAATCACTTTCTTGGAGGTCAGCAGGCTGAACTCCTTCAGAAGCTTCGCCTCCTCTTCCGTAGGCTCTTCCATCGTCAGAACCGGGTTGCCGTTCTCCAGATGCTCCTTGATTCTCTTCAGGAAATCCAGTTCCTTGGCAGCCTCTTTATCCATGCGTGCCGTCTTCGCCACCTTGGAGATACGACGTTCCAGAACATCCAGATCCGCAAAGATCAGCTCCATGTTGATGGTCTCAATGTCGCGTACCGGATCCACCGATCCATCTACATGCGTCACATTCGGATCTTCAAAGCAGCGAACCACATGCACAATCGCATCGCACTCACGAATGTTCGCAAGAAACTGATTGCCCAGGCCCTCGCCTTTCGAGGCGCCCTTCACCAGTCCTGCAATATCAACGAATTCGATAACCGCAGGTGTTACCTTTTTGGAATGATACATGGCTCCCAGCTGTTTAATCCGATCATCCGGAACTGCTACAACACCCACGTTCGGATCAATGGTGCAGAACGGATAGTTTGCCACATCTGCCCCTGCCTTGGTCAGGGAATTGAACAATGTACTCTTTCCTACATTCGGAAGTCCGACAATACCTAATTTCATTTGTTTTATCTCCTTGCTTTTATTTCGTTTGAAATTCTACACCCTCTGTAACACCGTGGTCAAAAAGACTTTTGCCTGACAGCAGGCCCTACCGATACACCGCCTTCCGTTCCTTCAGCTCCGCATAGATCTCGGAATAGC
>CAYLUU010000040.1:0-20653 GCA_964386925.1 uncultured Sarcina sp. | reverse complement strand
GCTGGTCAGATTTATGGATTTCCGTAACTATTCCGAGCCCATTCGCAAAATCGCTGCTACGCAGCTTTCCTTTTGCTCATGCGGCGTTCTCGCCAAATAAATTTGCAAAAATGGGCTCGTTAATGCAAGCATTACTCGCGCATTTTATGCAAATTTGCTTGGCTCTGAATAGTTACATTTTATGAACTATAGAGGTGATTGCAATGATTCGTGTTGCAAGAGAAGAGGATGCGGAAAGTCTCCTGAACATTTACAGATATTACGTGGAGAAAACGGCCATTACCTTCGAGTATGACGTGCCCACGACACAAGAGTTTTGCGGGAGAATCCGACACATACTGGAGAAATATCCCTACCTGGTGCGGGAAGAGAACGGCCGGATTACCGGCTATGTCTATGCCGGTGCCTTTAAAGAAAGGGCGGCATATGACTGGGCGGTGGAGACATCCATTTATGTTGATCAGAACTGTCACCGCAGCGGTCAGGGGCGAGATCTGTATGAAGCGCTGGAAAAGGCCCTTCAGCTGCAGGGAGTGCGGAATGTGGAGGCCTGCATTGCAGCGCCTCGCGGAGAAGATCCGTATCTGACAGACAACAGCATTCGCTTTCATGAGCATCTGGGCTATCGGCTGGTGGGCACCTTTGAGCAGTGCGCCTATAAATTCAGCCGCTGGTATGACATGGTATGGATGGAGCGGTTCATCGGGGAGCACCCGGAGCTGCCGGAGACCGTCCCGCCGATCCGCAGCTTCCCGGAGATCCGGGAGGAGCTGGAAACGTGGCTTGCGGGAAGGTAAAAGCTGCTCCTGAGAGTGCATAAAAATGGTTGGGCCCTGAAGGGGTGTTTATATATCTAAAGGATTTGATTGAAATATGAATTTACTGGAATTACTGCAGGATGCGCTGCTGGATGCGGCCATCGATACATTGAAGCTGATTCCGTTTCTGTTCGTGACATACCTTGTCATGGAGGCACTGGAACGGCATACAGAGGACAAATCACAGGAGCTGATTCGCAAGGAGAACGTCGGCCATTTCGGACCGGTATTGGGCGGTCTGGTAGGTGTTATGCCGCAGTGCGGCTTTTCTGCAGCGGCGGCCAGCCTGTATTCCGGCGGCGTCATCTCACTGGGAACGCTGTTGGCTGTGTTCCTGTCTACCTCAGATGAAATGCTGCCTTTGTTCATTTCGGCGCAGGTGCCGGTGCTGCGAATGGTGAAGATCCTGGCGGCCAAGGCTGGAATTGCCGTGGTGTCCGGCTTAATGATCGACCTTACCATTCACAAGCTGCGGGGAGAGCATCACATCCATGACCTGTGCGAGCAGGAGCACTGCGGCTGTGAGGATGAAGAAGAGGGCAGTATTCTGAAGTCGGCGGCGATACATACGCTGCACATTACCATCTTCGTATTCCTGATTACATTGGCATTGACATTGATCGTGGAGGGCTTCGGGGAGGATGCAGTGCGAAATCTCCTGTCAGGCCATAAAACGGCAGGAGTTCTGCTGTCCTGCCTGGTGGGCTTGATTCCCAACTGCGCCGCCTCCGTGACACTCTCACAGCTGTATCTGGACGGACTCATTGAGGCCGGACAGATGATGGGAGGGCTTCTGGTGGGGGCCGGAGTCGGCCTACTGGTTTTGTTCCGTACGAATTCAAAGCACCTGCAGGAAAACCTGAAAATTACGGCGCTCCTGTATGTCCTGGGAGTCGCATGGGGACTTCTTCTGACAGGGCTTGGTGTGACATTCTGAGTTATCCTTGACTTAGAGTTTACTTCAGGGACTATAGTAGGAGAGAGGATGACAGGATCTGACGCAGCTGCATTCGTCAGGTCCTTTTTGTATTTGTTACTGTAAAAATCCCGGACAGCGGATGCGTGAATGCACGAGCCTGCTCGCGCAGGCGCGCATACATTGGACGGGTTAGCATACATGAGTAAGTAGGGCGATAGCCCGGATTACGAATGTGTGCGTCAGCTGCGGGAGTGTCGCAGACACGTAGCAGCTGATTTTTATTTGTTGTAGTGCCTGCGCGAGCGGGCAGCTGTGGAATTGCTGCGGGGGAAAAGGAGACGGCTATGGATAAGATCAAAAAGAACTTTGGCTTTGGATGTATGCGTCTGCCCATGAAGGGGGAAGAGGTCGATTACGAAGAGACCATCAAGATGGTGGATGCATTTCTGGATGCTGGCTTCAATTATTTTGACACGGCTCACGGTTATATCTCAGAGAAGAGCGAGATTGCAGTCCGGGAGTGCCTGACCAAGCGCTATCCGAGAGATCGCTACATCCTGACGGATAAGCTGACGGGAAGCTATTTCCGGACAGAGGCAGATATCCGGCCGCTCTTCCAGAAACAGCTGGAGGCCTGCGGCGTGGATTATTTTGACTTCTATCTCATGCATGCGCAGGGGGCTGGGAATTATGGCCACTACAAGGCGTGCCGTGCGTATGAGACGGCCTTTGCGCTGAAGGCAGAGGGGAAGATCCGTCATGTCGGTATTTCTTTCCATGATACGGCCGAGGTGCTGGAGCAGATCCTGACGGATTATCCGGAGGTTGAGGTGGTTCAGATCCAGTTCAATTATGTGGACTATGAGGATCCGGCGGTGCAGAGCAGAAAGTGCTATGAGGTTTGCCGGAAGTTCAACAAGCCGGTCATTGTCATGGAGCCGGTAAAGGGAGGAAACCTTGTGAATCTGCCGGAGAATGCGGCAAAGGTTCTGGAGGAACTCCACGGAGGCAGCGCGGCCAGCTATGCCATTCGCTTTGTGGCGGGATTCCCGGGCATGATGATGGTTCTGTCCGGCATGAGCAATCTGGAGCAAATGCAGGACAACATCAGCTTTATGAAGGATTTCCAGCCGCTGAATGAAACGGAGATGGAGGCGATACACAAGGTACAGGAGATCTTTAACAAGAAAAATCTGATCCCCTGCACAGCGTGCCGCTACTGCACGGATGGATGTCCGAAGCATATTTCCATTCCGGATCTGTTCGCAACGATGAATACCAAGCAGATCCATCACGACTGGAATGCAGACTATTACTACAATGCAGTGTATACAGCACCGGGCCGCAAGGCATCGGATTGCATCAAGTGCGGCAAGTGTGAGAAGGTCTGTCCGCAACATCTGCCGATCCGCCAGCTGCTGGAGGATGTGTCGAAGGAATTCGAGAAGCCGGAAGCGTAAGGAAAATGAATTGTCATTTTCCCAGCCCTGAGCAGAAGGAAAGCTGCGTAGCCCGCTACGCCTGCGCTTTTTGACGCGCACTCTCCGAAAATCATTCTGCGTCATCTGGCTAGTTATTTTGCAAACGCTGTATTAGATTCGGATCGGCTGATCATGGACAACAGGAAAGGGATAGCGATGGATAACATAACAATTCGTAAGGCGACAATGGAGGACCTTTCGCGGCTCCTGGAAATCTACGAATATGCGAAGGATTTTATGGCACGAACCGGGAATCCGAACCAGTGGCGAACGGGCGGTCCGAACCGGGAGAGACTGACGAAGGACATCGAGCTGGAACAGCTCTATGTAATGGAGAGTCCGGACGGAATCCACGCATCTTTTATGTTCTCTCTGGCCGGCGAGCCGGACTATGCAGTGATTGAAGATGGCAGCTGGCGCTCCGCTGAACCCTACGGTGTGATTCATCGCATTGCGGGCGACGGAACGATTCACGGTGTGCTGCAGAGAGCTGTGACCTACGCAGAGCAGTTCAATTCGCACCTGCGCATCGATACGCATCATGACAACAAGGTCATGCAGGGGGCCATTGCCAAAAGCGGATTTGTTTATTGCGGGATCATTCACCTGGCTGACGGATCGCCGAGACTGGCGTATGAGAAACTATAAAATCATCTTTGCCACTTCTTTTTGTAAATTCACCACGTTATACTGATTTCGTGCATCTTTATGCACGGGGATGAATCGGTATTTAAAAGGGAAAAGCAGAAAGGAGACAGGTTTTGAAGGCGAGACTGATTTCACTGTTGACTGCAGCCGCACTGGTGGCAGGAACAATGTCTTCTCTTCCGGTGTATGCGGCCAAGAAGACCAGCAAGAAAACCACGAAGAAGACAACAACAACGGCCAAGGCAGCAACCAACGCGGTGACGATTTCCTCGGTTGTGATTCAGGGGAACAACGTCGTAGTGACTGCCACGGGGGCTGCGGCAACGGATGATGGACTGTATCATCTGTATGCACAGGATCCTGCCATGAGCGGCGTACAGGGAACCGAGGTTGCGAAGACGGCAGCCGGTGCCACGGCGGTATTTACTTTCCCTCTTGGCAACAACACGGCATCGTCCATGCTGTACAAGAAGTTCACAGTAGTGGGAGTTTCTTCCGGAGCCCTGAAGGACCTGTCCAATGATATGTATATTCTGAATCCGGAGGCGGTTGCAACTCATACCGTGGCCAGAAGCGACAACGGCAAAAAGGGCCTTCTTCCGGCAGCAGAGACCATTCAGGATACGAATACGCTGAAGGCAATGGGAGTTAAGCAGATCTCCTACAACCTGCCGGTCGGCGATATGATCTCCGGCGGCGGTGTGAACTACACCTACAACGGCAAGACCTATTCCTTTAATTCGGCAATTGTCGGTCAGTATGATCTGATTGTACCGAAGATGAACGCAGCCGGAATTCAGGTGAACCTGATCCTCCTGTGCGGAGCCAACAGCGGCATCCTGATTCACCCGCAGTCCAGAGGCGTAGCGGCGAATTATTACATGTTCAACACGGTGGACCAGGCCGGCCTTGAAGAACTGGAGGCTGTAGCTTCCTTCCTGGGTCAGCGCTATTCCGGCACCGGACATGGAACGGTCGACAACTGGATCGTCGGCAACGAGGTTAATGCCCGCAACGAGTGGAATTACATGAATCCGGCAGCCGGACTGGCAGGCTTTGCAAAGGCCTATGCGGATGAGCTGCGTGTATTCTACAACGGCATCAAGTCTCAGAATGCGAATGCCAGAATCTATGCGGCAACCGATCAGGAGTGGATGTCCGACAATGCGGCGCTTCACTATGGTTCGCAGGAGTTCCTGACGCAGCTGAATGCACAGATTACATCGGAGGGTAACTTCGACTGGTCGCTGGCAAGCCACCCGTACAACTTCCCGCTGTATGAGCCGAACACGCTGACCTCGAAGGCACAGGTGACGCATACGCAGTCTACACGGTATATCACGATGAGCAACATTGATGTTCTGACCGACTTCATGTGCCAGTCGCAGTTCCTGAATCCGGCAGGACAGGTTCGCTCCATCTCCCTGACGGAGGTTGGCTTTACCTCCAGTGCGGCAATGGGATCGAACGAAGCCATGCAGGCAGCTGATATCGTGTATGCCATCAATCAGGCAAATGTGAACCAGCACATCGACGGCATTATCATCAACCGCCAGCGCTCCGATGCAAGCGAGATCGCGCAGGGTCTCGATTACGGTCTGATCGGGACGAATGGAGTAGCAAAGCAGGCCTACAGCTGGTTTGTGACGGCAGAGAGTGCGGGCACCATCGCAGCGGCATCCGCAGTTCTGGGCAAGGACATTGTGTCTAACCTGACGGTTCGCTGAATGGATTAGGATTGGGAGTAACCCAACTTCATTGTCAGCAAGTTTGAGCAGGGAAGTGCAGGGGATACGCGGAGAATCCTGCGATTGAATGGGAGACAGACAGGGTTGAAAGACGCTGGGAACGTGTCAGAAATGGCGTGTTCCCGGCGTCTTTTTTGGCGCCGGATGGATATTGCGCGGAAAAGCCGCCTGCGGATGATAGTATAATGACTACGGATTAGTATCGGTTGCGACACTGACGCCCGTCTGCTGCTTAGCAGATGCACGGGCGGAGATTTATAGTTGCATGCAGACAGGAGAGAGGCATGATTCGAGCAGTTATTTTCGATATGGACGGTACACTGTACGACAGTGAGAAGATCTACGGCAAAGGCTGGATGACAGCGGGCTTGACCAGAGAGCAGTATTACCAGCTCATCGGGCGAAGCCGCGTGAACATTGACGCGCTGCTCGAGCAGTGGGGGTATGATGTCGCAGCGGTTCGCAAGGTTCGCACGGAGGCAGTGGAGGAAACTCTGCAGGCAGACGGTGTGGAGCCTAAGCCTGGGGCATTGGAATGCCTTCAGTGGCTTCGGGAAAATAAGATCCCCGCGGCCATCGCAACCTCCAGCGCCAAGGAGGTTGCGGATCGGTACCTTGCAATGACGAATATGGGAGAATATTTTGACCTGGTGATCAGCGGGAATACGCTGGAGCGCGGGAAACCGTTCCCTGACATCTTCCTGGAGGCGGCGCGGCTCTTGGGGCAGCAGCCGTCTGAATGTCTGGTGGTAGAGGATAGCTTTAACGGCGTCCGGGCCGGACGGAATGCCGGAATGTATACGGTAATGATCCCGGACCTGATTCCGCCGGATGAGGAGATGCGTTCTCTGGCAGATGATATTCTGGGGAGTCTGCACGAGCTGCCTGCGTGGATTGCGCAGAGAGAGTAAGGCCTGCAGCCGGATATTCTCCACTACTCGTGTCTATCTGGCAAGTGAACGGTAACGCCGGGACTCGTTCAGAATAGATATGCGGCATTATGGAAAAGCTGTGCAGCATCAGATATGCTAGAATAGATACGTTTTGAGAGGGAGAGATTATGTTTCGATCAATATTCGAGGATAGAGGCAATTGGTATAAGGGAAACCTTCATATGCATACGACGCGGTCGGATGGTCATCGGGATCCGGCAGAGGCGGTCGAGATCTATCGCAGGAACGGATATGATTTTATTGCGCTGACAGATCACCGGAGACCGGGCGTTACGCTGGAGCCGGGAACGGAGGGGAATCCGGATGACTGGAGCCGCAATGCCTGGGAGAACAGAACAGAGGATAGCATTGAGAACAGAACCGGAAACCAGAAAGCGGCGGCAGATGGTTCGTTGAATCGTAACGGGGTCCTCCATGCCGGCAATATGCTCATCCTGTCCGGTGTAGAGTGGGATACCGGCGGTGCCAATACGAGACAGGCGGGGGATGTTCCGACCTATCACATTCTGGGAATCGGAATGACCTCCAACAAAGGCATCGATTATACAGAGAATCCGCACCCCGCACCGCAGGCCATCGTGGATGCCATCCGGGCAGACGGCGGCATCGCGATTCTGGCACATCCTGCCTGGTCGGTTATGGACCCGAAGGGAATCGAGCAGCTGAAGGGAATTACCGCGGCAGAAATCTACAATACGGTGTCTGACCTTCCGTTCAACGCAGAACGCGGCAATTCTTCTTCCTGGTTTGACATCTGGGCGACGAATTACGATCGTCTGATCCCGGCCGTGGCGAGCGATGACGTGCACGCCTATGAGGGAGATGAGTGTTACTCCTGCACGATGGTCAATGCATCGGAGCTGTCGCGAGACGGAATTCTGGATGCGCTTCAGGCAGGAAATTTCTATGCAACGCAGAAGCCGGTCATTCATGAGCTGTCCATGGATTGGGATAAGGGAATCGTCCACATGGAGTTCTCAGAGGATGTTATGACGGTGGTGTTCTACAGCAACCATATCTGGGTGCCGGAACGGGTTACACAGGTAAAGGGCGGCAAAATGGATTACCACATCGCACCCGGTGAATTTTATCTGCGGGCGGAGCTGATTACCAGGGATGGCCGCCGGGCGTGGACTTCGCCGTTTCGGATTGATTGACTTATAACTGACAGAGGGGATGCTGCATGGTTGTAGCTGAGTATTTTGACTATTTTATTATTTTCAGCTTCGTTGGCTGGCTGTATGAATGCTGCTATTGCACGGTAAAGGAAAAGCACTGGCAGAACCGGGGGTTTCTCTTCGGGCCGATCTGTCCGATCTACGGGTGCGGCGTTGTTGGAGCGCTGACTGTGTTCCGGCTGCTCCCGATGCCGGCGCAAGGAGCGGAATATCCGATCTGGGAAATCTTCCTGGTATGTGCGGCCGGCAGTGCGATTATGGAATATCTGACATCATGGGTTCTGGAGCGCTGGTTTCATGCTGTGTGGTGGGATTACAGCGGAATTCCGATGAACCTGAACGGCAGGATCTGTCTGCCGGCAACCTGCGGATTCGGCGTAGCGGGAATTGTGGTAGTGCGTTACCTTGGCCCGTTCATGAGTACCTTGCCGACCGAGGAGCATCCGATCGAGAATGAGGTGCTCTGCCTTGTCTTCGCGGTGATCCTGGGAATGGATCTGGCATTGACAGTGGCCAGCCTTACGCGGATCATTGACCGCATGGATGCGATGGAGCAGGAGTTCAACGTTCGCATGGAAGCCGGCTATCAGACCATGCAGCAGGGACCGGTTGCGGTCGGAACAGCGGCTATGGCTGCGGCACAGAGTGCCGGTGAGACGGCGATGATCGCAGCGATGCTGGCTTCGGATACAGCCAGAGCGAAGGCAGAAAAGTCAGGACAGGAAATGTCGGAGCGGGTTCGCCGCCTGATGGATAACTTTAACGGAAGAGAGCGGTACCACATCCGCAGCATTCGGGACTATCGTCCGGTTCGAAAGACGGGATCCGATGCGGCGGAGAAGATTCGGGGCCTTTTCCGCACGATGCAGAAATCCGAAGAGGAACGGCAGCAGGCTGCGGTGCACAGGCATCACCATGACAGCTAAGGAAACGCTGATTAAAGCGTTTCCCTGAAAGTTACAAATCGAGTATCTGTTCAGCGGGTAAGCTATAATGACTGAGAAATATAACGAAAGAGAAAGATAGATATGGATTTGGGACAGACATCGGGGGCGGCGCCGCGGCAAGGAGTTCTGAGCGGATTGTCGCTCGTTGAGGAACGAGAGTTTAAGGAGCATATCCGGATCATTGCGCTGGACCCCAGGTGCCTGCGCATGAAAAATTACATTCAGCACGGTCGGATTACGACCTACGACCACTGTATGGACGTAGCAAGGCAGGCCTTCCTGATGAACCGAAGGCTTCACCTGAAGGCTAATGAGCGGCGGTTGGTGCGTGCGGCTTTCCTGCATGACTATTTTCTCTATGACTGGCATGTACATGGGGATCACCTGCATGGCTATCACCATCCGCACATTGCGGCCGTGAATGCCCGGAAGGATTTTGCTGTCAGTGAAGAGGAGATGGCGGCGATCGAAAGCCATATGTGGCCGCTGACGCTGTTCCATGCACCGTCCTCACGGATTGCGTGGCTGATAACGGTGGCGGATAAGATCTGCTCGTCAAGGGAAACGCTGTTCGAGCGGGGCTAGCGGGGCAGCCGACTCATATTGAAATCGTCAGGTGTGAAATAGAAATTCGATGGTAACTATTCAGAGCCCATTCGCAAAAATGGGCTCGTCAATGCAAGCATTACTCGCGTATTTTATGCAAATTTGCTTGGCTCTGAATAGTTACATTGTAATAATATCAACGGGTTTAAGTCCCTAGAGGAGTCATGAAGATGAAAATTGTTGTACTGTGCGGCGGATTGTCAACGGAACGGAATATCTCTATTATTTCGGGAACGAAGATCTGTGGAGCACTTCGCAGAAAGGGACATCAGGCGGTTCTGGTAGATCTGTTCCTGGGACTCGAGAACCTGGGCGAGGAGGTGCTGGCACAGCCGGAGCAGCTCTTCGACGCACTTCCGGAGCTGCGGCCGGCAGAGTTTGACGGCAGCTCACCGGATCTGAAGGCGATTCGGGAATCCCGCAAATGGCAGGATCCTTCGATTTTCGGAAGAGGGGTTCTGGAGATCTGCAGAAAGGCAGATATGGTTTTCATTGCCCTGCACGGACTGAACGGAGAGGACGGAAGAGTGCAGGCGGCCTTTGACCTTTTGGGGATTCCGTATACCGGCTCCGGATATGCAGGCGCTGCGATGGCGATGGATAAGATCACCACGAAGAAAATGGTGCGGCCTGCGGGAATCCGGACGCCTGATTGGCATGAATACAGTCATGTAAAAGCAGAGCAGGTCCCGGCCATTGCTGCGGAGAATCCGGTGCCCTGTGTGGTGAAGACGCCGACCGGCGGTTCTTCTGTCGGTGTGTATATTGTGAAAGAGAAAGAGGAGCTGGAGCCGGCACTCTATGAGGTGCTGAAATACAGCCGTGACATTCTGGTAGAGCAGTTCATCGAGGGACGCGAGTTCACCAACGCGGTCCTCAAGGGACAGGCGCTTCCCTGCGTGGAAATCATTCCCCCGGAGGGCGGCTATGATTATTCCAACAAATACAAGGCCGGTGCAACCGAAGAGATCTGCCCCGGGCGTCTGTCTCCGGAGCAGGCAGAGGAGATGGGTAAGATGGCTCTGCAGGTACATAAAGTGCTGGGGCTGCGGACCTATTCCCGCAGTGACTTCATGGTGGCCCAGGATGGGCAGATCTATTTCCTGGAGGTGAATACGCTCCCCGGCATGACGCCGACCAGCCTGGTGCCGCAGGAGGCTGCGGCGGTAGGAATTTCCTACGAGGAGCTGTGCGACGAGATCGTGCAGGATGCCTGCAGCTATTATGGAAACGAGACCTGATGGAAATGAAACCTGATGAGAACGAAATCTGAATGACGGACGAAAGAGATTCGTGCGATGCGAAAGAGACAGCGGATGGAAGGCTGAACGCTGTGGATGGAACAGAGCGGACGAATTGCAGTACAGGAGAGTGAAATGGAATCCATTACCTTACAGGAACTGGTGCAGGCGACCGGAGGAAAGCTTCTGGGAAGCGGCTATGATGAGAATAGCGTCATTACGGGTGTCGAGTCGGACAACCGTGTAGTGAAGGAGGGCGATGTTTTCCTTGCCTTTGTCGGAGAGAATACGGACGGACACCGCTTCGTGAAGGCAGCGCTGGAGGCAGGAGCCGCCGGTGCAGTAATATCGCGAGAGCCGGACGAGTATGTTCCCGGCAAGTTCTACGTTCTCGTAGAGGACACGATTCTGGCGCTGGGAGATCTGGCCAGATGGTACCGCGGACAATTCCATATGCCGGTCGTTGGCATCACGGGATCCGTAGGCAAGACGACAACGAAGGACATGATCGCTTCTGTCCTGTCGGAAAAATACAATACGCTGAAGACCCAGGGAAACTTCAACAATAACATCGGCCTACCCAAGACCTTGCTGAATCTTAATAAGGATACAGAGATGGCGGTCATTGAGATGGGAATGAATCACCTCCTGGAGATTGATTATCTGACCCGGATCGCGCAGCCGAATACCGTGACCATCACGAATGTCGGCGACGCCCACATCGGAAACCTTGGCAGCAAGGAGAATATTTTCAAGGCGAAGAGTGAGATTTTCGAGGGGCTGCAGGAGGGCGGTCTGGCTGTCATGAACGGAGATGACGAGTATCTGGTGCGCCTCCGGGACGATGCAGACAGAACAGCCCGGTTCCGCTTCACCTTCGTTGGTGAATCGAAGGACTGCGACTGGCGCGCCGTGGACATTCGGGAGGACCGTCAGGATTCGATGAGCTACACGGCAGTGACACCGCTCGGAACCTTCCCGGTTACGGTTCCTGCCCTTGGGCGCCACATGATCTACTCCACGCTGACGGCAGCGGCGATCGGTGCAGAGTATGGTCTGAGCGCAGAAGAGATTCAGGCTGGCATTGCACATTATGTTCCGACGAAGATGCGGATGGAAACGCTGCGTCTGGATGGCGGAATCGTTATTTACAATGACACCTACAATGCGAACCCGCAGTCTATGAAGGCAGGGCTGTCGACGCTCGCGCATACAACGGCGCAGCATCGGATTGCGGTTCTGGGCGATATGAAGGAGCTTGGGAACTCGGAGGAGGCATTGCACCGCGAGGTGGGAGCCTATGCGGCAGGCCTTGCGATTGATACCCTGATCACCGTGGGTGAGGCGGCAGCACTGCTGGCAGACGAAGCGGCAAAATGCGGATTCTCAGACGTCCGGGTCTGCCGGAGCAAGGACGAAGCGAAGGCAGAGATCGACAAGGTGTCCGGGCCGGACACTGCATGGCTGTTCAAGGCAAGCCGTGCGATGGCCTTTGAGGAGCTGGCTCGTCATGCAGCAGAGCTGGCAAAGGGATGAGAGAACGTAATCTATGAGTATTTTGAATCTGGAACATATCAGCAAGAATCTCGGAGGCCGCGTCATTCTGGACAAGGCCTCTGTTGGTATCGAGGCAGGGGAGAAGGTTGGAATTATCGGCATCAACGGAACCGGTAAGTCAACGCTCCTGTCTATCATTGCCGGCAGCATGGAGCCGGATGAGGGGGAAGTGATCTGTCAGAGAGGACTGCGGATTTCCTATCTGCCGCAGAATCCGGTGTTCAACACGAACGAAACTCTGCTGGAGAATGTATCCTCGATGGTCTATGGGAAAGCGGAGCATTGGGATACCAAGGGCGAGGTTCGTTCCAAGCTGCTGAAATTCGGAATTCCGGATCCGGAGGCGAATCCCGCACACCTCTCCGGTGGACAGAAAAAGCGGGCGGCCCTCGTGGCAGCTATGCTGACGCCGTCTGACGTGCTGATTCTGGATGAGCCGACCAACCATCTGGATCTGCAGATGATTGAGGAACTGCAGAAATTCCTGACGTCGTATCAGGGGACGCTCCTGATGGTGACACATGATCGTTATTTTCTGGATGAGGTCACCGATGTCATTCTGGAAATCGACAAGGGAAAGCTGTACCGCTATGAGGCAGATTATGAAGGCTATCTGGAGCTGCGCCAGCAGCGTCTGGACAGTGCGGTCGCGGCAGAGCGCAAGATGGCGGCACTCTATCGGCAGGACCTTGCCTGGATGATGCGGGGGGCAAGAGCACGCTCTACGAAACAGAAGGCGCATATTGCCCGTTTCGAGGCGCTGCGGGATCGGGAGAAGATTCAGGAAGAACGGCAGGTGGAAATCGAATCGCTTCCCTCCAGAATCGGCGGCAAGACCATCGAGCTCGAGCATATCAGCAAGAGCTATGGAGACAGAAAGCTGTATCAGGATTTCACCTATCATTTCCGCAAGACGGACCGCATCGGCATCATCGGACCCAACGGCTGCGGGAAATCTACATTGATCAAGACCATTCTGGGCGGTGTGCAGCAGGATGAAGGAACGGTGACGATCGGCCAGACCATTCAGTTCGGGTATTTCTCACAGGAGAATGAGATGCTGGATGAGTCGGCTCGCGTGATTGACTACATCCGGAATACGGCAGAATACATTCGTACGGCGGACGGACTGGTCTCGGCCTCGGAGATGTGCGACCGTTTTCTGTTCGATCCAAAGCTCCAGTATGCACCGATCGGGAAGCTCTCCGGCGGAGAGAAGCGAAGGCTCTACCTGCTGCGGGTACTGATGTCGAACCCGAATGTGTTGATTCTGGATGAGCCGACGAATGACCTGGATATCTCAACGCTGCAGGTTCTGGAGGATTATCTGGACCGGTTTGCCGGGATTCTGATTGTGGTATCGCATGACCGGTATTTCCTGGACCGGGTGGTGACGAGAATTTTCGCCTTCGAGGAGGACGGAAGCCTGTGGCAAAGTGACGGCGGATACACGGAGTATCAGGAACATCTGCTGGCAGCCGGTAAGGAGGCTGCGAGGACAAAGGATCTGCGAGGCAGCGACAGGACCCGCGAAGGGAGCAGCCAGACTCTGCAGAGCGCTGGAAGCACAGGAGCGGGGGACACCGGCAATGCAGGCGGCGGAATGTCCGGAAATGCGGCAGCAGGGGAACGAGAGAGTGCAAAAGCGAATACCCATAAGGCCAAGCTTTCCTACAAGGATCAGCGCGAGTACGACACCATTGAGGCAGAGATCGACGAGCTGCAGGAGAAGTCCGATGCGTTGGCGGCCGAGATTCCGGCTGCGGCGACGGACTATGAGAAGCTGCGGAAGCTGACCGAGGAGAAGGAGGCACTGGATGCCCGCATTGAGGAGCGCATGGAGCGTTATCTGGAACTGCAGGAGATGGTAGAGGCACTGGGGTAGATAAGCGCGTGCTAAGGAAACGCTGATTAAATCAGCATTACCCTAAATAGATAGTAACTATTTGTGTTATTAGGAAAAGCGAGGAGAGACCTTGAAGTCTCTCCTCGCTTTTTTTGATATGCCAGTATGACCAATTCGCGTATTTATTCAGAAATCATATCCTGATTTTGACACTCGAAGATGCCTGATGGCATCTTCTCTGTGCATTTGGAAAATTTTGATGTGGCAGGCAGTGAGACTGCCACTTTCACGTTTACTGTCCTGCTGCGGCCTGCTGCGCGGCCAGCTGGGCCGCAAGGTCTGCCTGTACCTGTGCCTGCGCCTGTTCGGCACTCATGCCCTGGCTCATGTAGTTCTGAATGGCCTGCTGCAGAACTGCGGTAGTCTGTGCACTGGAGGTGTCTGCAGACTGACTACTCGTATCCGCGGTGGCTGCCGCATTTGCACTGTCGGCTGCCGCAGCGGCATCCACACCGCCGCCGATGTCAGCATCGGATTCTTTCTGACTAACCGGCGGGTCCGGGGTCTTACCTGTGTACTCAATTGCCTCCTCCGAAGTCATTCCTCCGTAGACGACAACCGGCATACCGGAATAGACGTTGGCGTAGATCTTCTTGGCCGCAGAGAGCGGCAGGTTGACGCAGCCATGCGAACCGCCGGTCAGGTAGATTTCGCCGCCGAATTTGCTGCGCCAGGTGGCATCGTGGAAGCCGATTCCGCCGTTGAAGGGCATCCAGTAGGTAACCGGAGATTCATAATCGGCGCCCTTCAGAACGGCCGGTGATTTGCGGTAAACAATGCTGTAGGTGCCGTCCGGAGTGAGACGGTCGGAGTCAATGGCCTTTCCGGATACGCAGTCCGTCTCGACAACACACTCGCCGTCAATGTACTGATAGACCTTCTGGTTGTCCAGATCGACCTCCATGTAGGAGGTCCCGATGTCGGTATCTCCGAAGGAGGCAGCTTCCTTGGTCCAGACGAGTGTGAAGTCTCCGTCTTCACCGGCCGTCAGGAATTCAATGAGCGCGGTGGCGGAAGCCTCCTGATCCAGCTGCCAGCCGTAGTTGCCGCCGGAGACGGTGATGGTATCGCCGGCATGTGTTTTGAATTCACGGTCCTTTCCGTAGGTGTCGTACTTCTCTGCAAGAGCAGCAAAATACTCGGCAATGGTATCGGTCTGGAACACAACCAGATCGGAGAGACCGCCCGAAGATGTCTCGGTGCCGGCGGATTCGGTATCCGCAGATTGATCTTCCGATGCCGAATCGCCGGAGGCAGTATCGGATGTTTCACCGGAATCATCGGCTGTATTTTCCTCGCCGGATTCTGCGGATTCGTCAGAGGTCTCGGGGGACTTGGCGGAGACGAAGGAAGCGAGCTCATCCTTCGAGAACGTCACGGTTTCCTCGCCGAAGGTCATGGTGACAGTCATGTTCACAATTCGGTTCAGGTCATCTGCTGCCTGCTGCAGATCGGAATTGTCCTCTGTCAGCGTTGCCTTTTCGTAGCAGTCATCTCCCAGCGTAACCTCAGAGAGCCCATGGGAAAGGGTATCCTGAATGGTCTGCAGAATGCCGGCCTCATTGGGAACAGAGCCCTTGTCGCCGGCAACAACCTGGTAGGAGCCGTCTACATAAGAGCAAATGGCATTGGCAGGCTGCTGGATATTATCGGACTGGAAGAAGGCGAGTCCCTCGACCTGTGACTCCAGAGAGGTTTCGTCATAGGTTACCGCATAGGTATCGGTGAGACTGGTGCTCTGCAGGAGACTTGCCGGCCACTTTAGAGCGGACTGCGAGTGGAGGAGTGTCGTCAGATCTGTACTGCACTGAATAGACAATGCAATATCGGAGCCGTTGATTGTATCATCGACGTCATTACGTCCGTGTATGGTCAGCGTATAATCCTCGGACAGCTGTGTCAGGAGGTTCTCAACCTGTGCAGCGTTTTTGCCGGAGACGTCCGTTCCGTTGAGCGTCGTGCGGAAGCCGAAATGACCGGAAAAATAAATCACACCGCCCAGATAGATCACGACTGCGGCGCCTGCAATGATGCCAAGGATGGTGAGGAGAACCTTCTGGATGCGCACCTTGCCGGCGCGTCGGTCGCGCATCTGCCTTGCATGCTCGGCAGAGACGCGGGCATTCCATTTCTGAAATTCGAGGTCCTCTGTGCCTTCATCCTCCTCTGCCGGGGGATCGGAATGATCGGAGCCTTCTTCATCCGCAGAATCCGCAGAGGATGTCTCCGGTTCGGATGCGTCTGCATCTTCGGAAGCGGGATAATCGAATTCATCGTCATCTTCGAAGACATCGAAGTCATCACGAAATTCATCGGTGGTCTGGAGCGTGGAATCTTTGTCGCTCATTGCTGGCCTCCCTTCGTGCGTGACCTGGGGTCAAAGTGTGTCAGATCATTTACAATGGCAGCTGCCATCATCATGCCGGCTGCCGGAGGAACAAAAGAGGTGGAGCCGGGAAGGTCTCTTCGCTCTGTGCATTTCCTCACTGATCCGGGCGGGCAGATGCAGTTGTGCAGGCAGGAGTTCTCTGTGTCGATCGGCCGGATGGCCGGCTCGGTGGAATAGACCACTTTCAGTTTCTTCACACCGCGCTTTTTAAGCTCGCGCCGCATGACTCTTGCCAGAGGATCCTGAGAGGTCTTGTAAAGGTCTGTGACGGTGAGCTTTGTCGGGTCCGTTCGATTGCCGCAGCCCATGGCGGAGATTACCGGAACGCCGGCGGCCTGTGCCTGCAGGATGATCTGGATCTTGCCAGTGACGGTGTCAATGGCGTCAACGACGTAATCGAATTGATGAAAGTCAAACTGATCTGCCTCCTCCGGGAGGAAGAAGGTCTGATAGGTGTTAACGGTAATGGTAGGATCAATGTCATGAATCCGGTCGCGGGCCGCATCTACCTTGTATTTGCCGACGGTGCTGCGGGTGGCCAGAACCTGACGGTTTAAATTGGTGAGGCAGACCCTGTCATCGTCAATAAGATCCAGGGTTCCGACCCCCATTCTGGCAAGTGCCTCGACGACACTGCCGCCGACACCGCCGACACCGAAAACTGCAACACGACTCTGCCGCAGAACCTGCATCAAATCCGCTCCATAGAGAAGTTCTGCCCTTGAATATTGATTTAACATTTGCTAACCTCGAACCAAAAACGCAGCGCTGATCGATACCTGCGAAAGCAAATTTGAGAGGCGGCCGATCAGCAGAATGTGCAGCACTCCTGTTTAACACCTGCCGGTTTTGCAAAAGCAAATTCGAGATGCGGGGACTAAACAGCAAAAAAGCACTCTTCAACATTACAAACAATTCATTATACTATAGGAAACGACAGTTTCGCACCTGTGAAATGACTCAGCACAGTGCATGCAGGATCGTTGTTGTCGGAGCGTTGAGAAAGGGTAACCGCTTAACATCAGGGGGAAGAAAAGGAGACAGCATCATGCAGTCGGATATGACAAAGGGGAATCCGCTATCTATCATCATTCGTTTCACAATTCCGCTGTTTATTGGAAATGTTTTCCAGCAGCTGTACAACATGTGCGACACCATCATTGTGGGGCGTTTTGTCGGGCAGAATGCACTGGCGGCGGTAGGGTCAACGGGAACCATTATGTTCCTGATCCTGGGCTTTTGCTCCGGCCTGACCTGCGGATTTACGGTTCTGACCTCCCAGCGCTTCGGCGCAGGAGATATGGCAGGCGTGAAGAAGAGCGTGGCGAACAGTGTCATCCTTTCTGCTGTTCTGATCGTGATTATGACCATCGGAAGTCTTGCGATCATGAAACCGCTGCTGCACCTGATGAATACACCGGACGAGATCTTTGCGGATGCGTATGCTTACATCTCCGTGATTTGTATGGGAATCGTAGCAAATGTGGCTTATAATCTGCTGTCTGCCTTCCTGCGCGCTGTGGGCAACAGCAAAATGCCGCTGGTGGTATTGGTGCTTTCGGCAATATTGAATATCATTCTGGATCTGGTGCTGATTATCGTATTCCAAATGGGAACAGCAGGAGCTGCTCTGGCAACGGATCTGTCTCAGGGGATTTCATCCGTCCTGTGCCTGCTCTACATCCTGAAGAGAGTACCGGAGCTGACGCCGGACAAGGGCATGTGGCACTACTATCCGGAAGCAACGGCTAAACAGCTCCGTGTCGGCATTCCGATGGCAGTGCAGTTCGCCATTACGGCGTCCGGAACGATGATCATGCAGGCGGCCATTAACCTCTACGGAGCGACGGCCGTGGCGGCATTCACCGCGGCCAGCAAGGTACAGAACCTGATCACGCAGGGCAACTATTCCATCGGTCAGACCATGGCAACCTATGTGGGACAGAATTACGGCGCCGGTGAATACGAGAGAATCAAAAAGGGCGTGCGCAGTGCATCGCTGTCCATATCCATTTACGGAGTTGTGGCAGCAGTGCTTGTTATGTTTGCGCTGCAGCCGATCATTTCGCTGTTCTTTTCCGCAGGAACGGATCTCAGCGCGATGATGCCGTATGCAAGAACGTACAGCATCTGCTGTGTAATCTTCTACATTCCGCTCGGGAATATCTTCGTATTCCGCAATGCCATGCAGGGCTGCGGCTATGGCCTGCTGCCGATGCTGGGCGGTGTGGTGGAGCTGGTGAGCCGCCTGATTCTGGCAACCGCTTCGATGATGACGATGAATTTCGTACTGGCATCGATGTGCGACCCGTTTGCATGGCTGACGACCTGCATCTTTACTGGTCTATCCTATCGATATGTGATCCGTAAGGTAGGGGAGTCCTTTGGCAGACAGAAGGGAGAAATCGTTGCATGACGGCAGGAGGCCGCAGGAATTACAGACGAGGCGGAAGGTACCATTTGCTGGACGGCATCCGAGGATTGACCTTGATCAGCATGATCCTCTATCACGGATGCTGGGATCTGGTGTATCTGCTGGGAGTGAACATACCCTGGTACCATACCGAGAAGGCACATCTGTGGCAGCAGTCGATCTGCTGGACTTTCATTCTGCTCTCAGGTTTCTGTATGACGCTGTCCGTTCGTAAATGGCGGCGGGGCGCGGTTGTTTTCGCAGCGGGTCTTCTCGTAACGGCGGCAACTCTGGTGTTCCTGCCGGAGGACCGAGTGGTGTTCGGCGTACTGACATTCCTGGGCAGTGCGATGCTCCTGACGGCACTCCTTTTGCGCGGGCTGGAGAGGATTCATCCGGTGATCGGCATGGCGCTGTCCGGAGTTCTGTTCTACGTATTCCGGACCGTGAATGCTGGCTGGCTGCAGCTGTGGGGCACAGAGACGATTACTCTTCCAGCCTCGTGGTATCATGGACTGGCGGCAACGTATGTCGGATTCCAGGCGCCGGACTTTTATTCTACGGATTATTTCTCTTTGCTGCCGTGGATCTTCCTGTTCTGGGCAGGCTTATATCTGGGGCTGTTCGTGGAACAGCTGGGCGGCTGGAAGAGGACGGTGCTGGGCATCAATATCCCGCCGCTGTCGTTTCTGGGACGGAATTCCCTGCTGATCTATCTGCTGCATCAACCGCTGCTGTACATGGCCGTGGTGCTGGCAGGAAGATATCTCGGCGGTTGATAAAGTGCGTCACCACTCCTCGTCAGGTGACAGGACCAGTCACTTGCCAAGGAGTGGAAGCATATTATACGGAATAGTTACACAGGAATGGATATATACAATGAACAAACCTAACATACTACAGACAATTGCATCGGTCGCGGCCTGTAAGGGAACCCGCGCGGCGCTGCGGATGACAGGACGCGGAGGCACGGCGCTTCCCGGGAAGGCGGCACGTGTTTTTGCCAAGGATATTCTGGAGGTGACCAGTGCCGGGATGGAGATCATCGTGGTGACCGGCACGAATGGCAAAACAACGACCTCCCGGATGCTCGAACATGCGCTGACGGCTTCCGGTCACCCGTGCCTTGCCAACAAATCCGGGGCGAATCTTTTGTCGGGCGTGACGGCGGAGATCTCCTGCAATGCCACGTGGCTTGGCAAGCCCAGAACGCACTACGCCGTGATTGAATGCGACGAGGGTGCGCTGAAGCAGGTGGTGCCGCTGATTCATCCGAAGGTGATCGTCGTGACCAACCTGTTCCGCGATCAGCTGGACCGGTACGGTGAGGTGACGCATACGGTGGAACAGATCCGGATGGGCATTCGACAGGTGCCGGAAACGGTCCTGTGTCTGAATGCGGACGATTCGCTGGTGGCCTCGCTAGCAGACGGCGTGCCGAATCCGGTTGTCTGGTTCGGACTGGACACACCGGTGGGAGAGCAGAAGGATGCCGCAATCTCTGATGCTAAATACTGCATCAAGTGCGGAACCGCATATCAATATCATTATCATACTTATGCTCATCTGGGAGATTTCTATTGCCCGAAGTGCGGCTATCACAGACAGCCGACATCCGTAGCTGTGACAGCAATAGACAAAATAGCATCCGACGGCAGCCGGGTTCGGCTTCGCCTCGGGGATGAGACGCAGGAAGTGCAGATCGGCCTTCCGGCAGTCTATAACATCTACAATGCGGTAGCGGCGGTGTGCGCCTATACGTCCTTTGGTCTGCCGGCGGGAGAAATTCTGAATTCTCTGTCTGATGTACATTCGAGCTTTGGCCGGATGGAGACGTTCCGTGTGGGAG
>CAYLUU010000039.1:0-21458 GCA_964386925.1 uncultured Sarcina sp. | reverse complement strand
TGGGATCAAAGTCAGAGCCGCCCTTGCCGCCGCCGATCGGAAGACCGGTCAGGGAATTCTTGAAGATCTGCTCAAAGCCGAGGAACTTCAGAATAGACTGGTTTACAGACGGGTGGAAGCGAAGACCTCCCTTGTAAGGTCCGATTGCGGAATTGAACTGAACACGATAGCCCAGGTTTACCTGCTGCTTGCCCTTATCATCTACCCACGGAACGCGGAATGTGATGATGCGCTCAGGCTCTACGAGACGCTCCAGAAGGGAGTTCTGACGATAAACCTCCTCATTGGCCTCAACGATGGGTGCAAGCGTGTCCAGAATTCTCTTAGCTGCTTCCAGAAACTCGGGCTCGTATGCGTGCTTCTTCTCCAGCTGCGCATACACTTCTCCAACATATGACATAGTTCCTTCCTCCTATTTCACTGCTGTTTAGAAATGAATCACAATATGTTACGCTGTGCTGCCTGTATACACGGACACCGATAGATATAGTCTGGCATACAGAGAGCATGCACCCTTGCACGCCGGAGACAATATGAATGTATAAATGTATACAAAAAACACTGATGACATTATAAAGTCTGTAAAAAGGTGCCACAAGGTCTTTTACAGATAAGGAGACAAAATAATACGAAAATGATATAGATCCAGAAATGATGACGATATGATAAACCACTCGGCAGCATTGGGGCGAATGCATTGTTTGCAAAACAGTATCTATTTAGCACCCGCATCTCGAATTTGCGTTGCAAATCCTCGATGTGGCTGGCCAGAGGGGCTACGCCCCTTGGCCACCTGCCAATTTCAATCATGAATATGTCCGCAAGCGGCCAATTCATGTTGAAATCGCCAGGTGCTAAACAGATACACAAAACAAAAGGCAGCCGCCCGGTACCGAAATGCGATACTGGGTGGCTGCCTGTGTTTGGGATGAAATGTCAATCAGAGCAGCTGGATGCCGTTCTCTTTGCAGGCTGCAGTGATATCTGCCGGCCACAGTGAGCACTGAACCTCGCCGATGTGTGCCTTGCGCAGGAAGAACATGCAGATGCGGGACTGTCCGATACCGCCGCCGATGGTGTAAGGAAGCTCCTGGTTCAGGATGGCCTTCTGGAACGGAAGCTCTGCACGATCCTCGCAGCCGGCTTTTTTTAGCTGTTCTGCAAGAGAATTCTCATCAACACGAATGCCCATAGAGGACAGTTCGAGTGCAATGTCGAGCAGAGGATAATAAACCAGAATATCAGCATTCAGAGCCCAGTCGTCGTAGTCCGGAGCACGGCCGTCATGCGGCTTGCCGTTCTCGAGCTTGTCACCGATCTGCATGATGCAGACAGCACCCTTGGCTTTTGTGATGTAGTATTCGCGCTCCTTCGGCGTATTGTCCGGGAACATCTCCTCCAGCTCACTGGTAGTTACAAAGAAAATGTCATCCGGCAGGATTTCTGAGATGTAATCGTAGCGGATGGACATGTATTTCTCGGTCTTGCGCAGAACGTGATAGACGGAGCGAACCACAGATTTCAGAGTGTGCAGGGTGCGGTCTTCCTTGGTGATGATCTTCTCCCAGTCCCACTGATCTACATAAATAGAATGAATGTTGTCTGTGATCTCGTCGCGGCGAATGGCGCTCATGTCTGTGTAGAGTCCCTCACCGACAGCGAAGCCGTATTTCTGGAGAGCATAGCGTTTCCACTTGGCCAGAGACTGAACCACCTCGGCCTCACGACCGTTCTGCTCGAGAATGTCAAAGGAAACCGGGCGCTCTACACCATTGAGGTTATCGTTCAGTCCGGAAGTGGGATCAACGAAAAGCGGCGCAGATACGCGCAGCAGGTTCAGACGCTCTGCCAGCATGTTCTGAAAGAAATCCTTCACAACCTTGATGGCAACCTGCGTCTCATGCAGGTTCAGGGCGGATTCGTAGCCCTTGGGGATGGTTAGATGCTCCATGTTTGCCTCTTTTCTCTCTTCTTTTCTTTTACTCGTGATGGTGCCTGTGCGAGCAGGCATGGTAGTTTTAGCATCTGGCGATTTCCACATGAATCGGACGCCCTGCAGACGGATTCATGATCGAAATGACAGTTGATGCCGAAACCAATGCTTATTAAAACGCATTTAATAGGTCATTTCAAGACAAGACTGGTCGGTTGGCACCGGCAGCAGGAGAGGATGTTAATTTTTTGTAAACGCTATTGAAATATGTCAAACGTTTGCTATATTGAAGATAAATAACACACAATTCCGTGAAATTAGCTGAATGCGAGCGATGTGTGTGAAAAAAGTGGACAAAAACCAAAACTGACATTGATAAATAAATATCAAATTAAGCTATTTACAACGAGAAATCGTTGCATATAATAGGTTTCAACGTTGCGAAGACAAATGGGGCGCGGCGTTGGAAAACTAGACAGCTGAGGGAAATAACTAGACAAAAATTGCTCACGTACCCCGATTTTGACATGTAATGATTCAAGGACCCATCTGAGATGTATGCATGGATGGGGCAGGAAGCTTGGAAAAGAGAAAGCAGTCTCACATTGGAACAGGCATCCTTGGATGATTATCTGACGAGACAGCAGGAGGTAGAAGATGAGAACAACAAGATACATTACATTGAATCCGGACGAAGTACAGGCATTCGTCCATGCAGCAGAGAAGTGTGATTTTGACGTAGACATTGCAAATGATCTGTACGGCCGTTACGTTGTGGATGCGAAGTCTTTCCTGGGCGTGATGGGACTGGACCTGGGCGGACGTCTGGTGGTGTCCTACAACGGATACGATGCGGATTTTGAGAATTTCCTGAACGGAAAGAGAATTGCCGTGTAGGATTCGTCGCATTGCGATTGACAGCAGAATAGAGATCGAGAGGAGCCGGTGTCGTAAGATGCCGGCTCTTTTTCTTATATGTTATCCTTATGGAAAAAGTAGATTTGGTAGTGACGAGCGGCGAGGCAGCATGACAGAGCTTACAATTTCGGTCCGCGGGCTGGTGGAATTCCTGCTCAGAAGCGGTGACCTGGACAATCGAACAGGGGGCGGAGGCGAGGATGCCATGCTGGCTGGCTCGCGGATGCACCGCAAGCTACAGGAAGCTGCGGAGGGGGATTACCATCCGGAGATTCCACTGGAGATGCTCTGGCAGTATGACACGGATGGACTCTGCGTGCATGTGCAGGGGCGTGCAGATGGCATCTATCAGGGGACGAATCCCGGAGAAACGGAGAGCCTCTGGACAATTGATGAGATCAAGACGACCTACCGCGCTCTTCGCAGCATCCGGGAGCCGGATCCGGTTCATCTGGCACAGGCGAAATGCTACGCCTGGATCTATGCCAGCCAGAATCATCTGGAACGGATCTGCGTGCGTATGACATACTGCAATCTCATCAATGAGAGTGTGAAGCGGTTCTATGAGGTGAACACCATTCAGGATCTGGAAAAGTGGATTCGCACGCTCATGGAACAGTACCGCCCCTGGGCAGAATTTACGGCGGCGTGGAGCCGGAAACGGACGGATTCCATTCATCAGCTGAGCTTCCCATATCCCTATCGCGTGGGGCAGAAGGAGCTGGCGGCTGATGTGTATCGGACCATTGTGCACGGGCGAAAGCTCTTTCTGGAAGCTCCGACCGGAACGGGGAAAACCATTACCACGCTGTTCCCCTCTGTGAAGGCGATGGGAGAACAGAAAGCGGACCGGATTTTCTATCTGACGGCGAAGACGGTGACGGCGGCTGCCGCAGAGAATGCTGTCGGACAGATGCGGGAGAAGGGACTATGCTGCAAGAGTGTTCTGCTGACCGCCAAAGAGAAGGTCTGCGTGCTGGACAAGCCGGACTGTAATCCGGAGAGCTGCCCCAGAGCGAAGGGACATTTCGACCGGATCAATGAGGCTATGTATGATCTCCTCACCCATGAGGACAGCTATTCCAGGGAGAAGGTGGCGGAATACGCAGAGCGTTACCAGATATGTCCCTTTGAATTTGCACTGGATATGAGTCTGTTCGCAGACGTGATCATCGGCGATTACAATTATCTGTTCGATCCACATGCGTATCTGCGGCGCTTTTTTGCCGAGGGTGCTGGCGGGCAGCAATATATTTTCCTGGTGGATGAGGCTCACAATCTGGTGGATCGCGGGCGCGATATGTACAGCGCCGCTCTGACGCGGTCTGAGGTTGCGGACATGCGCCGCAAGGTGAAGGAGCTGTGGCCGGCTCTTTATAAGAAGCTGGGACGAATCACGCGGAAAATGCGGGAGCTTGCAAGAGAAGCGGAGGGGAAAGAGGAAGCCGCACCGGGCCAGTTGTCCCGCAGTCCGCTCGCAGATGTGATTCGAATTGATATGGATGTCCTGGGAGGTTTGATCTTAGATGCGGATGCGGAGCTATCCGGCATCCTGAGTGAAGAGCGGATTGCCAGTCAGTCCGGAGCACAGAAGAGGGATCCGCAGAAGGAGGAAAAGCAGGCACTGCATACGGAGCTGCTGGAGTTCTATTTCCGCCTGGATCATTTCAATATGATCTATATGGGACTGGATGAGCATTATGTCACCTGCCTGCAGGAGGAGGGAAAAGAAATTTCCGCAAGGCTTATGTGCATGGATCCGTCCCGGAAGCTTCAGGAGTGCATGCAGAAAGGAAGATCGTCGATTCTGTTCTCTGCGACGATGCTGCCGATTACCTATTACAAGGGACTCCTGGGAGGAACTGAGGAGGATTATGAAGTCTATGCGCATTCTGTGTTTGATTCCCGCAAGCGCGGACTGTATCTGGTCCGCGACCTGACCAGCAGGTACCAGGCGAGAACGCCGGAAACGTATCAGAAGCTGGCAGAGTGCATCGGGCGGGTGACAGCCAAGCGAAACGGCAATTATATGGTGTTCTTCCCGTCGTATTCGTTTATGAACCGGGTGGCAGATCTGTTGGAGCCGATGCTTGGAGAAGAGAGTGTTCTGCTGCGGCAGCGATCCGGCATGAAGGAAGCGGAGAGAGAGGAATTTCTGGCCAGGTTTGAGGAGATTTCGAACGAGAAGACCCTTCTGGGGTGCTGCGTGATGGGCGGGATCTTCAGCGAAGGAATTGATCTTAAAAAGGATGCACTGATCGGTGTTATGATAGTGGGAACCGGCATTCCGCAGGTGTGCGCGGAACGGGAGCTTCTGCGGGAATATTTTGACCGGCAGGGCGTGAACGGCTATGACTATGCCTATCGATTCCCGGGAATGAATAAGGTGCAGCAGGCAGCCGGACGCGTCATTCGTACGAGCGAGGATGTCGGGATCGTTGTGCTCATTGATGACCGGTTCGTGACGCCGGCCTGCCTACGGCTGTTCCCGGCGGAATGGGACAATGCGCAGGTTACGGACAGCCGGGAGGTGGCGCATCTGGTGGAACGGTTCTGGGATGAGTGGCTGTAGGGAAATTTTGTAAATTTTCAGAAAATAATGATTAATTGTGCGGCGGCTGAATTGGGGCGAAGGGCTGTAAAAGCCTTGAAAAATGTGGATAACTCTGTGGAAAACGTGGATTATTCGCAAAAGTAAGTATGGAACAACAACGAAAATCACGGAAAATAGACAGATAATTATCTGCGCGAGCAAGCTCGCACAGATGCACAGCCGCTGTCCGGGATTTTTACAGTAACAGATACGAAAACTGCAAAAAGGGGAAATGAGAATATGTGGGCAGAAGAAAGTGTAATGTATCAGATTTATCCGCTGGGAATGTGCGGTGCGCCGTTTGAAAATGACGGCATGCAGGAGCACCGGATTCTGCGGGTGCTGGACTGGATTCCGCATCTGCAGAAGCTGGGCGTGACGGCCGTGCTGTTTAATCCGCTGTTCGAATCGGATACGCATGGGTATAACACCAGAGATTATCGAAAGGTGGATGTGCGCCTTGGCACCAACGAGGACTTCAAAAAGGTGTGCACGGCACTGCATGAAGCTGGAATCCGCATCTATCTGGACGGCGTATTCAATCATGCAGGACGCGGTTTCGGTCCCTTTCAGGATGTGCTGCAGAAGCGCTGGGACAGCCCGTATAAGGACTGGTTTTATCTGAATTTTGATGGAAATGATGGCTACAATGACGGCCTCTGGTACGAAGGCTGGGAGGGCAATTACGATCTGGTTAAGCTGAATCTGGACAACGAGGATGTCCGGAATTACCTGCTGGGCAGTGTTGGCATGTGGATTGACGAATTCGGCATTGACGGACTGCGGCTGGATGTAGCCTATATGCTGAACCGGAATTTCCTGAAGGCCCTTCGCTGGTATGTGGATCAGAAAAAGCCGGAGTTCTACCTCATCGGTGAAATTCTGGGCGGAGATTACAAGCAGATTGTAAATCCCGAGATGTGCAACAGTGCTACCAACTATGAGTGCTGCAAGGGACTGTGGTCGAGCTTCAACAGCATGAACCTGTTCGAGATCAACCATTCGCTGATCCGACAGTTCGGATCCGACCCGTGGTGTCTGTATCGGGGCATGCACCTTGTGAGCTTCGTGGATAACCATGATATTACCCGCGCAGCTTCAGTTCTCACGAATCCGGCGCATCTGCCGCTGATCTATGCGCTGATGTTCGGTATGCCGGGGATTCCCTGCATCTATTATGGAAGTGAATGGGGAATCCAGGGACGGAAGGAGGAAGGTGATCCCTGCCTTCGCCCTTCCGTAGAGAAGCCGGAGTGGACCGAGCTGACAGACGGGATTGCACGGCTGTCTGCAGCGAAGAAGGATTCTGAAGCGCTGAATTACGGCGATTTCCGCAGCGTCCTGCTGACGAACCGCCAGTGCATCTTCGAGCGCAGAAGCGAGCACGAGCGGGTATTGGTGGCCATCAATGCGGATGGTGCGGAGTATACCGCACATTTCGACGCCGGCTGCGGAACAGCAGTGGATCTTATCAGCAAAGAGCTGCATGATTTCGGAGGCGGCAGTGTGCTGCCGCCGTACAGCGCTTATTTCTGGAAGTGTGAGAGGTAGTTTGCTCTGTCTGATTGTGCGCTGGCAGCGCGCCAGAGCGGCAGGGGATGCGCGCCGCTGGGCCCTGTCACCCTGGCGCTATTGTCGCGCGGCAGAATAAAACTGAGGGGTTGACAGACTGGCGGCAGGAGCGTATTATTCCGACTAAACAAGTAGGAAATACAGACTGAAGCAATTACAGCATACGAAGGAAACGAGAGATGAGCACGAGAGCACAGAACTCCAACTTCACATCGATGATGCGAATGATGTGCTGCTGCATGGACATGTGCCATGGGGCTTATTGATGTGCATCTTCTCACCGACTTTTCTTTGCAAGTATTGAATGGATGGGTATAATGAGGCGGGTGCACGTGGGTGCATCCGCTTTTTGTTTTTGGTTCAGCACAGACGCGCAGACATTGGACAGGGTAGCATACATTTTAGTAACTATTCAGAGCCCATTCGCAAAATCGCTGCTACGCAGCTTTCCTTTTGCTCATGTGGCGTTCTCGCCAAATAAATTTGCAAAAATGAGCTCGTCAATGCAAGCATTACTCGCACATTTTATGCAAATTTGCTTGGCTCTGAATAGTTACCATTTTTACAACACAATAGAGGGGAATCACATGGCAATTATTGAAGTTAAGAACCTCTCCAAAACCTTTGTGACGAAGGAAGCGAAGGTTGAGGCACTGAAGAATATCAATTTTTCTGTGGAAGAGGGCGACATTTACGGCATCATCGGAATGTCGGGCGCAGGTAAGAGTACACTGGTGCGATGCCTGAACTATCTGGAGGTTCCAACTGAGGGAACCGTAACGGTAGAAGGCAAGGAGCTGGGAGCACTTGCACCGAAGGAGCTAAGACGCCTGCGGGGCAGCATCAGCATGATCTTCCAGGGGTTCAATCTCCTGATGCAGAGCACGGTACTGGACAATATCTGTTTCCCGCTGACGCTGCAGGAGAATAAGCTCAGCAAAAAGGAAGCCAGACAGAAGGCAGAAAAGCTTCTGGAGATCGTAGGTCTTTCGGAGAAGGCGAAGGCATATCCGGCACAGCTCTCCGGCGGACAGAAGCAGCGCGTGGCGATCGCAAGAGCGCTGGCCAGTGATCCGAAGATCCTCCTGTGCGATGAGGCAACCAGTGCATTGGATCCGCAGACGACACAGTCGATCCTCCAGCTGCTCCGCAAGATTAATGAGGAAACCGGAATTACGATCGTCATCATCACGCACCAGATGTCCGTTGTCCGTGAGATCTGCCGGCACGTGGCCATTGTGGAGAGCGGTGAGATTGTAGAAGATGGTCTGGTGGAGGATATTTTCACGCATCCGAAGTCAAGAGCAGCCAGACAGCTCATCATCGAGGGCAAGGATCCCGATGAATGGGAGCGAGAGCAGGAAGGCCGGAAATCCGGCGCACGCGAGAAGCTGGTTCCGGAGATTCACAACACCAGAATGGTGCGTATCGTATTCGCTACGAATTCATCCTATGAGCCGGTGATCGCCAACATGATCCTGGAAACCGGTCACCCGGTGAACATCATGAAGGCGGACACGAAGGACGTGAATGGTGTGGCGAGAGGAGAGATGATCCTGGGACTGGCAGGCGATGCTGCAGTTGCTGCGCAGCAGGTTGCCTATCTGAAGGAGAGAGGCCTGGATGTGGAGGAGCTGACCGGGGCTCAGGCAGGAGGTGAGGCATGATGACAGCGCAGGAAATACAGATGATCGTTGAGGGTATCTGGGAAACCCTGTACATGACGCTCCTGTCCACGCTTCTGGGGTATGTCATCGGCCTTCCCTGGGGCATTGCACTGAAGGTGACGGACAAGGACGGCCTGCATCCCAATCAGGTGATCTACCGGATTCTGGATGTGATCACGAATGTGATGCGCTCCATTCCGTTCCTGATTCTGCTGATTATCGTATTGCCGCTGACGAAGGTGATCGTGGGCAAGACCTACGGCTCGACGGCAACGATCGTGCCGCTCGTAATCTCTGCGGCGCCCTTTATCGCCAGAATGGTAGAGTCCTCCCTGAACGAGGTGGATCACGGCGTGATCGAGGCGGCACAGTCCATGGGCGCGAATAACCTGCAGATCATTCTGAAGGTGCTCCTCGGAGAAGCGAAAATATCACTGATCTCCGGCGCGACCATTACCATCGGAACCATTCTGGGATACTCTGCAATGGCAGGTACCATCGGCGGCGGCGGACTGGGAGATATCGCTATTCGTTACGGCTACTATCGTTTCCAGCCGGTGATCCTGTATACGACGGTTGTTCTGCTGGTCATTCTGGTACAGATCTTCCAGCTGATCGGAACGATCCTGTCAGCGAAGCTGGATAAGAGACATCTTTGAGGAAGAATACTTCCTCCCAAGGGTGGACGCATGAGAAGTGCAGTGCCTGCAGGAGGTTGTAGATAGAGTGTTACGGTACCAAAATCTGACGGTGACAGAAACTGCTGTCGTTGGTTGAATGGACCGTAACGAAGGAACAGCATTGTGCAGGACGAACCTGCACCGGATTCGCATCTGTGCGCACTTGATACGGATTCGTTATGCACAGCACGTGCGCACTGCACAAAGACGTGCAAGAGAGGAGTTTTTATTATGAAGAACAAGATTTTGGCAGCATTGGTTGCATCCACTCTGGCAGCAGGCCTTCTGGCTGGCTGCGGCAGCAGCTCTTCGAGCGCTGACACGACTGCTTCCACCGAGGCAGCAACAGAGGAGACCACAGAGGCTTCTACTGAGGCAGCAACAGAGGCAACTACCGAGGCTGCTGCAGACGGCGACAATGTCATCACCGTAGCAGCAACTCTGACCCCTCACTCTGAGATTCTGGAGGCCGTAAAGGATGTTCTGGCTGAGCAGGGCTACGAGCTGGAGGTTACCGTATTCGAGGACTATGTACAGCCCAACAACGTGGTAGATTCCGGTGAGATCGATGCAAACTATTTCCAGCATATCAACTATCTGGATTCCTTCAACGAGGAGAACGGAACGGATCTGGTTGTTGCTGAGAACGGCAAGATTCACTATGAGCCTTTCGGTATCTACGGCGGAACCAAGAGCGATCTGGCTGACATTGCAGACGGTGATGCCATCGCAATCCCGAACGATACCACCAACGAGGCAAGAGCACTGCTGCTCCTGCAGCAGGAGGGGCTCATCACCCTGGCTGACGGTGCCGGCGTAACGGCTACTGTTAACGATGTTGTAGAGAATCCTTACAACCTGGAGCTGGTTGAGGTTGAGGCTGCTCAGGTTGCAAAGCAGCTGGGAAGCGTTGCCTTCGGCGTTATCAACGGAAACTACGCACTGGAGAATGGCCTGAGCGTTGGCGAGGATGCACTGGCAACTGAGTCTGCAGACGGCGATGCAATTCAGCAGTACGTAAATGTAATCGCTGTAAAGTCCGGCAATGAGTCCTCTCCGAAGATCAAGGCTCTGACTGATGCACTGCACTCTGCAACTGCTGTAGATTACATCAACGATACCTATAACGGTGCTGTTGTTCCCTACGACGGAGAGCAGTAAAATTTAATACCGAAATCCTGATAAGGGAATACACACAGAGGAACCTGTGCCGGAGACGGCATGGGTTCTTTTTGTATCTGTTGCTGTAAAAATCCCGGACAGCGGATTCGTGATGCGGGTGCTAAATAGATACCTTTTTTACACCCCGCAGGAGTGCAAAGCGGGCGGCAATCTGGTATTGTTGAGGACGGTGTCTTTTGGCCACGTGCCGGAAGAACGAGCGAAGATAAGAGAGACAGGAGAAGATTACGTGGATATTATTCAGCAGATTACACTGGAAATGGCAGGAATGCCCAATCATGACGGCAGTAAGGTTCGCAAGGGCCAGATCGAGGCGGCCGTGAAGCTCATTGATGAGGGGAACACCATCCCGTTCATCGCACGATATCGGAAAGAGGCCACCGGCGCCCTGGATGACGAGCAGCTGCGTTTCCTGGGGGAGCGCCTGTCGGCCCTTCGTAATCTGGAGGATAAAAAGCAGCAGGTACTCTCTGCCATTGAGGAGCAGGGCAAGCTGACGAAGGAACTGCGTTCGCAGATTGAAGCGGCCATGACGCAGGTTGCCGTAGATGACCTGTATCGCCCGTATAAGCAAAAGCGCAAGACCCGCGCCGGGATCGCAAAGGAGAAAGGTCTGGAGCCCTTTGCCGATGCCATTATGAACGGCACGGTGCAGCAGGAGCTGGAGAAGGAAGCTGTAAAATATGTGACGCCTGCCGAGAAGCTGGACGATCCGGAGATCCCCGAGGAGCAGAAGGTGAAGACACCGGAGGAAGCCCTGCAGGGAGCACTGGATATCGTGGCAGAGCGGATCTCTGATGATGCCGGTCTGCGCACCTGGATCCGGGAGAAGACTTGGAAGAGCGGCACCATTGCGAGTGCAGAGAAGAAGGAAAGTACCGCCAAAGCTGCCGCAAAGGGGGCAAAGGCTGCAGGCGCTGAGAACGCAGAGACGAAGGCTGCCGCAACGACGGCGAAGGCCGGCAGCACTGCGGCATTGCATGGCACCAAGGAAGATCGCCGGGCGGTATATGAGATGTATTTTGAATTCGAGGAGTCCATTGCGAAGCTCCCCGGACACCGGACACTGGCGCTTAACCGCGGCGAGCGGGAAAAATATCTGACGGTCTCTATCAACGCACCGGAGGAGGAAATTGTAGAGCATATTCTCCGGTGGCTCTATCACGAGCCGGAAAAGGCAAAGAAAGAACAGCCGGCCGCCCAGACGCGCAGACAGCCGGAGAAGGGACTGGATCTGTCGAAGCTTAGCTGGGCACAGAATGGCTATGGAAATGCGAACGGCAAACAGAATGGAAAGCAGAACGGGAAGCCTGCTCCGCAGAAGGTGGTGGCAAGTGCAGCCGCAGCCGGAGCATTGCAGAAAAGTCAGCCGGCAGGCGGAAAGACGGTCAAGAACGGAGCGGGAAAACGCAATCCTTATACAGAAGCGGCGCTGCGCGCGGCCGCAGAGGATGCCTATGAACGCCTGATCCAGCCCTCCATTGAACGGGAAATCCGCAATCAGCTGACAGAAGAGGCGGAGGACGGTGCTATCAAGGTCTTCCGCAAGAATCTGGAGCAGCTCCTGATGCAGCCTCCCATCAGCGGACAGGTGGTTCTGGGATGGGATCCGGCCTTCCGCACCGGCTGCAAGATCTCGGTTGTGGATCCGACGGGAAAGGTGCTGGATACCACGGTTATCTATCCTACCGCGCCGCAGAACCGCGTGGCAGAGGCGAAGTCTGTGATTAAAAAGCTGGTGGCGAAGGACAACGTGTCGCTCATCAGCCTTGGCAACGGCACCGCCAGCCGCGAATCCGAGCAGATCATTGTAGAGCTGATTCACGAAATTCAGAAGGAGAATCCCGGGAAGAAGCCGCTGCAGTACATTGTGGTAAATGAGGCAGGAGCCTCTGTGTACAGTGCAAGTAAGCTGGCAACGGAGGAGTTCCCGAATTTTGACGTAGGGCAGCGTTCGGCAACCTCGATGGCAAGGCGTCTGCAGGATCCTCTGGCAGAGCTTGTGAAGATCGATCCGAAGGCAGTCGGTGTCGGCCAGTACCAGCACGACATGAATCAGAAGAAGCTGGACGAGGCGCTCGGCGGCGTGGTCGAGGACTGCGTAAACCATGTCGGCGTGGATCTGAATACGGCTTCCTTCTCTTTGCTGTCTTACGTGTCGGGCATTTCTCAGACACTGGCCAAAAATATCGTGGCCTACCGGGAAGCCAACGGGAGCTTCCGCAGCAGACGCGAGCTTCTGAAGGTGGCGAAGCTGGGACCGAAGGCCTATGAGCAGTGCGCCGGCTTCCTGCGCATTCGGGATGGGAAGGAGCCGCTGGATGCGACGGCTGTTCATCCGGAAAACTACAGTGCGGTAGAACAGCTGCTGGAGAGCCTTTCTCTTCCGGATACCATGGAAGGCTTCCGCGAAGTGAAAAAGCATATCGGAAAGGGACAGATTGCCGGTACGGCGAAGGAGCTCGGAATCGGTGAGCTCACACTGACGGATATTCTGAATGAGCTGGAAAAGCCGGCCCGCGACCCTCGCGATGAGATGCCGGCCCCGATTCTGCGCTCGGATGTTCTGAGCATGGAGGATCTGAAGCCCGGCATGAAGCTGAAGGGAACGGTGCGCAACATCGTGGACTTCGGCGCGTTTGTGGACATCGGCGTGCACCAGGATGGACTGGTACATATTTCGCGGATCTGCAATCGCTTCATCAAGCATCCGCTGGAGGTAGTCAGTGTCGGAGATGTTGTGGATGTGACGGTGGTAGAGGTTGATGCCAGAAAGAAGCGCATCGCGCTGTCGATGGTGGAGAATTAAACCTCGATTGTGACAGGCGAATAGACAGGACGAATGTTGAAAAACAACGGACGTGTGAAAACTTCATATCGTGATCTGACGCAAGGGAACATCGCGTCATCACTTCTCCTGTTCGCCCTGCCGATGATTGCAGGGAATCTTCTGCAGCAGTGCTACAACATTGCAGACACCATGATCGTGGGACGAGTGCTGGGAACGAATGCGCTGGCGGCTGTTGGCTCGGCTTATACATTGATGACGTTCCTGACATCGGTTTTCCTGGGATTATCGATGGGATCGGGAGCGCTGTTCTCGATTTATCGAGGGAAAGGGGATGACCGGTCGCTGCGTGTGTCGGTGGTGCATGCCTTCTGTCTGATCCTGGGGGTCACCATTCTGCTGAACGTGTTGGTGTACCTGTTCCTGAATCCGATCCTGAGGTTTCTCTGTGTGCCGGATAATGTCTGGAATGGTATGCAGGAATATCTGCGGATCATTTTCGCGGGGCTTTTGGCTTCTTCTGTGTACAATTTCTGTGCGTGCCTGCTGCGGGCGTTGGGGAATTCGGCGGTTCCTTTGGTGTTCCTGGGAGTCTCCTGCGGATTGAACATCGGTCTGGACCTCCTCTTCGTTGCGGTATTCGGATGGGGGATTGCCGGAGCGGCTGCGGCAACCATTCTGTCGCAATATGTGTCCGGGATCGGGATTCTGATCTATGTCGTAGGCAACTGCAGGGAACTCCTGCCGAAACGGGAAGAACTGCGGTATGAACCGGCCATTCTGCGGGAGATCTGGGATCTTTCTTCCTTGACCTGCCTGCAGCAGTCTGTGATGAACCTGGGCATTCTCATGGTGCAGGGGATTGTCAACAGCTTCGGCAGTGTGGTGATGGCAGCCTTTGCGGCAGCGGTAAAGATTGATACCTTTGCCTATTTGCCGGTACAGGATTTCGGCAATGCCTATTCTACGTTTGTGGCACAGAATTACGGTGCAGGAGATGAAGAACGTATTCGGAAGGGAACCGGAATTGCATTTCGGATGAGCATTCTCTTCAGTCTCGCAATCTCGGCGCTGGTGTGTGTATTCGCAGCGCCGCTCATGCGAATCTTCGTGGACGCTGGGGAGACGGCTGTCATCGCCTCCGGCGTCCGGTACCTTCGAATGGAAGGAGCCTTCTACTGCGGCATCGGGTGTCTGTTCCTGTTCTACGGATACTACCGTGCGGTGAAGCAGGCCGGTATGTCTGTGGTGCTGACCGTTATCTCCCTGGGAACCCGCGTGGCGCTGGCCTATCTGCTGTCCCGAATCTGGGGCGAGAGCGGAATCTGGATTTCAATCCCGATCGGATGGCTCCTGGCAGACATCGTCGGCTGGAGCCGGATGACGCGGCAGAAGACTATCTGCGACGGGGTGGCGTGAGGATGTCCAAGGGCAGGGCCTGGACACATCCGACAGGACCCGTCGCGGACGTTGCGGTGTATTGTTAAGCCTTTCTCGGGAGTTCCGACGGATACGGGTCATCGAGTGCCCGTGCGGCATGGAATTCACCCTTTGCGGCGAGACCGAACTGCAGCAGCGCCCAGCCGATGCCGGCAACACCGTCATACATGCCGATGTTGGCGGTTACCTGATTCTGTGCGGCGTAGGCGAAGGCCTGATTCCAAAGGGTGGCTATCTGGCCGTCCTCAGTACGGAAACGCTGTCCCTGACTGAGGATGACTCTTGCAGCGCGCTGCGCCCACTGGTAATACGTATCATCGCCGGAGGCAGCCCATTTGCCGAGGAAGGTGTTCACCATTCCGGCCGTGCCGCAGCACAGGCACAGGATGTACCAGTAGCCGGTGGAATGGAGCTCCGGGGCACCGGTTTGAATGATTCCGTTTAGGAGCTTCTCCTCCCAGAGCTTTGCCTCGGGATCGCCGGTAACGGCATACAGCTCGTGGTAAAATCTCGCGCTGCCGACCGGTCCGTGGCAGTAGTTCAGATAGTAGACATCCGGACGTGTGGGGATACCGTGGGGCAGGAGGGCTGCATCCTTTTCGTCATTTTCGAGTGCGGCTGCTTTCACAAAATCATGGATTCCGTCAACAGCGTTCAGGAAAGCGACATCGCCGCTCTCCTCATACAGACGCAGGAGGAGGAAGCCGATGCCGCAGGTGCCCATGGGGAAGTTCGGATCAATGTAGTCTTCACCGGCACCAAAATACTGCGGATCAACACCGAGATAGTAACGTCCGCCGCCTTCATAGTTGTGCGCCTTATTGAGGTAATAGCGCCCGGCGTTGATGGCGAAATCCACCCAGTCCTGATGCTGGAATTCCTTGCCGAGACGAATGAGGAGGAGCAGAACACTGCCGTCGCCGACTACCCCGGGATAGGTACCCCAGTAATAGCCGATGCCGTCCGGGGACGGAATGGCATCCTGGATGGCGGCCTCTGCAATTTCACAGATGACACGGCGGTATTCGGCATCGCCGGTCAGGGCATAGAGCTCATCCAGAAAGACGGCAACGCCGCCGTAACCGGTTGTAAAGGCATATTTGGAAAAGCACTTCGCGAGGTCCCGTGCGTTATCCCAGCGCCAGATGATGTAGCGAGCCGCTTCCTTTGCATCGGAAAGATAAGCATCCTTACCGGTTGCATGGTACAGCTCCAGCAGATAATGCGCGATGCCGGCACTGCCCGCATACATGCAGATCTCATCGTAGTAGTTCGTCAGATAGGTTGTGGCATCCTCCAGAGACCACACCAGTCCGTGCGGCGTTTCACGGCGCCGCGTATTGATATAGACAGCGGCCTTTTCGGCTTCTTCAATATAATCCTCTGCAGTGGGTGTGCGGAACACGTTGCGGAAGATGGATTCTTTCATCTTAGTCATGTCACATATTCTCCTGTGTTGATATATTTGATGAATGATAACATCAGTATAGCAGGCAATCCGATTGAAATCCATTAATTCTCATATACCATATTGAAATACTAGGATATGCATGCTATATTGTTGCCATCATACAGTTGTATAGGAGTTGGAGGAAGGATTATGACAAACGAACAAACGCAGAAGACCCCGCAGACGGCGGAGCCCGGCGGGCAGGGAGAGCATTTTGCCGAGACATATCTTGGCCGCTTTGGAGCAGTGCTGCCGCTGCTTGTGATGATCGGCAGCATGGTCGTCATGGTAGCCTGTGGGTATCGCTCTACCAGAAATTTCTGGGCGGCAGGCTTTTTTGCCATGGTTGCCGGCTTTCTGGTCTATAAGGACAAGAAAGAGTTTACCAACGCCGTGACGGCGGGCCTGCAGGACCACATCATGGCCTTCATGGTTGCCTGCTTCCTGATGGCAGGTGTGATGTCCAAAATACTGGCGGCCTCCCATCTGGTGGATGCCCTGCTGTACCTCCTCTCCCGTGCAAGCCTGCCGCTGGGACTGGTACCGGCAGTGTGCTTTCTGATCGCGACGGTGCTCTCTACGTCAACCGGAAGTGCGGCAACGGCAATCAATGCAACAGGACCGATTCTGCTGCCGCTTGCTGTCGGAATGGGATGCGATGTGAATCTGGTGTGCGGTGCAATCCTGGCGGGCGGATGCTTCGGCGACAACCTGGCACCGATCTCGGATACTACGATTGCTTCCTCCCTGACGCAGGAAGTGGACACCATGAAGGTGGTACGTTCACGACTGAAATACTCTGTGATCGCGGGAGCGATTGCGGTGATCGGCTACGTGATCATTGGAATGACAGGGAGCTCCGGAGAGGTGATCAATGCCGCATCGGTGGATGGCTCTTATCTGCCGAGCCTTGCCTTTCTGGTCGTGCCGCTCCTTGCGATCATTCTGATGCTGCGCAGAGAAAGCGTGTTCACAGCGCTCATGGTCAGTGAGCTGGTGGGTGTTGTGATGCTGTTCCTCTACGGCTATACCGATCTGGCAGGACTCATTAATGCGGATGACGGATTGCTGCCGTCGGCCTTCAATGGGATGGCAGGTTCGATTATTTTCCTGTTCTTCATCTTCATCATGGTCAGCCTGATCAGCAGGGCTGGCGTTCTGGAGATGATCCTGAATGTGATGAAGCGTCATGCAAGCTCCGATCGCAGTGCAGAGATCGCTGCAGGAGCGATGGTCAGCATTGTCTCGATTGCCATCAGCAGCGGAACCTCTGCCATTACCTTCTGCGGACCGATTATCCGCAAATTTCTGCGCCCCTTCCGTATTGACCGAGCAAGATGCGCCAACATCCTGGACGGTCTTGGCTGCGGCATCGGATATCTCGTTCCGACGAATGCAGCGTGCCTGAACCTCGTGGCGATTGCACTGGCCGCGGGCGTTGTGGATGAGAACTACAGCGCAATCTCGTTCGTTGGCTATAATTTCCATTCCATTGCACTGGCAGCGGTATTCTGGGTAGCCATCCTCACCGGATGGGGACGCAAGCACGAGACCGAGGAAGAGCTTCGGGCAGATGGAGTGAGTGTAGAGTAAAACACTTGCAGTTTATCCGGCAAACGAGTAACCTTTGTGTCAGACCGTTGCATACGGTGACACAGAGTGTGATGGAAGGGCAGCAGGTTGCAAGCCTTGAGATCGGAATATATGCAAGGGCGCATTCGAGGAATCGGATGCGCCCTTTTTGGAGGTTTGAGTTGGTGAAGGAAAGCGGAATCAGAACAAAGGTATTCGAAGAAGAGGATCTTGTAAGATTCGAGCAGGCAATGGATTACTGGAGAATTCCGGGGGCAGTATTCGCGGTGTTCCGAAAAGGCGAGCCGGCCGAGATGCACTGCCTTGGCTACAAAAATATCGAGGCCAAAACCAAACCCGACCCCTCGACCAGGTTCTGCATGGCATCGGTCTCCAAATCCTATACTTCGGCGCTTATCTCCATTCTCTGCGACGAGAGAAAGCTGGATCTGGATCGTCCGGTGACGGATTTTGTCCCGGGGCTGCAGTATCGGGAGAAGGCAATGTCGTTAAAGGACATGATGAGTCATCGCTCCGGACTCGCCAACCACGATGCCCTGTGGCCGGGCGAGCAGACAAAGGCAGAGGTGGCGCAGCAGATGCGTTATCTGGATTCGAATCTGCCGTTTCGGAGCAAATACCAGTACAACAATACGCAATACGTGATGGCGGGGTATGCGGCGGAGTATGTGACCGGAAAGTCCTTTGAAGAGCTGGTCACGGAATATCTGCTGAATCCGATCGGAATGACAGAGACGACGGCGACGGAACGAGGAATCAAGGCGAGCGGGAATATGGCAGAGCCGTATCGTGTTTTGGGTACCAGCAGACATAAGCTCCCGTTCTGGAACATGGATATGGCAGCACCGGCGGCTGGGGTAAATTCCACCCTGAACGATATGGTGAAGTGGGTCCGGTTCCATCTAAGCGGCGGCGTGACGGAGGATGGGAAGCGGATCATTTCGGAGAAGCTGTTCCGGGAAATCCACACGGCGCATATTGCAGCACCGGATGTGCCGGTAGTTGCGGACGATCCGCTGCAGCTGACCGGGTATGGCCTTGGCTGGAGAATCGGAACCTATCGCGGGACACCGCTGCAGATGCACAACGGCAAGATCGAGGGTTATAGCAGCTCAGAGGTATATCTGCCGGAGAAGGGGGTCGGCTTTGTGATCATGATTAACCTTCATGATCCGGAACTCGGGATGTTCCGCAGCGTGATGTATGATGCACTGGACAGAGCGGCCTTTGGAATGGAAAGCGACTGGCTGCCGCAGTTCCTCGGAGAGGGAGAGCATGCAGGGAGTGAGGCCTATAAGGAACTGCTGGACGATTACACGACGCCGGATTACATGATGTCTGTCGGCGAAGCGAGACCTTTGGCGGAATATGTCGGAACGTATCGAAACGGCGGCTACGGAATGGTAAAGGTCTATGAGGAAGATGGGCATCTGATGCTGCATTACCGGGACCAGGATCTGCCTCTCGTACATGTGGGAGGGGATCGGTTCTACATGGACGGCGTGAAGGAGGATACGTGGATTCTGCGCGTGCCGGCCGAGTTCATGCCGGAAGAGCAGAAGGTGCTGATCAAATATGACCCGGCGCTGGAAGCGATTCCGTTCGAACAAGTGTGAAAACAAGGATAGATAGGTTGGGAGTATTCACGGGGAATACAAATGCCTCGGAAATGATATCACTCATTTCCGAGGCATTGTTGCTTAATTACCTTTTGGCAAATGTTGAATCAATGAGCATTAAATCCGGAAGCGATTCCTGGTGATGGGGTTGAGATGATTTTTATACCCATAAAGGTATAAAAATGTCCGCGGCGGCTTGACTTATACCCGATTTGATATAAAATGCAACTAAAATGATATAGATATACCTGAGCGGGTATATAAATACTGGGTTTGGAGAAGCGTTATGACAGCGATCGGATCTTTTGTGAAGAAAGAACGAAGGAAATTGGGGTTAACCCAAGAGGAATTTGCACTTCGTTCGGGTTTGGGTCTTCGATTTGTGCGTGATTTGGAACAAGGAAAAGAAACGGTTCGTCTGGATAAGGTAAACCAGGCGCTGCAAATGTTCGGGATGGAAGCGGTCCCTGGAAGGAAGAGAAGCGATGAACAAGAGAACTGAGTTTCTGCGGAGAGGGGATGTGTATATACAGAATTGTTTTGCGGGAACTATTTTGGAAACGGACAATGGATATTCCTTTCAGTATGGTACGGATTATCTTGAATCTGAATCTGCTGTTTCAGTAAGCCTTACTTTGCCTTTACGCAAGGAGCCATATGAAAGTGGAATATTATTCCCTTTTTTTGATGGTCTGATTCCGGAGGGATGGTTGTTGGAAGCAGTGTGCCATAACTGGAAGATTAACGAGAAGGATCGTTTTGGTATGTTGCTGGCAGCATGCAGGGATTGCATCGGAGATGTCAGAGTTGAGAACTATGACACGAAAAACAAGTATGTCAGAAATGAAGAGGCTTGAAGAATAGATTAAATGCATTGCTTTCAGAATATGAAACTCATGAGGAAGAAACATGACGATAAGATGTCTGTGCTGTGGCAGACCTATAACAGACGCAGCAACGGAAGATGAAAAAGAATGGAACTGGCATCGAAAATGTGTCCGCAGCTTCTTCGGAACGGATCGTCTGCCGGAACTTGAATTGACGGATGAGGTACTGAATCTGTTGGCTCGAAGGTCAGTTGATCAAGGACTTACTGTTCCTGGAGTTCAGCGCAAGATGTCGTTGCATCTTGCGGAAGGGACGCAAACACGTCTTACGGTTGTGAACTATCCGACAGGATATATTCTAAAACCGCAGACACCGGAATATTGTCACTTGCCTGAATATGAGCAAATGACGATGCTGATGGCTGACGCAGTAGGAATTCAGACAGTGCCACATGCACTGCTGCACATGAATGAAAGCTATGCATACATTACCAGACGTATTGACCGTGATTTGAAAAAGAAAAATGTGCGGTTGTATGCCATGGAGGATTTTTGTCAGCTATCCGGAAGGGTTACTGCCGATAAATATAAAGGCTCCTATGAAAATTGCGGCAAGGTTATCAATAGGTACTCCTTCTATTCTGGATTTGATTTGTCGGAACTGTATTTGCGTGTTCTGTTTTCTTTTATGACCGGAAATTCGGATATGCATCTGAAAAATTTTTCACTGATCGAAACGGAACCGGGAGGTCGGAAATTTCGGCTTTCTTCGGCATATGACATGTTGCCGGTGAATGTAATTCTCCCGGAGGATTCAGAGCAGATGGCATTGACCGTAAATGGTAAAAAGAGAAATCTGCATCGCAATGATTTTTTGAAATTGGCCAATACCATTGGCGTCGAAAAAAAGGCGGCATTGCATATTATGGAGAACCTGCTATGCCAAAAGGAAAAAATGATGAAAATATGCTATGATTCCAATCTATCGGAAGAGGAAAGGGAAAAGGTTTGCTTTCTGATGGAAGAGCGCTGTGCAGCATTAAAAAATGCATAAACCTGACTGTTTATGAGAACAACCGGATGCCATATCGCAATTAAGAAAACATACATGTGGCAGGCCCGCTGCGGGAATATTCCGCAGCGGGCCTGCTTGTTGTGTGTGAGATGATTTACCCTTCCGATCGTACAAAGCCGAT
>CAYLUU010000038.1:17458-22196 GCA_964386925.1 uncultured Sarcina sp. | reverse complement strand
AGTATCGATTTAGAACCCACCTGTCAATTTCAATCGTAACTATTCAGAGCCAAGCGATTTTGCGAATGGGCTCTGAATAGTTACTTTCAATCATGAATTCGTCTGCAGGCGGCCGATCCGCATTGAAATCGACAGGTAGTGAACAGATACGCACGGAACGAATCTGGAGAGAAGGGAACAACACAAGGAGGGGACACAATGCGCAGAATCGAAAGCGCTGCATTGGCGGCAATTACCGCAGCCGGCCTGATGACCGGCTGCGGGGCTTCGGCAGGTACATCCGGAGCGCATACGGGGGGAACAGAATCGGCGGTTCCGGAGGATAACGGAACCGTACTGAATATTCAGTGCTGGAACGATGAGATTCGGGAGCTGTTCGAGAATTATTATCCGGGGTATGAACGGGTAGACGATACAACCGGCAAGCTGGGAGACGTCACGGTGAAGTTCATTGTGACGTCGACCGAGGACAATGCCTATCGCACCAATCTGGATACGGCACTGGCAGGGAATGCGAGTGCTGCAGCCGAAGATAAGGTGGATTTGTTCCTGACGGATGCAGATTCGGTACAGAACGACACCCGCACAGATGGATATGCCATGAAGCTGTCAGAACTGGGCATTACGGAGGATGATCTGACAGACCAGTATTCCTACACCCGGGAAGCGGCATCGGACATGGATGGAGAGCTTCGGGGCGCGGCCTGGGAGGCATGCGCCGGAGGGCTGATCTACAATCGTGAGATTGCACAATCTGTGCTGGGAACGGATGATCCGGAAGCGGTGCAGGAGGCAGTTAAGGATTGGGACAGCTTTGCGGAGACGGCAGCGAAATTACGGAAGGCCGGCTATCAGATTACGGCAACGGCGAATGATACCTATCGTGCATACGCAGCGAACAAGGCGAATGCATGGGTATCTGAGGATGGAACGCTGCGGATTGACGACAGCCTGAAGGAATGGGCGGAAGCGGCGAAGGCGTTGGTGGATGCCCGGGAGACCGGAACGGCAGCACTCTGGAGTGAAGACTGGAGCGCGGGCCTTTATGAAGAGACGTCGGTGTTCGCCTATTTCGGACCCTTATGGTTTGTGACTTCTTCGATGTGTGAAGGGGAGGATGGGAGCATCGCAGACAACGGCGGCTGGGCAATGACCGAAGGACCGCAAGGCTTCTCCTGGGGCGGAACCTGGATCTGTGCGGCAGAAGGAACCGATAATACGACGCTGGTTAAGGAAGTCATTCTGACACTGACAGCCAATGCTGAGGTGCAGAAGGAAATGGCATCAGCCGGAATCAGCGTGAACAATTCCTCCGTTATGAACGAGCTGGCAGACGATGACACAATCGGTGTAGATGTCCTCGGCGGACAGAATCCGTTCCGCGTACTGGCTGCCAACGCGGAAACGATCACTGCTTCCAATTGCTCGGTATATGATGCGGGCTGTGACGAGGCATTTCGCAGTGCGATGAAGACGTATTTAGACGGGAATGCCACGTATGAAGAGGCTGTGGAAACCTTCCGGAAGAACATTGCGGAGAAATATCCCGAGCTGAGTGCGGAGTAGGCAGAACCCTATTTTCTTGCCAGCCAGACGGCAGGGTGGAAGGGGATGCGCGTCGCTGGGCCCTGCGACTCCTGACGAACAGATCTCTCACCACCACAGAGCTAAAAACAGCGCCGGGGTTGGCTCACCCGCACACATCGCTCCCCTTTACCTTATACGCGTCCCTATACACTGTCGCTGCAGCCAACCGGGATTTCGTCCCTTCACGTGTTCCGCAGGGTCGCGCCTGCGCACGCCCTTCCGCCATGCGGTCTGGCAGACACAGATCTCCGAGAAAATGCTTCTCTGCAGCGTTGGGCTATGGGTATAATAAGGGTACATGTGCCGCACGGCACGAAAGTGACATCGATGGTTCATCCGGCGTAGGGGACTGCGCAGAAAGAGGTTTAAGATGGGCTTATTGCAGGTTGGAGTATCCGCGGCATCTTCGGTGCTGGCAGATCAGTGGAGAGAATATTTTTACTGTGATTCATTGGACGCATCCACGCTGGTGGTAAAGGGCCAGAAGCGCAGACAGGGGAGATCCCACAACAACGGCACAGACAACGTGATCACAAACGGATCCATTGTTGCGGTCAGTGATGGCCAGTGCATGATCATCGTGGAGCAGGGCAAGATCGTGGAGGTCTGTGCAGAACCCGGAGAGTTCGTGTTCGACACGGCAGTGTCTCCGACTCTGTTCGCCGGCGGCCTGAAGAAGGGCATTGAGGCATCTTTCGATGCATTTGTGAAACGCGTCGGCTTCGGTGGCGATACGGCAGTAGATCAGCGAGTGTATTATTTCAACACCAAGGAGATCATCGGGAACAAATATGGTACAGCCAACCCGGTTCCCTTCCGCGTGGTGGACCGGAACATCGGTCTGGATGTGGATATCTCCATTACCTGCTTTGGCGAATATGCGTACCGCATTCAGGATCCGATTCTGTTCTACAAGAACATTTGCGGGAATGTGGACGGTGCATATCGGAGAGACAAGATTGATTCGCAACTTAAATCGGAACTGCTGACGGCACTTCAACCGGCCTTTGCCCAGATCTCGGAGCAGGGCGTGCGTTACAGTGTGGTGCCGGCCCATGCGGATGATCTGGCAGCTGCGCTGAATAATGCGCTGTCAGAGTCCTGGGGCAAGACCTACGGCATTGTCATTTCCGGCTTCGGGGTCTCCAGCATTAAGGCCAGCGAAGAAGACGAGAAGATGATCAAGGAGCTGCAGCGCAATGCGGTCTACCAGAACCCGAACATGGCCGCAGCGACATTGACGGCAGCACAGGCACAGGCGATGCAGGATGCAGCGAAGAATACGAATGGTGCCATGATGGGCTTTGCCGGAATGAATATGGCGCAGCAGGCCGGCGGAATCAATGCGGGTGCATTGTTCCAGATGGGCGCCCAGCAGGCAGCGCAGCAGGCGCAAGCGGCTCCGCAGATGCAGCCGACGACCGGCGGCTGGACATGCCCGTCCTGCGGACAGAGCGGAAATGCCGGGAAGTTCTGCCAGAACTGCGGCAGCCCGCGGCCGATGACCGGAGACTGGACATGCCCGTCCTGCGGACAGGCCGGCAATACCGGCAAATTCTGCCAGAACTGCGGACAGCCGAGAGCTTAGGGAAACGCTGATTTAATCAGCGTTTCCTTAGTACGGCAGAATGGTGCAGGCTGGCTGTGGCTTAGGAGAAAGTCAGCACAACATCAGGAGAAAGGAGCCCTCGCCGGTTAGGTGGGGGCTTTTTGCAAAGAGAAACGATAAGCGGAGGACACAGCATGGGACAGCAGGTTACCAATTATATCTGCCTGAACTGCGGAGGACCGGTTCATTTTGATGCCGCCACCGGAAAGGTGAAGTGCGATTACTGCGACAGTATCTTTACCATTGAGCAGGTGAAGAAATACTACGAAGAGAGAAATCAGAAGGCACGGGAGAATGCAGCAGAAGCTGCACAGGCGAACGCGGCCGGAACGGCCAGTCAGCAGGGACCGACGGCCGAGGATCTGGGAGCCAGTGCACCCAACGTGGAGACCGCAGCCGGAGACGACTGGGGTGGAGATACCTCGCGGCTGAAGGTGTACCACTGCAGCAATTGCGGCGCAGAGCTGATCACGGATGAAACAACGGCAGCAACCAACTGCCCTTACTGCGGCAATCCGACGGTCATCCCGGGGCAGTTCTCCGTGGGAAAATGCCCGGATTATATCGTTCCGTTTGCATGTGAGAAGGAGCAGGCCATCGAAGGGCTGCAGCAATACTACAAGGGCAAAAAGCTCCTGCCGAAATCCTTCACAGACGGAAATCACCTGCAGGAAATCAAGGGTGTATATGTCCCGTACTGGCTGTTCAGCAGCTTGGTGGATGCGGATATGACTTTTGAATGCGGCAACAGCAGTATCACGCGCGAGGGTGACTATGAGGTGAAACGAACGAAGATCTATCACGTTCACCGTGCCGGAACCATGACCTTTGACAAAATCCCCTGTGACGCCTCCAGCAGTATGCCGGATGATCTGATGGATTCGATCGAACCCTACGATTATTCCAAGCTCACGAAGTTCGAGCTGGAATATCTGCCCGGCTTCCTTGCGAACAAGTACGATGTGGAACAAAAGGATCTGCAGAAAAAGGCAGATGAGCGCGCCATCACAACCTCCTGCGATGAGCTGCGCGGGAGCGTCTGCAACTATGACAGCGTGCAGGAAGAGAGCCGCAATACAAGAGTTCATCACCGCAAAACCGAATATGCGTTGATGCCGGTGTGGCTGTTGTATACGAAATGGAACGATCAGGACTTCCTGTTCGCCATGAACGGACAGACTCACAAAATGACAGGCAACCTGCCAATTGATGGGAAAAAAGCTGCGGGCTGGTTCGCCGGAGTGGCTGCCGCAGCCTTTGCCTTCTTTACCGCTGTGCTGATGCTGTGCGCAGACTGGGAAGACATGGGAGCACCGCTTGGAATATCACTGGTCCTCGCCCTGATCATTGCAGGTGTTACATTGGGGATCCTGCGGAGTCAGATGAAGCCGGTGGCAGCAGCCAGACAGGCGGCCCACTACCTGGTACGGGAGAAATCCGGCATTCCCGTTCAGGAAGATGTGTATATACACACCATCGAGAGCCGGACACGAATCGCCGAAGAGCCGCATGACCACGGCAGACCGAGGCGGTAATTGCAAG
>CAYLUU010000038.1:0-17358 GCA_964386925.1 uncultured Sarcina sp. | reverse complement strand
TGTTCGAAAAATATGGACGAATGACGCGACCTGCGGTACAGTAAGCTGTATCGCAGGTTTTTAACTAACGGGGTAACTATTCCAGGGGACAGATTCGAATCCAGCGACGGGGTGCTTGATTTGCCTTGGCACTTGCGAGCGTTTTACAGCGAGCTTAGTACCACTAGGCGAATCACGCAGCGAGAGCGTGCCCCGTGCGGATCGAATCTGGCGTCTGGAATTGGTAAATATATCCGCAGGGGATACCAATGGACCATTTTGTACTGCATTCCGAATTCCAGCCGACCGGCGACCAGCCGCAGGCCATTGCCGAGCTGGTAAAAGGCTTCCGGGAAGGCAACCAGTTCCAGACGCTGCTGGGCGTCACCGGCTCCGGCAAGACCTTCACCATGGCCAATGTGATTCAGGCACTGAATCGGCCGACTCTGATCATATCGCACAATAAGACACTGGCAGGGCAGCTGTACGGAGAGATGAAAGAGTTCTTCCCGGAGAATGCCGTGGAGTATTTTGTATCCTATTACGATTACTACCAGCCGGAGGCCTATGTGCCGCAGACCGATACCTACATTGCGAAGGATTCTGCAATCAATGACGAGATTGACAAGCTGCGCCTGTCTGCAACGGCTTCTCTGTCCGAGCGAAGAGATGTCATCGTCGTGGCCAGTGTGTCCTGCATTTACGGTCTGGGTTCCCCGGATGAATTCAAGGGAATGTCGATTTCGCTGCGGCCCGGCATGCAGAAGGACCGTGACGATGTCATCCGCGAGCTGATTGCTATCCAGTACAAACGCAATGACCAGAGCCTGGAACGCTGCAATTTCCGTGTGCGTGGGGACACGCTCGAAATCTATCCGGCGCAGGGAAGCGAATACCTGATCCGTGTAGAATTCTTCGGAGACGAGATCGACCGGATCTGCGAAGTGGAGCTCTTGACCGGCCGGGTACACGCGAGTCTGGAGCATGTCATGATCTATCCGGCGTCACATTATGTGGTGCCGCAGGAGAAAATTAACGCAGCCTGCGAGAACATTGAGAAGGAACTGGAGGAGCGGGTCCGTTATTTTAAAGGGGAAGACAAACTCATTGAGGCGCAGCGCATATCGGAGCGGACGAATTTCGACATTGAGATGATGCGGGAGACGGGCTTTTGCTCCGGAATTGAGAATTATTCCCGTCATTTGAATTTCATGCCGCCGGGTGCAGAGCCGCTGACACTGATGGATTTCTTCCCGGATGACTTTCTGATCATTGTGGACGAGTCGCATATGACCATTCCGCAGATCGGTGCGATGTATCACGGCGACCGCAACCGCAAGCTGACGCTGGTGGATTACGGCTTCCGTCTTCCGTCGGCTCTGGACAACCGGCCGCTGAATTTCAGCGAATTCGAGCAGAAGATCGACCAGATGCTGTTCTGTTCTGCCACACCGGGAAAATATGAAGAAGAGCATGAGCTTCTTCGAACCGAGCAGGTGATTCGCCCGACCGGGCTCCTGGATCCGAACATTGATGTGCGGCCGGTGGAGGGACAGATCGATGACCTTATCGCCGAGATCCGCAAGGAAACGGAGCAGAAGAATAAGGTTCTGGTCACGACGCTGACCAAGAAGATGGCGGAGGATCTGACGGATTACCTGAACGAGGCGGGAATCCGGGTGCGGTATCTGCATTCCGATATTGACACGCTGGAACGTTCGGAGATCATCCGCGACATGCGTCTGGATGTATTCGATGTCCTGGTGGGCATCAACCTGCTGCGTGAGGGACTGGATATTCCGGAGATCTCATTGGTGGCGATTCTGGATGCGGACAAGGAAGGCTTCCTTCGTTCAGAAACCTCGCTGGTGCAGACCATCGGCCGCGCGGCCCGCAATGCAGACGGGCACGTGATCATGTATGCAGATACCATCACAGATTCCATGCGGAAGGCCATTGATGAAACGAAGCGCCGCCGGGCCATTCAGGAGGCCTACAACGAGGAACACGGCATTACGCCGCAGACGATTCGGAAGGCAGTGCGCGATCTGATTGCCATCTCGCGTGAGGTGACGAAGGAGCAGGTGCAGTTCGAGAAGGATCCGGAATCCATGTCGGAGAAGGAACTGGAGGAGCTGATCCGCAAGGTGGAGAAACAGATGCGGAAGGCAGCGGCCGAGCTGAATTTCGAGACGGCGGCCGAGCTCCGGGATCAGATGACAGAGTTAAAACGTCAGCTCCTGGAGCTGACGGGAGGAAAATAAAACAAAAATGGCGACAAAGATGAAAAAGCCGGATTACTGGCCGGCACTGGCAGAGGCGGAGAAGCTGGCACAGGGCCAGCGCAAAAATGACGAAAAGCGGCGCAGTCTTATTCACAAGGAGGACTGCATCCGAATCGTCGGGGCGAGAGAGCATAACCTGAAGAACGTGAATCTTACAATTCCGCGAAACGAGCTGGTGGTGCTGACCGGTCTGTCCGGGTCCGGCAAGTCGAGCCTTGCCTTTGATACGATTTATGCAGAGGGCCAGCGGCGCTACATGGAATCACTGTCTTCTTATGCAAGGCAGTTCCTGGGACAGATGGAGAAGCCGGATGTGGATCAGATCGAAGGGTTGTCACCGGCCATCTCCATTGATCAGAAATCCACGAACCGCAACCCGCGCTCCACAGTGGGAACGGTGACGGAAATCTATGATTATTTCCGACTGCTGTATGCGAGAATCGGTATTCCGCACTGCCCGAACTGCGGACGTGTCATTGCCAAACAGACCGTGGATCAGATGGTCGATCAGGTTAAACGCCTTCCGGAAGGTTCGAAGCTCCTGATCCTGGCTCCGGTGGTCCGCGGCAAGAAGGGCCGCCATGAGAAGGTTCTGGAGCGGGCAAGACGTGCCGGCTATGTTCGCGTGCGGGTAGACGGCAACCAATACAGCCTTTCGGATGAAGAGATTACGCTGGACAAGAACATCAAGCACAGCATCGAGGTGGTGGTGGATCGTCTGGTGGTGCGCCCGGAGATGGACCGTCGCCTTGCGGATTCTCTGGAGAATGCACTGGGGCTGGCCGAAGGACTGGCACAGGTACAGGTCGTGGACGGAGAACTCCTGCAGTTCTCTCAGAGCTTTGCCTGCCCGGACTGCGGCATCAGCATTCCTGAGGTGGAGCCGCGGAGCTTTTCCTTCAACAATCCCTTCGGAGCCTGCCCGAACTGCGCCGGCATCGGATACAAGATGGAGTTTGACCCCGAACTGATGGTGCCGGACCGCACGAAATCCATACAGGATGGAGCGATTGCTGTGTGCGGCTGGGGCAGCTGCATGAAGGACGGCAGCTGGACGAATGCAACACTGCTGGGACTGGCGGAGAAATTTAAATTTTCGCTGGATACCCCGTGGCAGGATCTGCCGGAGAAGGCACAGAAGGTCCTGATGTACGGCTCCCCGGAGGAGTTCGAAATCCATTACAAGAGCCAGACGAGCGTTAGCAAGGTGGCCTATCGGATCACCTTCGAGGGATTATTGGAAAATACCTATCGCCGCTACCGGGAATGCGGAGACCGGATGAAGCAGGAATATGAGCAGTTCATGCGCGTGAGTCCATGCAAGGTCTGCGGCGGCAAGCGCCTGAAGCCGGAATCGCTGGCCGTTACGGTCGGAGACCGGAATATCTATGATGTAACCTGCCTGTCCATCCGGGATCTTCTGGATTATGTGAATCATCTGGAGCTGACGGATCAGCAGGCACGGATTGGCGAGCAGATTCTCAAGGAAATCCGCAGCCGCGTGTCATTCCTGAGCAACGTAGGATTGGATTATCTGTCACTTGCCCGGGCAACGGCTACTCTGTCCGGCGGTGAGGCGCAGCGAATCCGTCTGGCAACGCAGATCGGCTCCGGACTGGTGGGCGTCTGCTACATTCTGGATGAACCGTCGATCGGACTGCACCAGCGTGACAATGACAAGCTGCTGCGGACGTTGAAAAGCCTGCGGGATATGTGGAATACGGTAATCGTAGTGGAGCATGATGAAGACACCATGCGCGCGGCAGACTATATCGTAGATGTGGGACCGGGGGCCGGCTCCCATGGCGGCGAGATCGTGGCCTGCGGTACAGCAGAAGAGATTATGGCGAATCCGGCCTCCATTACAGGACAGTATCTGTCGGGGAAGAAGTTCGTTCCGGTGCCGGAGAAGCGGCGCGAGCCGACCGGGTGGCTTACGGTTCGCGGAGCCTCTATGAATAATCTGAAGCACATTGATGTGTCCTTCCCATTGGGCGTTCTGTGTCTGGTAACCGGGGTATCCGGTTCCGGCAAGAGCTCATTGGTGAATGAGATTCTGTACAATCGCCTGGCACATGATCTGAATCATGCCCGGACCATTGCAGGCCCTCATGACGGGATTGAAGGTGTGGAGCAGCTGGACAAGGTCATCAATATCGACCAGTCCCCCATCGGAAGGACGCCGCGCTCGAATCCGGCAACCTATACAGGGGTGTTCGATATCATCCGCGAGCTGTTCGCGGGGACACCGGATGCAAAGGCAAAAGGCTATAACAAGGGAAGATTCTCCTTTAATGTAAAGGGCGGACGATGCGAAGCCTGCTCCGGTGACGGCATCCTGAAGATCGAGATGCATTTCCTGCCGGATGTGTATGTGCCGTGTGAGGTTTGCGGCGGAAAGCGGTACAACCGCGAGACACTGGATGTGAAATACAAGGGGAAGAGCATCTACGATGTGCTGGACATGACCATTGAGGAAGCCGTGCACTTTTTCGAAAATGTGCCGTCTGTCCGGGATAAAATCCAGACCCTGTACGATGTCGGCCTGGGCTATGTAAAGCTGGGACAGCCGAGCACAGAACTGTCCGGCGGAGAAGCGCAGCGGATCAAGCTGGCGGCAGAACTCTCACGCCGCTCTACGGGGAAAACCATCTACATTCTGGATGAGCCCACAACAGGACTGCACTTTGAAGATGTCCGCAAGCTGACCCAGATCCTGCAGAAGCTGGTAGAAGGCGGCAACAGCGTCATTGTGATCGAACACAATCTGGACGTAATCAAGACAGCAGACTACATCATCGATATGGGACCGGAAGGCGGCGACGGCGGCGGAACCGTGGTGGCAGCAGGCACACCGGAAGAAATCGCCAAGGCACACTGGTCCTACACGGGCTACTACGTCGACAAAGCACTGCGACGGTAAATTGTTGGCGACGCGCATCCCCTGCCCCGCTGTCGGCGATACACTTGTTGTCACTAAAAGTTTTGTGAAACTGCGGCAAACCGCCCGAAGAGACTTTGAAAACAACCTGCCTGTAGTCTATACTAGTACATGCGTCTGTCCTCTTGAGGAGAGCCGCATATGGAGACTAGAGATATAGGAGCAGATGCATGGCTATTCAGCATTCAGATATTGGAATTGACCTGGGAACCGCAAGCGTTCTCGTTTATATCAGAGGGCGCGGCGTCGTCCTCAAGGAGCCCTCAGTCGTCGCTTTTGACCGCGACACGAACAAGATTAAAGCCATCGGCGAGGATGCTCGCCTGATGCTGGGCCGTACGCCCGGCAACATTGTGGCGGTCCGCCCGCTTCGGCAGGGAGTTATCTCGGATTACACGGTAACCGAGAAAATGATGAAATATTTTATTCAGAAGGCCGTCGGACGCAGAACCTTCCGGAAACCCAGGATCGCTGTATGCGTTCCCAGCCAGGTAACTGAGGTTGAGAAGAAGGCCGTAGAGGATGCAACCTTCCAGGCCGGAGCCCGTGAGGTTTATATCATCGAGGAACCCATTGCGGCAGCGATCGGTGCCGGCATTGACATTTCCAAGCCCTGCGGCAACATGGTCGTGGACATCGGCGGCGGAACCACGGATATTGCCGTGATTTCCCTGGGCGGCACGGTTGTCAGTACCTCCATCAAGGTGGCCGGAGATGACTTCGATGACGCACTGGTTCGCTACATGAGGAAAAAGTACAACCTTCTCGTCGGTGAACGCACCGCAGAGGACATCAAGATCAAGATCGGAACCTGCTATCCTCTGGTGGAAGAGGACTACATCGAGGTTCGCGGCCGTAACCTGGTGACCGGTCTGCCGCGTACGATCAAGGTTTCTTCCGGTGAGACCGAGGAGGCATTGAAGGAGGCAACCAATCAGATCGTGGAGGCAATCCACAGCGTTCTGGAGAAAACTCCGCCGGAGCTGGCAGCAGACATTGCTGACCGCGGTATCGTCCTGACCGGCGGCGGATCCTTGCTGAATGGTCTGGAGGAGCTGATCACCAGCAAGACCGGCATCAGCGCCGTAACAGCGGAGGATCCCATGACCGCAGTTGCCATCGGAACCGGCAAATACGTGGAGTTCATCGCAGGGGAGCCCACCATAGAGGCATAATGGCCGCAGCGGCCGCGCATCATTTCCTCTTAGTTAGGATCTTTAGGATCGAATCCTTCGGGGGCAGCAGAACAGAGTTGCCTCCGAATTCTTTTTACGCAGCAGATTACAGTCATGCCTTATGTTCTCGGCGACGAAAAGCCGCCGGCGGTGATGGCGATGACCTTCTCTAATCAAACCAATGCAGACAATCAAAGGATATATTTCAGCGATCATTTATCGGAATAAAGAGAATCTCTATACCGTTTTCGAGGTTTGCGAGGAGGGGGAGCAGATTACCTGCACCGGCTTCCCGGCAGCCATTTCGGAAGGAGAAAGCGTGGAAATCACCGGTGAGGTGGTGACGCATCCTGTATACGGAGATCAGCTGAAGGTCACGGACTATCAGGTTGTGCAGCCGGAAGGAACCCAGGCTGTCTACCGGTATCTTGCGTCCGGTGCAATCAAGGGAATCGGGGACTCGCTTGCCAAACGGATTGTAAAGAAATTCGGAGAGGACACCATGCGAGTACTGGATGAGGAGCCGGAGCGTCTGGCCGAGGTAAAGGGGATCAGCGGCCGCATTGCGAGAGAGATTGCCGTACAGCTGGCGGAGAAAAAAGACATTCGCGATGCCATGATCTACCTGCAGCAGTACGGAATCGGCGGCAGGAAGGCCCTGAAAATCTGGGAGGCTTATGGGGAGGAGATGTACAGAATCCTGAAGGAGAACCCCTATCAGATGGCAGAGGACATCTCCGGAATCGGCTTCTCCATGGCGGATGAGATTGCCATGCAGAGCGGGATTCAGCCGGACTCGGATTACCGAATCCGCAGCGGAATCCTGTTCGTGCTGTCAGGCAATCTGCAGGAGGGCAGCAGCTATCTGCCGGAGTCCGTGCTCCTGCAGCGAACCCGGGAGCTGCTGCAGGTCCCGGCAGAGTCCATCCAGATTCAGCTGGAGAATCTGGCCATTGAACGAAAGGTTCGGATTCGGGTGCCGGAAAGCGGACAGAGGAGCCCGAAGGAATCGGCAGAGGCCATTGCGGCGGCAGAGGAAGAACCGGCAGAGGAGCCGCAGGTGTATTCTGCCTATGCATACCGACTGGAACAGGAGATTGCGCGTCGTCTGCTGGATCTGGACACGATGCGGGTCAAGACTTTCTCGGAGAATGAGATTACTGAGCGTATCCGGCACATCGAAGAGCACGAAGGATTGGATCTGGATGAGCTGCAGCGAAAGGCGGTTCGCCTGGCCGTTACCCGCGGCGTGCTGCTCATCAGCGGCGGACCGGGAACCGGCAAAACAACGACCATCAACACCATCATTCGCTTCTTTCTGTCCGATGTGAAGTCGGTGCTGCTGGCGGCGCCGACGGGACGGGCGGCCAAGCGGATGACGGAGGCAACGGGGCATGAGGCCATGACCATTCACCGGCTTCTGGGTTATAAAGCGATGGGGGATGAAAGCGGTGCAGAGGAGACCGGTGGACAGGAGGAATCCTGGCGGTTTGAACGTGACGCGGACAATCCGCTGGAAGCGGATGTGGTGATCATCGACGAAATGTCCATGGTGGATCTCTTCCTATTTCATGCACTGCTGTGTGCCATTCGGCCGGGAACGAGACTCATTATGGTGGGAGACATTCACCAGCTGCCGAGCGTCGGGCCGGGGAGAGTCCTGCAGGATATGATGGAATCCGGTGCCTTCTGCAGCATTACGCTGCAGAAGATCTTCCGACAGGCACAACAGAGCGACATCGTCATGAATGCGCACCGGATTCTGCAGGGAGAGCCGCTGGAGCTGAACAATAAGTCCAGGGATTTCTTCTTCCTTGAGAGGAAGGATCCGCAGGTTATGTACAAACATATCGTCATGTTGATTCAGCAGATGCTGCCGAAATACGTGAACGGCGGCAGAGATGATATTCAGGTGCTGACGCCGATGCGCAAGGGCGCTCTTGGATGCATTCGTCTGAATGAGGTGCTGCAGAGTGTGCTGAATCCGGAGGAACCAGGAAAAGCACAGACGCAGGCACACGAGCAGACCTTCCGGGTGGGAGATAAGGTCATGCAGACCCGGAACAACTACCAGATGGAATGGGAGGTACAGGGCAACTTCGGCATGCCGATTGATAAAGGAACCGGCGTATTTAACGGCGATTTCGGCGTCGTCCTGAGCGTGGACCGGGAGGCGGCAGAGCTGACGGTGCAGTTCGATGAAAACCGAATTGTACATTATCCCTTTACGCAGCTGGATGATCTGGAGCTGGCCTATGCCATCACGGTGCACAAATCACAGGGATCGGAGTATCCTGCTGTGATTCTGCCGCTGTTGACAGGACCCACCGGACTGTTCAACCGAAACCTTCTGTATACCGCGGTGACGAGGGCTAAAAAGTGCGTAGTGGTATTGGGCGATCCGAATGCGGTTCTGCGAATGGAACAGAATGTCAGTACCTATACGAGATATTCCGGTCTGAAGGATCGGATCCGGGAATTGCAGCAGGCAGGAAGCTGACGGGAACGGAAGGAAGAATAAATTTGAAAAACAGAAAGAAATCACCCGGCAGCATGGTTCTGGACCTGCTGTATCCCCGGCGTTGTCCCATCTGTGACCGGCCGGTGCAGCCCTTCGGGAGCCTCGTCTGCGAGTCTTGCGGGGAGCAAATGTCGGAGAAACGCCTGACAGAACGGGATATCCTGTGCTGCCAGTGCGGAAAGGTGATGAGGGAGAGCCGGCAGGAATTGTGCAGAGACTGCCGGGAAGGTCTGCACGTCTATCGAAGAGGCTGCGCTGCCTATCGGTATCGTGACATCTCCGGAGCGATTTACCGTCTGAAATACGAGGGGCGGGCGGAGTACGCCGAGTGGATGGGAGAGGAAATGACACGGCGCCTTCTGCAGGAATTCGCGTTGGAAGAAATCGATGCATTCGTTCCGGTTCCGGTTTCACGGCAGAGAATGCGGAAACGAGGCTACAATCAGGCGTCGCTTCTGGCACAGGCTATGAGCCGAAGAGTCGGAATTCCGGTACAGGAGGAGTGGTTGGTACGCCGGACGGATACAGCAGCCATGCGCAGCATGGGGGCGGATGAGCGGCGGAATAATCTGAAAAAGGCTTTTACTGCCCCATCAGATGATGTAGAATCGAAGATAATTATGCTGGTTGATGACATTTACACCACGGGGAGCACCGTGGATGCCTGCGCGGCTACATTGCTTGGCGCCGGCGCGGCGGAGGTGAATTTTATCAGCCTGGCGATTGGAGAAGATCAGACATGATCAATGAGAAACACGTCCGCAGAATGACACGGATGGCTGCGTATGAGAAGAACAGCGGCAGGACAGATGAGAAGATTACGGGATATTTTCGTGGAGATTATCTGACGAAGCAGTTGATGATTACCATAATCTGCGGAACGATTGCTTTTCTGATTCTGTTCGGATGCTATGCCGTGCACGATTTTGAGACCCTGATCAATCAGATCTACAATGCGGATCTGCGGGTATTCCTGCTGCGTGTTCTGCTGTACTATCTGATCTTCATGGGGATTATGACCGGGATCACCGTTGCGGTTTACGGAACACGATATGAACGTGCCCGCAGACATTTGGACAGGTACTATGAGGACCTGCAGAGGATGGCCGCAGATTACCGGAAGGAAAGCTGAGAACCTATGACGACGTTACTGGAACTGCGCGAAAAGGTGATTGACATCTATTCGCAGTATGAAAACTATATCAATCTGGCGGTAAAATTCGCAGCAACGCTTCTGGCTCTGATCTATATCAACAGTCTGATCGGATATCAGAACACACTGGCGGGAGTGATGCCTACCTTTATTCTGGCATTGATCGGAACTCTGATCCCGGTCAATCTGGTGGTGATTCTGCTGGGAGTGGTGATTCTGGTGCATCTGTATTCACTGGCCTTGGAAGCGGCGGCTATCGGAGCTCTGCTGTTCCTGGTGCTGCTGCTGGTGTATTTTCGCTTTACACCGGGGGATTCGATGCTGCTCCTGCTGTTCCCGTCCTGCCGTGCGATCGGCGTCCAGTATGCATTGCCGATTGCGGGTGGACTGCTGTATTCACCGGCCAGTGGCGTGACGGTGGCGGTAGGCGTAATTGCAGACAGCTTTCTTCGCTTCGTTCACAATAATGAGACAGCAATCAACAGTTCATCCGGCAGTGATTCGACAGACAGCATGGTGACCAGGCTGCAGTTTCTCCTCGACGGAATCATGCAGGACAAGACTATGATGATCAGTGTGATTGCAGTGGCGGCTGCGGCGATTGTGGTTTATGTCATTCATCAGCTGCCGATCCGCAATGCCTGGATGGCGGCATCCGGCGCAGGTGCTGTTGTACAGCTCCTGATTCTCCTGATCGGTGCAATGGTCTACAGCACGGATACGAATATCGGGCTGGCATTTCTGGGAGCCATTGTAGGTCTGGGCGTCGGCCTGGTGATCACGTTCCTGCTGTTCAATCTGGATTATTCCAGAGTAGAGAATACGCAGTTCGAGGATGACGATTATTACTATTATGTACGGGCGATTCCCAAGAATTCCTATGCGCGTCCCAGACGTATGGTGAAGACCATCAATTCCAGAAAGGGTAGTGCAAGACCGGGGAACCGAAAGGCGGAACACCGGAATGGTTACGGGGCAGAGCGAGCGTCCGAACGGGATCGGCAGGACTTTTATCCGGAGCAGCAGGATCAAGGCTGGGAAGATATCGGAGACGATTATTATGAGGACCCCGGGTATGATGAGCTCCCGCAGGATTTGTATCAGGATGATTTCCGGGAGGACTTCTGACAACACGTGCGGCTTCAGAATTTTCCTGGAAATTCTGAAGGAAGCGGTGAGACGAGGCAATTGGCGAGCCAAAGCGGCTTGAATGAAGGGCAATGCAGACATTACAGCAGCTGATAACCAATTACACAGATGTACTGCATATTCCGACAGTGGGATGGACCGACATTGTGGAGATCCTGATCATTGCCTTTTTGGTGTACCACATTATTATGTGGATCCAGAACACCAGGGCGTATGCGCTGCTAAAGGGACTGGGATTCATTGCGGTCTTTGTTGTGGTGGCAGCGGCATTCAACATGACTACCATTCTGTGGATCGTGCAGAATGTGACCAGCATTGCGGTCATTGCTTTTGTCGTTATCCTTCAGCCGGAGCTGCGCTCTGCCATGGAGGAGCTGGGACAGAAGAATTTTATGGCCGCCCTGTTCCGGGACAATTCCCGAAGCGGAAGCGGATTGTTCACGGACAAGACCATTTCGGAGATTGTCCGCGCCTGTGTGGCAATGGCCAAGGTAAAGACCGGGGTGCTGATCGTGATCAGGCAGAGCACGCCTCTGCGTGAGTGGGAGCGTACCGGTATCGAGCTGGATGCTATGGTGACCAGCCAGTTGCTCATCAATATCTTTGAGAAGAATACACCGCTTCATGACGGCGCGGTGATCATTTCCGGCGATCGTGTGGTGGCTGCAACGTGCTATCTTCCGCTGTCGGAGAACAAGATGGACAAGGATCTGGGAACACGGCACCGTGCCGGCGTCGGTATCTCAGAGGTTACGGACTCGCTGACGATTATCGTGTCGGAGGAGACAGGCAAGATCAGTGTAGCCTATCGCGGCACACTGGATCGTGACATCAATGCGGACGAGCTGCGGGCACGGCTGGTGAAGCTGCAGGATAAGGATGTAAGTGACCGTAAGGGTATCCTTGCGACCCGAAAGGACAAGGATCAGAATGAAGGAGAATAAGGACAGACCGCACATTCTGAATAATCTTGGGTGGAAAGTGGCCGCCCTTGTAATTGCTGTTTTTCTGTGGCTGGTGATCAACAATGTCAATGATCCGGTGGTGTATAAGAGAATCAGCAACGTTCAGGTCAAGCTGCTGCACACTTCAATGATCACCGATCAGGGAGAGGTCTACACGATCCTGGACAGTACGGATGTCGTCCCGGTGGTGACCATCAAGGCGAGACGTTCGATCATTGAGGATCTGACGCGGGATGATATTGTGGCTACGGCAGATGTGGAGAACATGACCAGCCTGAATACGGTGGAGATTAAGTATTATTCCAACCGGTACAACAGCGACATTGAGGACATCGACGGCAGCATTGACAATGTGATGCTGTCCATCGAGCCGAAGCTGACGGATTCGTTTGCTCTGCAGACGGAGACCAGCGGAAGCGTGGCAGACGGCTATGAGTTGGATACTGTCTCGCCGGAGCAGAACCAGATTCGCGTATCCGGACCGGAGTCGGTGGTGTCCAGCATCGCCGGGGCGAAGGCAACCGTTGACGTGTCGGGAGCGACCGGCAGCATTACCACCTACGCAGATGTAAAGCTGGTGGATGCCGACGGCAACAACATCGACACAACGAATCTGACGATGAACATCACGTCAGTGAAGGTGAATGTAACGATTCTGCCGTTGAAAACGGTTCCGATTGAGGTTAATGTCAGCGGAACACCGGCAGACGGGTATCTGCGCAACGGCGTTGTGACGGCGGATCCGGAGTCAGTAAAGCTGGCCGGGAAGAGCGCTGTTTTGTCGGAGATCGAGAAGATTTCCATTCCGGCGTCGGTGGTGGACATTTCCGGTGCGACATCGAGCTGTCAGGTCAGCATCAACCTGAAGGACTATCTGCCGGAGGGTGTGTCGCTGGCAGATTCGAAGTTTGACGGAATGGTGAACATCACCGTTGGGATTGAGGCGGCAGAGACGTCGGATGTCACTGTGAGCGTGTCGGATGTTGAACTGGAGAATGTTCCGGACGGGTACAGTGCAGAGGTGGTGTCCGTCAGTGACGGTAAGAAAACAATAGAAGCGGAGGATGGACCGGCAAACTTTACCGTGAACATTACGGGATTGACCTCTGCGGTGGATTCCATCAAGGTGTCCGATCTGGCGCCGACCATTGATGTGAGTGAGGTGATTTCGGAAGATGCATCGCACAACGTCAGCGGACTGTATACGGCCGAGATCACCGTTACGGCGCCGGACGGAGTAACCGTCAACAATACCATTACGGCGTCGGTTGAGGTGACACAGCTCGCGGTTTACAGCAGCAGCAACTAGTGCGTCAAGTTTTCAATAACCAGCCTGAATAACTTGCCCATTTTCACGATTGCAGATTTCAAAAATCCTCGGCGATAGCACATCGCCAGGAGAACTGGGAGATGCCGGTGAAACGGCAGTAGAGCAAAGGAGATAGAAGGATTTATGAGCAGAATGTTCGGAACCGATGGAGTTCGCGGAGTAGCCAATGAGGAACTGACGGTAGAGATGGCCATGCAGCTGGGACAGGCAGGAGCCTATGTCCTGTCGAAGGACAACGGCGGCAAGCGTCCGGTGATCATGGTGGGCTGTGATACCAGACGGTCCGGTGATATGCTGGCCAATGCACTGATGGCGGGAGCCTGCTCCGTCGGAGCGAATGTAATCTATCTGGGAATTCTGCCGACCCCGGCGGTGGCGTACCTTGCGAGAACCCATCATGCGGATGCCGGCGTTGTTATTTCCGCTTCGCATAATCCGATGGAGTTCAACGGCATTAAATTCTTTGACGGCAACGGCTTCAAACTGCCGGATGCGACCGAGGATGAGATCGAGGCAGAGATTCGCAGCAATATGGCGGACATTACCTTCCCTACCGGGGAGGGCGTAGGACACATCGAATACCGCATGGAGTCCTGGCACGAATATGTGGACCATGCCGTTGAGACGGTTCCGATGGATCTGACAGGAATGAAGATCGTTGTGGACACGGCAGAGGGAGCTTCCTATCTGTCGAACATTGAGGCATTGCGGAAGCTGGGTGCATACGTGATTCCGATTCACAATGATCCGGACGGTGTGAACATCAATCACAAATGCGGATCCACGCATATGGGCGAGCTGCGGGACAAGGTTCTGAGCGAAGGTGCGGCCATCGGCGTTGCCTTTGACGGAGACGCGGACAGGTTCCTTGCAGTGGACGAGAAGGGCGAGATGGTAGACGGTGACAAAATCATGGCTATCATCGGCAGCTTCATGAAGGAAAAAGGAACGCTGAAGGGAAATACCATCGTAGCAACGGTGATGAGTAATCTGGGGTTCTTTATCATGGGCGAGGAGAACGGGATTCGGATCGAGCGCACCAAGGTGGGAGATCGTTACGTTCTGGAGAGAATGCGGGAAATCGATTCGAATCTGGGCGGCGAACAGTCCGGACATATCATTTTCCTGGGCGAGAATACCACCGGCGACGGCCTTCTGTCCTGCCTGCATCTTTTGCAGGTGATGAAGGAGAGTGGAAAGGCTTTGTCTGAGCTGGCTCAGATTATGAAAAAATATCCGCAGGCTCTGGTCAATGCGAAGGTTAACAATGCGAAAAAAGAGCACTACCGGGATGATCCGGAAATTGTTGCTCGCATCGAAGCCCTGGAAAAGGAATTTGACGGCAAGGGACGCGTCCTGATCCGTCCGTCCGGAACTGAGCCGCTGGTTCGTGTAATGATCGAGGGTGAGGATCAGGAAGTCCTGCAGCAGAAGGCAGAGGCACTGGCGGCCTTCATTGAGGAGGCACTGGCATAAGCTTGTCACGGAAGTTAGGATCTGCTATCATGATCCGTATCTGCCTGACTGTGCGAAGGGACAATGGAAGTTGCCATCCGGCGCAGTGAAAGAGCAGCGATAAGTGTGTAAGGTAAGCAGGAAATGGTTCGACAGAAGGTAGTTATTAAAAATCCAACAGGTCTGCACCTGCGTCCGGCCGGCATCCTATGTAAGGATGCGATGGAATTCAAATCACTGATAACGTTTCAGTTCAAAGATACAACCGCAAACGCGAAGAGTGTTCTGTCTGTGCTTGGCGCGTGTGTGAAATCAGGCGATGAAATCGAGCTCATCTGTGACGGTCCTGACGAGGAGGAGGCACTTGCCTCTCTGGTGGCAGCGATCGAAGGCGGACTTGGAGAATAGCAATACACGAAGCGATGACCTGCCCGGAGCTGTATCCGGGCAGGTTTTTTGGTAAGAGACGATAACTGCGCGGCACCGTTTCAGAATCTGCAGATGCAGATCTCGAAGGGCAGCCGCAGCAGAAGGAGGACATCATGAAGAATGTAGAACGTTATCAGAGAGTTCCGGTAATGCATTATCCGGAGCGTGAGTGGCCGAACAAGGAAATCCAGAAGGCTCCCATCTGGGTCAGCGTGGATCTGCGCGACGGAAATCAGGCCCTGGTGGATCCGATGGTGGTTTCGGAGAAGCTGGAAATGTGGAACCTCCTGATGAAGCTGGGATTCAAAGAGGTTGAGGTAGGCTTTCCTGCGGCCAGCCAGATCGAATTCGACTTTATTCGCAAACTGATCGAAGAGAATCTTATTCCGGATGATGTGCGCATTCAGGTACTCTCTCAGTGCAGAGAGGAACAGATTGAGCGTACCTTTGAGTGCATAAAGGGATGCAAGCAGGCAATTGTACACATTTACAATTCTACTTCTACCCTGCAGCGTGATGTTGTATTCGGCAAGAGCCAGGACGAGATCAAGGCCATTGCTGTGCAGGGCACCAAATGGGTGAAGGAACGTGCGGCAAATTTCCCGGGGAAGATCATTCTGGAGTATTCGCCGGAGAGCTTTACCGGTACGGAGATGGATTATGCGGTTGAAGTTTGTACGGCCGTGCAGGATGTGTGGCAGCCGACCAAGGAGAATCCGATCATCTTCAACCTGCCTTCAACGGTAGAGATGACGACTCCGAACGTCTATGCAGATCAGATTGAATACTGCAGCCGGCATTTCAAGGATCGTGAGTCGATTATTCTCAGTGTACATCCGCACAATGACCGCGGCGAGGGCGTGGCAGCAACTGAGCTGGCACTTCTGGCCGGAGCAGACCGCGTAGAGGGAACGCTCCTTGGCAACGGCGAGAGAACCGGCAACGTGGACATTCTGAATGTGGCCTACAACATGTTCTCACAGGGCATTGAGCCGGAGCTGAACCTGGAGGACATCAACGAGATCATTCAGGTCTGCGAGCGTGTGACGAAGATGAAGGTGGATGCGCGCCATCCCTATGCCGGCAAGCTGGTATTCACAGCCTTTTCCGGTTCGCATCAGGATGCCATCAACAAGGGCGTCAATGCCATGCGCGAGCGCGGCTCGAAGGTCTGGGCGGTTCCGTATCTCACCATCGATCCCGCAGACATCGGACGCAAATACGAGCCGATTGTCCGCATCAATTCCCAGTCCGGCAAGGGCGGTGTGGCCTTTGTGATGGATGCTTATTTTGGCTTCAAGCTGCCGAAGGCAATGCAGCGTGAGTTCGCAGATGTGGTGCAGTCCACCAGTGAGAAGGAAGGCGAGGTTCCGCCGGAGGAGATCATGCAGATGTTCCGTTCGGAATATCTGGAGCGCAAAGAGCCGCTGCACTTTAAAAAGCTGCAGGTGGTAGAACTCGGCAGCGATACGGAATTTGATACACAGGTAACCGTAACATTTACAGACTGCGGCGTGGAGAAGAGCTTTACGGCAGTCGGCAACGGACCGCTGGATGCTGTTCGTCGTGGCATGCATGAGAATTATGACTACGATGTCCGCATCCTGGACTACGAGGAGCATGCGCTGAAGGCAGGCTCTGATTCACAGGCAGCGGCCTATATCCACCTGCTCGACTCCCATTCCGGCAAAACAACCTACGGTGTCGGCGTCAGCTCCAACATCACCCGCGCCTCGGTACGCGCCATCTTCTCGGCCATGAACCGCCTGGGAATGGGGACCAAAGAGAGCTTTGTAAACTTTTAAGAGACCAGCACGCGGACGACGGGTCCTGGCGGAGATATCCGGCTCGGGGACGCCTCTCGGCTTCGCTTTCGGACCTAGCGGCACTAAGCTCACAAAATACGTTCGCAAGTGCCGAGGCCTCAAGAGACCCCGCTCCGGATATTCTGCCGCCACCCTGTCGTCCGGCGGTCT
>CAYLUU010000037.1:0-22287 GCA_964386925.1 uncultured Sarcina sp. | reverse complement strand
GAACCTCTTCAAAAACGACTTTCTGCTCATCAATCATTACAAATTCCTGATTTCCGGCAATCATCGATGCAACAGCATTTTGAAGGCTCTTCGACGGACGGATTGCTCCATGATCGACCAGATACAGAACCTCTTTATTGTCGCCCTTCCTTACAAACTTTTTGATCAGGTCCCGTAAGTCATTTACCTGTCCCTTTGTAAACGCCGGTGATACCGATGTATACGTGTCATACTGAGCATCGTCGAGCGGATCATTATCCCGTCTTATATAGTTGTGCAGGAATGCGCATGGCACCAACTGAACCTTTTGATCTTGTACTGCAGCGTTGTAATCAGAAATCAGCTGAGAGTACGACCATGCCTGATACGAAGGATGTACCACTCGTCTAACCGCACCGCCGGTATAGGTTTCTACCAGTGCATCCGTGTGTTCAACCTTATCCAGCTTGCTCCACTGCTTCAGCTCTATGATTACCATGCCCGGATTATCATTTACATCATAACCGGAAATCATAAAGTCCACTCTTTTTGCCGTCTGAGGAACGTTGTACTCAATCGCTATCCCGGCATCTGAAGGAATTTCTGGATCATTCATGACTTTATACATATATTGCATGGAGTTGTCCCAGGAAAGGAACTCGTTTGCTACGGTATGCTTTCCCATTTTGTCATAAATGCATTTTTCAATCTCCATTGCAATGGTGTCGTTATCTACACTGTTTAGGAAATCACTTTTTAATCCATCATAAACGATCATTCCACTTTTTCTCCGCTCTCAGTTGTCATATATGCTGTATATTTATCAGCCCTTCCATATGACTTCTCTGCCGGATACTTCCGATTATTCTCTTCAATCTTAGTATCTACGATTTCGGAAATGTCCAGTCCGAGATCATTTCCCATAAGGAGCGCATAAATCAGCACATCTGCCAGCTCCTCCTTGATTTTTCTGATTTTCTTTTCGCTGTCAGCCGCCGTGTCCGCCCCTGACCATTGGAACACCTCCAGTAATTCAGCTGCCTCCAAGGAAATAGAGATTGCCAGATCCTTCGGGTTGTGAAACTGCTTCCAGTCTCTTGCATCTCTAAACGCCACGATGTTATCTATCAGTTCTTTAATTGAATCATTCATGTTCCCTACCTCCCTTTCCTCTGCTATTACCATATTGCTAATGCTGTATTGATGTTTCAATACAATTGAATGTACTAAAAAGAGGGTTCTATTCTCCCTCGTATCTACTGTGTAACTTTCACACTGCCATATTATTTTATATATTTACACAATCAACAAACCATGGGGACGGGCGGTTACCATGCAGCCCTCCCCGTGTGGATATATGAACAGCACCAACGCCCCCCCCGAACTGCAGCGCACTTTTGCACTGGCAGGGGGATCATCGTTGAGTATGTGAATTGTTGTTTTGCGTGATCTCTTTGATTATAACAAAAAGACCGATGAAGCGTTCATTGCTCCATCGGTCTGATGCTGTAAAGTTAATAACAAGCGCACATTTTACCAATAATGGCAATTGCTGTAAATTCTGCAGCAACTTCCGCTATTTCATATTCTGCTGCTCTTCGTCCAGCTCCTGCACCAGATATTCATCACTCATACAATGCATGTCTGATACTCCCTCGTGCATCAGTTCATACAGCTCTGAATGATAGAATATATCCAGTGCTTTTTTTAAATCGATTCCGTTCTGCTTTGCAAAAAGCTCCACAATGCGGGCATACTTCTTTTGTAAAAGGATTGGATTTGCATTCACAGCTTCACTCCCCTTTCCTTCATAATATCGATAATATCTTCTACGATGTAGTCTTTACTCTGTGTATGCAGCACCTCATACTCTGGAATAATATATTCATTCAAAATGTCTGTCTGCTCTGTCAGAGCATCATACACTTTCTGTGCATCAACATTTAGTCTTGAAGCCACATTTTCGATGCAGAATACAGCAAATTCTAATTCTTTACTCCCACATACATTCTCTCTTGCCATATGCTATACAATTCCCTGTCTCTTGCTTTTGATTTATTCGGTCCTTGAATCTACAAACAACAACCAACCCTTTATCGATTTTGCTCAAGAGATCTCTGAAGAGATCCCTTCAATGAAAAGATGCTGCCATAGTGAATTCATGATTGAAATTGATTTGCAAGAAAACAGCCATCCTCATGAGAATAGAGCACGCCTACTGCCTGCAAATAGGCATAGATGACTGTTGTCCCCACGAACTTCATACCTCTCTTCTTCAGGTCTTTGGATATACCATCAGACAGCTCCGAACTTGTGTGTCCGTTTTCATAGACCACCTTACCATCTGTCCAGTGCCAGAGGTAATCTGAGAAGCTGCCGCATTCCTTCTGAATCTCGCGAAATACTTTTGCGTTAGTAACAGTCGCCTGGATTTTCAGGTGATTTCTTATAATACCTGGATTGTTCCGCAAAGTCTCCAGCTTATCCGCATCATAAGCACAGATCTTCTCCAGATCAAAATCATCAAAGGCTTCGCGAAACGCATCTCGCTTGTTCAGGACGCATTCCCAGGACAGCCCTGCCTGAAAGCACTCCAATATCAGCATCTCAAAGAGCTTCCGGTCATCGTGTACCGGAACGCCCCATTCCTTATCGTGATAACGGATGTACTGTTCATTTTTCGGATTTGCCCAACAACAGCGTATTTTTCCGTCTATCCAGTTCATCCGCCCTCCTTTCTGTTTTTCAAGAGTATTTTGCTATGTAATGGCCGCTTCTTCCCGGCACTCAAATCAGAGAATTGTATCTGCTTAATCAAACCGTTTCGTCCTGTGCAGTAACGCAACCGTCTCGACTTCTCTGGTAAACGGGAACATGTCCACAGGAACGGCACGTTTCATCCGATAGCCGCCCTTCGTCAGGATCTCCAGATCGCGCCCCAGCGTTTCCGGGTTGCAGGAGATGTAGACAATCTTCTCCGGTCCCATCTGGAGAGCAGCCTCCAGGAATTCCTCTGTGGAGCCGCTGCGCGGCGGGTCCATGAACAGCACATCGGCGCGCTCTCCCTGGGCCGCCATCTCCTGCATGAATTTCCCGGCATCCTCATGGTAGACGGTCACGTTCGTCAGGCCGTTGCGGCGGACGTTATTTTCCGCGTCCTGCGCTGCATCTCCGTTGAGTTCCACGGACAGGACCTCCTTCGCGTGATCTGCTGCACAGATTCCGATTGTACCGATGCCGCAGTAGGCATCCAGCACGCGCTCCTTTCCGCTAAGGCCCGCTGCATCAATGGCGATACGATAGAGCTTCTCCGTCTGCAGCGAATTCACCTGATAGAAGGAACGGGACGAGATACGGAACCGCTTGCCGCACAGCTCATCCTCGATGTATCCCTTTCCGTACAGGACCTTCTCTCGCTCTCCCAGCACCATGGAGCTGTCATTCTCCTTGATGTTCTGCACAATCGTCGTGATCTCCGGATGCTGCGCCGTCAGTGCCTTTGAGAAATTGTTCCGTGACGGAAAAACAGGTCCCGCCGTCACCAGTGTCACCAGCACCTCACCGGTTGCGTGCGCCGTACGGATCTGCACTGCCCGCAGAATTCCGAGTCCCGTCTCCGGATCATAAACCCGCAGCTTAAAGGAAGGCAGCATCTCGAAGATATCCTGCACGATCCGATCCGCCTGACGGTTCTCGATCCGGCATTCCTTTACCGGAACGATATCACGAGTGCGCGCGCGATAGACGCCGCAGACCGGATGCCGCTTGCGGTCCAGACCGAAGATGCTGGTCACCTTGTTGCGATAGCGGTAGGGATTCTTCATCTGAATCACCGGCTCCACCGGGCCGTAGGCACCGATGCATTCGCGAACCCAGCGGTGTTTATCCGCCAGCTGTTCCTCCATCGGTACATCGATCAGGGTGCAGCCGCCGCACTTACCGTTGTAGGGACATGCCGACTTCTTCCCGGCAGGCTTTGCGGATTTCTCCGGTCTTTCTGCCTTCAGTCCGGTAGATTTTGCGGGCCTCTCAGGCCTTTCCACCTTCGCTCCGTTAGATTTTGCGGGCCTCCCAGGTCTTTCCACCTTCGCTCCGTTAGATTTTACGGGCCTCTCAGGCCTTTTCGTCTTGGATTCTGCCGCTTTGGCAGGCTTATTTGATTTTGCGTTTATTTTTCTGTTTTCCATATTTGTCTCCTACGTCGTTCAGGCCATCTTCAAACGATCTGACTTTATAAGGCCTTTTCCCCATGACAGCTGCATTCCCTAATCTGATGTCACATATTTGTCCTTCAGTTCATTCCCGGCGAACAGAATCTCCTCCAGAAGGCCCCTCGGCGAGAGGCGCACCGCTCCTGCGCCGAAGATGATGATCTGCTCCACATAATCTCCGGTTGCTACCGTGACCTTGTTCTTCGGGTACAGACGGTGTGCGGTCTTCTCGATATAGAGGTCTGCGGTCTCCGCTTCCTTCGTGAACACCACGTCCAGATTGTTGTATCTATAATACTCTCCCTTTCCGCCGGGTACACGATAGGCATCGAAGACGACGATCACGTTCTTGCCGCTGTAGCCCGCATAGTCCGACAGAATATCCAGCAGGCGGTCTCTGGCCGATTTGATATCCGTCTTTGCCAGGTCCTTTAGCTCCGCCCAGGCGAAAATAATATTATACCCATCCACCAGCAGGAATTCCTGCTGCTGTTCCGCGGCCGCCCGGCGTCTGCTGTCCCACTTGGTATCGGCAGAAGCCTTTTGCGCGCCGCCGGTTGAATCCTTTGGTATTCCTCCGCCGCCTGCCATTCCGGCGTTCCCTGCGGCCGCCCTTTCCTCAGAGGGCAATACCAGTCCCTGCACCTCCCGGCGAACATTGTCGGGATGCCGCAGGGAATGCTGTACCGGGCCATAGGTCTTCTCAAAGATTCGCTCCAGCTCCTTCTCTTCCCGTTCCCGCGCCTGCTGCCGCTCTTTGAAATCATCTATTTCATTCGAATGATTCGTACGATTTGCGGAGCCTTTCTGACGTCCGTTGACCGCTTCGGTTCCGATCACTTCCGTTTCGGAACCGTCTGCTGCGTTCCCATCCGGCTTCCATTCCGTATCCACGTGCATCATCTCCCGCACATGATCCCATGTCACAACGGTCCCTGCACCATGAGAACAGAATACCGACCAGGAGGGATTCCTGCGGTCGGCATCCGGATCATAGGCCTTTTCGGCAATGACCTCCTCCGCGTTGTGGCAGGGCTCGTAGCCCTTGAACGTAGCCGAAAGCCTTCCCCGTCCGCCGGTATATCCGGCCACCGTCGCTGCGTAATCTCCCAGCTCCGAGGCAGGAACCGTCCCCTGCAGGACTGCCGATCCGTCCAGCAGCTCGGCCGGCTGGCAGCTGCCGTGCATCTGGCTGATATCCGTCATGGCTCTTCCCACATTGGCGGCAGGAATCTCCAGCGTTACATTCAGCACCGGCTCCAGCAGCACATTTTCTGTGGACATCAGACCCTGTCGCACTGCCGCATAGGCAGCCTTTCGGAAATCACCGCCGCTGGTGTGCTTTTTGCTCGCCTTGCCGCCTAGGAGGCTGATCCGGACATCCGTGAGCCCCGCACCTGTCAGCACTCCCTTAAACCGTTTGGAGGACAGCTGGGACAGGATCAGGCTCTGCCAGTTGCGTTCCAGCATGTTCGGAATGCAGTGATTCTCGATCACAATACCGCTCCCCCGCTCGCCGGGCTCGAGTGCAAGGTGCACCTCCGCATAATGCCGCAGCGGCTCGAAGTGACCGACACCCTCCACCGCTCTTGCGATGGTCTCCTGATAAATAATGCTCCCCTGGCCAAAGCTGGCGCGAAGGTCGTATTTTTCCCGCAGGAGGTTCTCCAGAATTTCGATCTGAATTGCTCCCATAATGCGCACGGTCAGATCACCGGTTTCTTCCTCTCTGGCAACCTGCAGCATGGGTTCCTGCTCCTCGAGCTCGCGCAGAACCTTCATCAAGGTGAATTCATCCACCGGCTTTCCGAAGCGGTCGGTAGCTGTGACCCGGCAGGACATGATAGGTGCAAGGAGTTCCTCGGAACGACTCTCTTCGATGCCAAGGCCATCCCCTGCCTGTGTATAGCTAAGGCCTGCCGCCGCTACGATCTCCCCGGCCTCCACTCGCGTCACCTGCTGATAGCGATCGCCGGAATACAGGCGGAGCTCACTGATCTTCTCCGAAACCGGCGCCGTGTCTGTGCTGCAATCTGCATCCTCTGCAGCATCCGAATCATCCGGAGCATAGGCTTCCCCCATCATCGCTTCTGTAAGATCAGAACCGCCCGCACTGACTCCGGAAGCTCCGCCGCTGCTCTGGCCTCCGCCGTAAGGTGCTCCTGCGCCCGTCACCTGTGCCGGCAGCTGTTGTACAGAATCCCGAATAGACAGGCTCCCGCTCGTGATCTTCATCCAGGTGAGCCGCGTTCCGTTCTCCCGCGTGATCTTGTAGACCAGCGCGCCGAAGGGTTCCTCTGATATCTCTTTCGACGACATCTCCTTCTCCGCTAAACGCATGGGTGTGGACTTTGCCTTTTCTGCAGATCCTGGCAGCATTTCTGTGCCGGAATTGTCCTCTCCCGTGTACCTTCTCAGTCCCTCCAGAAGAGCCTCCACGCCTTCTCCGCGCAGCGCACTTCCCGCATAGACCGGCACCAGGAGGCCTTCCTGCAGGAGCCTTCTGACATCCTCATCCGTCACGGCTCCTCCCTCCAGCAGCCGCTCCATCAGGGCATCCTCGCAGACTGCCACAGACTCCTCGTTGTCCTCGCACAGCTGGCGCTCGTCAAACGGCACCAGACTCTGTCCCAGATCCTTCTGCAGATATCCCAGAAGCTTTCCTGCAAGAGCAACCTTTTCCGCCTTATATTCGGATTCTTTTTCAGCCTCTGCTGCAGATTCCGATTGCAGGCTCTCCCCGGAAGCCTCTTTGGAAGCCAGGTCTGACGTCAGGAACTGATCCAGCTTATTCAGGAAGATCATTGCAGGAACCTGATAATGGTGCAGCAGCTTCCACAGGAGCCGCACCTGCGGATCCGCTCCCTGCTGACTCATCACATCCGCCGCACTGATCACGAGAATGGCTGCGTCCAGAACCCGCAGCGCCCGCTCCGTCTCCGGAGAGAAATCCGCATGCCCCGGCGTATCCAGAATCGTGAAAGGTCTCCCGGCCGTCTCGAACCGTGCCAGTTTGGAATAGATGGTGATGCCGCGCTTTTTTTCCATCGGATCGGTATCCAAGAAGGCATCTCCGTGATCCACCCGCCCGCAGGTCCGAATGGCACCGGCGTGCTGGAGAATACTCTCTGATAAAGTTGTTTTGCCGGCATCTACGTGTGCCAAAATTCCAATTGTTGTATTGCGCATATGTCTCTCATTTCTAAAAGAAACCCTTGCCCTCTCGCCAGAAGCTTTTATACTGGAACTGTTTGGTTCACGCACGTATGGCCGCCCTGCGGCGCAAAGGAGGAACACATGGAGCAGTTCAGCCCTGTTAAAGAAGGTAAGGTACGCGAGATTTACGACGTCGGAGATTCCCTCATCATGGTAGCCACCGACCGCATCTCTGCGTTCGACGTTATTCTGAAGAACCAGGTCACAGACAAAGGCCGTGTTCTGACCCAGATGTCCCGTTTCTGGTTCGATTATACTAAGGATGTTCTTCCGAATCACATGGAAAGTGTAGATGTTGCCGATATGCCGGAATATTTCCGCACGGATGCATTCCGCGGCCGCAGCATGAAGTGCCGCAAGCTGACCATGCTTCCCATCGAGTGCATTGTCCGCGGCTACATCACCGGTTCCGGCTGGGCCAGCTATCAGAAGAACGGCACAGTCTGCGGCATCACGCTTCCGGCAGGTCTGAAGGAATGCGACAAGCTGCCTGAGCCCATCTACACCCCCAGCACCAAGGCAGAGATCGGCGACCACGACGAGAACATCTCCTTCGAGAAGAGCATCGAGGTTCTCGAGAAGCAGTTCCCCGGCCATGGTGAGGAATATGCTGTAAAGATTAAGGATGCCACCATCGCTCTATACAAAAAGTGTGCAGACTACGCTCTGTCCAAGGGCATCATCATCGCAGATACTAAGTTCGAGTTCGGTCTGAATGAGGCCGGCGAGGTTGTTCTCGGCGACGAAATGCTGACCCCTGACTCCAGCCGCTTCTGGCCGGTAGAAGGCTATGAGCCCGGTCACTCTCAGCCGTCCTTTGACAAGCAGTTCGTCCGCGACTGGCTCAAGGCAAACCCGGACAGCGACTACGATCTTCCCCAGGAAGTCATTGATAAGACCATTGCAAAATATCTCGAGGCCTACCATCTGCTGACCGGCAAGGAGCTGGAGGTATAAGCTGATACACGACAATGCCGTGATTTCTGAAACATCTTCGGAGAGGCCATTTCATCTGTGCCTCTCCGTTTTTGTATCTGTTTAGCCCCTGGCGATTTCAACGCAAATTCGAGATGCGGGTGCTAAATAGATGCCCGTTTTTTATGAGTAGACGGCAAACCCGAGAACAGCCCGGGAGAATTCCTTCTGAAGGATTTCTCCCGGGCTGCTTTTATGCTTTCACTTTTGCGGCTTCCGTTTCCGTCTGTTTGTTCCAGATCAGAGTTCCATCCGCCATCTGCCGCAATCTGTTCGACATCCGTCTGAGACTCTATTTGGACTTTTTGTCGTTCTTCTCCTCGCCGCCGGTGCGGTTCGCGCCTTCGATGTCCCCCGCCAGGATCTTCTTGCTGATCGCATTGCGGAAGCCGGCATCAATGAAGTCGCAGGACTTGCAGAACGGATACTGGTTGCGGCCCTTCGCCACTGCCTTGCGGACGGCCGTTATTTTCGCGCCGCTCCAGCAATCCCGCAATGACTCCTCGTTCAGGTTGCCGAGATTAGTGACCTCCAGGTTGTCACAGCAGCAGATTCCCACCTGTCCGTTGGGGGTAATCCACAGGTCCGTGAAGGGCAGCAGACATGACTGCGTGTACTCCTTCGGCGTCGTCTGCTTGTTCGGAGCCGATCCGGCGCGGTTGGTCAGGACCTCCTGCAGGTAGCGCATCTGGATAACAATCTCGATGTCCTTGAACTCGTCCTCATGCGCCCGCACGTACTCGTAGATCTCCTGAATGTTGTCATGGAGCTTGTACTCGTTGGCGTAATTGTTGATGATCAGCTGATCAATGTAGGGCTGCACCTGACGGATCTTGTCCAGCGTCAGGATCAATCCGTTGGTGGACATGAAGATGAAGCTGTTCGGCAGCTTCTCCCTTGCGTATTTGTGGAGCTCCACAATGCGCGTGTCCAGAAGCGGCTCATTGTTGCCGTACAAAGTGAGGTGACCTTCATAGTTCCAGTCAGCCAGCTGGTCAATGATCGAATGATACAGATCCTCTTCGATCTTCATGAAGGGACGCTTCTCCGCGTGGACATTCGCCGTGCAGAATGCACAGGTGGAATTGCAGCGGTTGATCGTCTCGATGTTCACGACCTGGGGCTTCGGTGTCTCCTCCTGCTCCATGAACCATTTGATGTACTGATCCTGAATGGTTCCTCTCGTCATGAACTGGAGCTTCAGATATGCGCTGCTGGCCAGATTCGGTGCGATGCGTCTCGCCTCGAATCCGAAACGGCCCAGAAAACTACTGATACGAATACTCATATTCTCTCCTGACTGTTACATTGGCTTTTCCATAACCGATGCAACGAATCAGCACCTGCCAATTTCAATCATGAATTCGTCCGCGGGGCGCTTGATTCACGTTGAAATCGCCAGGTGCCAAACAGATACCTTTTAATCTACCTCGACCGTGTTCTCTTCCGACACCTCGTGATACTCCTTCTCGGTGTTCACGCTCCAGACATTCGAGCGGTCCGTCGTTCCGTTCACGATGTCCTTCACCGCCTCAAAGCTGGTGCACATAGAGTGGTCGATGTTGTTGTAGCGATGCTGGCCGTTACGTCCGACACAGAACAGGTTCGGAATGGAATCCAGATACTCACGGAGCTGATCCATTTCGTCGTAGGTATCAAAGTAAGCCGGGTAAGCCTTCTTTACTCTCTCTACGTGGTAATCCAGAACGTTCTTCTCACTGGTGATGAGTCCGAGCTTCACCATCTCGGAGATGCCGAGCTTCGCAAACTCATCGTCTGCCATGGTCCAGAGCTTGTCGCCCTCGTTGCAGAAATACTCCAGGCCCATCCATACCGTGTGCTCCAGATCCTTCACCAGATACGGTGACCAGTTGTTGTAGATCTGGAAGCGTCCCATCGTAACACTGCGGTCATGTACGTAAACCCAGTTGTCCGGAACAATGTTGCCGATGGTCTTGTTCTTCGTCTTATTCTCGAGATTCAGGTGATCGATCAGAACACCGACCGTCATGTAATCACGATACGGAAGTCCTGCAGCAATTCTGGCAGGATCAGCCGGTACGTCGTTCATGCCTGCCACGAGATCCCGGATCGGCATGGAGGAGATCACATAATCGCCCTCCACCGTTACCTGCTGTCCATCCTTCTCATAGACAACGCCGGTCAGAACATTATCGGCATTCTTCAGAACCTTCACAACCTTCGCGTTCATCAGGATGGTGCCGCCCTGCTTCTGTACCTCTTCTGCTGTGACATCCCACAGCTCGCCGGGTCCCAGCTTCGGATAGCTGAACTCCTCGATCAGAGAGGTTTCTACCTTGCGGTTCTTTTTATGGAAGGTCTTATCCAGTGCATCCTTCAGCACAGCCGAAATCGACACGCCCTTTACGCGCTGTGCCCCCCAGGACGGATCAATCTGGGACGGGTGACGCCCCCAGAGGTTCTCCGTGTAATGCTCGAAGAACATCGAGTACAGCTTCTTGCCGAAGCGATTGATGTAGAAATCCTCCAGCGAGTTCTCCTTCCGAGGGAAAAGTCTCGCTTTAATATAGGAAAAGCCCACCACAATCGTGGTTCCAAGTCCCATATTCACAAAGGTCTCCGGCTTCAGCGAAATCGGATAGTCAAAAAAGCGGCTGTTGAAGAAAATCCGGCTGACACGATTGCGGCGCAGCATAACCCGGTCCGTCTGCTCCGGATCCGGTCCGCCCTTCATCAGTGTCACCTGGCGATCCAGCTGAAGGTCATCACTGGCCGGTGCGCCCTGCCGGGGCAGAAGCTTATCCCACCATGCGTTTACCTCCGGTACCTTGGAGAAAAAGCGATGGCCGCCCATATCCATACGATTGCCTTTATAGTCTACGGTGCGGGAAATGCCTCCGAACTTCTCAGATTCCTCGAAGACAACAACCTCATACTGCTCCTTCTGCTGCAGCAGCTCATAGGCAGCAGTCAGTCCGGCCGGGCCGGCACCGATGATCAAAACCTTCTTCATGTAAATTGCTCCTCACTTATTTCTCATTCTCCGAAGTTACCACCTGTCTCGGAGAATTCGGTCGCAAAACAACACCATAATAGTAACATAACCTATCAAGGGGTGTACATCGACATTTTCCGTCTCATGGGGTAAACTCAGACCATGAGTGCACTGATTAAACTATTTCTTTTCATCCTGGCAGCGTTTCTGCTGCCCTTCCTGACAGGCCTTTTGCCGGTCAGCCTATTGCCGTGCGAAAAGCGACGTATCCCGCTCGTTGTCCTTTCCGGTTACCTGGCGACCTTTGCTCTCTTCGAGCTGGTCGGCCTGCCGATTCTGATCTGGACTGCAACCGGTGATTTCAAACTCCTCGTTCGGCTGTTCCTCATTCTGGACCTTATATGGATTCTGGCCGGATGCGTGCGTTGCGGCAGGACCGGCGGTCTGCGCCTTCCTTATCTTGCAGATTCCCTGCTGGCAAAATTTCATTCCGGTCCTTCTTTCCGCTCCAGTCTCCCCACGGATCGAGCCTCATCCATTACCGGCGAATCCACAACAGATTCTGCGAAGTCTGCTCCCTTCGGCCACGGGATCGCTCCGGATTCCGACACCGTGTTCTGGTGGATCATCTTCCTGCTCCTCTTAGGTTTTCAGCTCTATATGTCCTATACAAGAGCCTCATTCGACGGAGATGATGCGTATTACGTTGCCCAGACTCTGCAGACCTGGCAGACGGACACCATGTACTACTATGTCCCGTATACCGGTGTCTCAACGTCTCTGGACGGACGCCATGCCATGGCACTGATGCCCATGTGGATTGCCTTCATCGCGCGGATCTGCGGCACGCATTCCACCATTGTGACCCACAGCATGATGCCGCTCATCCTGATTCCCGTTGTGGACATCGTCCTCTATCAGCTGGCTTCCGAACTCACCAGGGATCTTCCCCGGCAGAGTCAACAGCGGCGGCTTCCGGCCATCATGATCGTCTGCGCCGTTCTGCAGATCTTCGGCAACAGCTCCATTTATACGCCGGAAACCTTTCTGATCATGCGGACCTGGCAGGGCAAAACCATGTTTGCCTGCCTGCTCTTGCCGGCTTTGTTCGTCCTCCTGCTGCGAGTGCTCCGCTTCGACCGCTCCGAGGCTCGCTGGTGCTGGTTGACACTCGTTCTGCTGAATCTCGCTGCAGGCTTTTGCACCTCCCTGGCTCCGGCACTGATATCCGGATTGTTCCTTCTGGCTGCATTTCTGATTCGCATTCTGAAGAGACAGAAAGGATTCCTTCTGGCTGCCCTGGCAGCCTGCATTCCCAGTATTCTGTATACGCTCCTGCTCCTGCGGATGATCTTTCCGTCGCTGCTGCCGTTTCTGAAGGGAGGGCGTCTTCCGTGAGTACGATTCTGGAGATTTTCAATGAATATGAGGGTGGAAGACTCCTCATTCTGCTGTATCTGGCAGCGCTGATCTTCCTGTTCCTGCAGGAGCGTAACCAAAACCGCCGGATCCTGTTCGTCTACCTGCCGGTTCTGATTCTGGCCGCCTTTTTCCTGCCGCCGGTATTCCGGATTTACAGCAAACTCGACAGCAGCCGCACCTACTACCGACTGCTCTGGCTCCTGCCGATGTCCATGACCATTGCCTACGGAGGGCTCAAGCTCTTCTTTCGCAATCTGCGGGCAGGGATCGCAATTCTATGCGGCATTGTCATTCTCAGCGGCAACTATGTCTATGACAACGAGAATATCCTGAAGGCTGAGAACCGGCTTCACCTGCCGCAGATGATTCTCGATATCTCGGACTACATCATGAATGAAACAGGAGGGGAACAGACGATGGCCGCCATGCCGGTCGGTCTCGTCCAGTTCGTCCGCCAGTACAACGCGAAGATTCTCATGCCCTATGGACGGGAAATGCAAATGGGATCCTATTACAACGAAGTCTACGCTGCCATGGAGCAGACCGATCCCATCAATGCTGATCTTCTGTGCACTGCACTGGATCATTATGACTGTGAATTTCTCGTTCTGGATGCAGCCAAAGAGATCGATGGAAGTCTCGAGGACAATGGCCTTGTGCTCCTTGCAAACGTCGATGGCTACAACATCTGGCACTGCCCTTACGCCCAGGAATTCCGGGATGCAGCCGCGCAGTACCTGGAGGATTAGGGATCCTATTGATAGCTTAGAGTCATTGGACCCCGATATCATATACATAGACCACATACGGACTGTTCTCGTCGGTACACACGCACCGCAGGGACAGTCCTTTTTCTGTGGCATTGGTAATCTGAATTCTGGAGAATATGTATTTCCCGCCCAACTTTTTCAATGCCTCTGTGTCAATCTCAATCGTATCTTCCGTATGCGGGTAATTCCGTACTGCCTCCACAATGGTTGTATTGTGTCCCGAATAGAGATAACACCGGGCGCCCCACTCGTCATAGTAGATCCGGGAGCCTTCATTTTCCTCCAGGGCCGGTGCAATTATTTCACGAAATGCTTCCTTGTAGCTCTGTGAGTAGAATCCCAGATATCCGTCCAGTGTGGCAATACCGTTGTATTCCAGTACCGCCGGGTGGAAGCCATAGGCCACGGCCCACTCTCCCTGATAATTGATCTCCTCACAGGCCTTCGTGAACAGATCTGTCGAATAGAATTCTCCATAGCTCAGACTGTCCTCCGAAGCCTTGCCGAGAATACTCTTCACCTCTGCCTTTGCCGTATGCAGCAGATCGTTGTAGGAATTGTTATAGCTGAGGATAACCAGAATGGCGGCCAGCGGCAGGAGCCACGCTGCCTTCCGCACATGCGCTTTTCCTCTGCCAGGCTCTTCATCGTGCCGCGCATCTCCGGCCGCTTGCTCCCGCAGCCAGCCGAGCAGCCGATACAAGGCAACGTAGAACAGTCCGTACCACAGAAAAGGATTCAGGAACACTGTCCGGCTGAACTGGAATCCTGTCAGGGGCGGAACCAGCTGCTCCACCAGACCTCGGAAGGCCTCACTGTAATACAGTCCGTAGATCACACTGTTAAAAATGATTGCGGCTGCTCCCAGATTGTAAATGTCCGTTCTGATCCGCTTCCATTCCCTGCGGCGCACATAGCCCGCATTCAGAATGACGAGATACAGAACGCATACCGGAAGGACCACATAACAATGCGCGCTTTCACAATGCATATCCACGCCATGAAGCAGCACATTCCCGATCCACTGCAGAATCTCTCTGCTGCCAAGAGATGTCTGCACCATCGTCTCCCGAATGGTAGTCTCATTCCCCAGCAGCATATCCCGGAACAGACGATATTCCCACGTGATGTATCCGGCGCTCAGAACAAGAAGAGCCAGTACCAGTCGAATTGTCCTTGTCCGCGCCGTCGTCCGTTCTCCCAATCCGGTCCAGCTTTTCGTTTCCCGGCTCTTTGGCATTTCACGTTTTGCCGTTCCACATGATTCTGCCTTTTGCTCTTCGCGGCCTCTCTTCCTGGCAGCTGCAGCCGCACCGCAGCAAGCTGTCAGAACTGCGAGCAGCAGATAACACAACAAGAAAAAACCAAAATAGGAAAAGTACGACACCCAGGGATACAGGAAGATTCCCAAAAGCCACCCAGCCGTTCCGCACCGCGATCCTGCTCTCTCCAGCCGCAGCAGCATCCAGATGAGGAGCGGAACAGAGGCAAAAGCAATGCCAAAGGACGGGAACAGATTCAGCAGTCCGTAGGCGAAACCGCACAGCACAGCCAGATTATCCGGTGCATGCCTGTCTTCCGTTCGTCCCTTATCTGCCCTGTTGTGGTTTTCCCAAGTTACTGCAACAGAATCCGAAACATTCTCAGCATGCAGCTCCTGTACATTCCCTCTCCATGCCCGTCTTCCTGTACCCTGCAGCAATCCGCGCTGCTCCAGCTCCCCTGCCAGCAGTGTAAAGGACACCATTCCGAGGATCACCTTCAGGAAGTACATCACCTCATAGGCTGCCAGCGAAGGCAGAAGCTGATACAACACTGCCTCCACACTGAACTCGCTGGGGAGAACATCCCGGGAGATACCGCTAAGGAACGGTGCCTTTGCATCCTGCGCATAGAAAGTCCCGGTATTCTTCAGCATCTGATACTGCGCCTGGAACAGATCCAGGTTGTCCGCAATTCCGATCTGTGCACTATCTCCTGCCGCCAGATACAGTGCAGCGGCCAGCAACAGAAAAAGGGCAGCCAGTACGGCCGCCCAGTTCCTGTGAAGCTCCTTTTTGATTACTCGAAGCTGTTTACTCATCTTCTCTCAATCCCTTTACTATGCCAAGTCACAGCTCATCATTCCAGATGATGTTGTGGTCAGATTTTTGTGGATCACACGATATCCGAATTTCTATGCATCCTGTGCTCTCACCATTTTCTTCCCGATCAGCTTCTGCGCATCGCATGCAGGTTGTTGCGTTCAATTTCAAAGTTCCGTCGATTATTCCGTTCCAGATTTGACAGAATCAGGCCAGAGAAAAAGGACTGGATCGCTGCCAGCATCACAAAGCCGCAGACAATCAAGGTCGGGAACTTCGCAACCAGACCGGTCTGCACGTAGCCTGCCAGAACCGGAATGAAGAACAGCACCGAAATCAGTGCCAGGATAAGTGACAGCAAGCCGAAAAAGCCGAACGGCTTGTAATTCCGATACAGGTTGAAGATCGTGCTCAGGACCTTGAAGCCATCCCCGAAGGTATTCAGCTTGGACGTACTGCCCTCCGGCCGATCACGATAATCCACAATGACATTGTCAATCTGCATGTTGTTGTAGACCGCGTGAATGGTCATCTCGGTCTCAATCTCAAAACCCTTGGACAGAACCGGAAAGGTTTTCACAAAATCATAGCTGAATGCACGGTACCCGGTCATGATGTCCTTGATGCTGCAGTCAAACAGCCGGTTGATGCTGCTGCGTACCAGCGAGTTGCCGAAATTGTGGAAGGGACGCTTATTTTCCGTGAAATAGGTCGAAGACAGGCGATCACCGACGACCATGTCCGAGTTGTGCTCCAATACGAGATTCACCATTTCTCTGGCATTCTCCATCGGATAGGTGTCATCGCCGTCCACCATGATGTAGCACTCTGCATCGATCTCACGGAACATCCGCCGGATGACATTGCCCTTACCTTGCATATACTCATTGCGTACAACGGCTCCCGCTGCTGCGGCCAGCTCTGCGGTTCGGTCGGAGGAGTTGTTGTTATAGACGTAGATCACCGCTTCGGGCAGTGTCTTTCTGGTATCCTCCACCACCTTCGTGATGGTCTTCTCCTCGTTGTAGCATGGGATCAATACTGCAATTTTATCCATTCCACCCTCTCAAACATTCTTCTGTTACTGTAACAATCTGTACTGTAACCATCCAGGCCCCCGGCTACGCAGATGTCGAACTCGTGCAGATGCGCAGCAGCTGATTTGTATCTGTTCAACACCCGCCAATTTCAACATGAAACGGCCGCTCAATGTCTTGCCGACTTATTCGTGTGCACTCCCCTGATATCCATCCGCCAGCGTGAAATCCAGCATATTCCCAATGTAGCGCTCCACCGTTTCGTAAACCACCGTCGTGGGCTCCTCCCGCAGGAGCTGCCCGTGCGAGTAGTTGTAATAGAAGGTTGTATATCCGCTCTGGTAATGGCAGGCAAGATACGGCGACATAATGGTAGAGAAGGAATCGCCGATGACGAACAGCTTCCCGCCCGGTGCAGAGCCGTCAGTGGTCGTATAGCGGAACACCCTTCCGTTCTCCGACTGCTCCGTTGTCATCGTATGCGGCGTATATCCGCTCAGCAGATAATACGGGCAATCCGTCAGTTCATTGCCCAGATGAATCAGGCGGGCCAGATCGTAGCCATCCAGACTGCTGTTCTCAACGGTGACATATTCCAGCGGTGTAAAGTCAAAGCCAAGCGTCTTTACCAATGTCTCCGAACCGACATATGCTCCCAGATTGTTCCAGTGCGTGTCGTATTTGTAATACACATCCGTATCCGGATTCTCCGCACGGTAGTTCATGATGTCGTCGTAGCCGCAGACGACCGTCAGATCTGTGTTCTCCTGCAGATACTCCACCAGCTGATTCATGCGGTTATTCTCGGATGCTTCCCCGTACATATCCGGCATGTATTCGCTGTAGACACGCTCCTTGTTCGGTGCAATATAGATGACAAAATTGCAGCCGCGCCCTTCCAGTTCCTCCTTAGCCGCCGTGAAGTTCTCGGCGATCTTCTGCAGCTCCTCCTCGGTGAAAAGATTGGTCCCCATATAATCACCGACAGGATCCTCATCCGAAACCTGCGCCCCCTTATAGAACAGCCACCCGTTCTTGCCGACAATGACACTGGAAGAGGAGGACGTCTTCAGTACGTTGTACTCCAGCTCACCCTGCAGTGTCAGCAGGTAATTGCGGAACGGCAGATGATCGTTGAGCCAGGATTCAAACTGTGACGGGAACGTCTCAATCGTGGTTACCAGACCGGAATCCTTCGCCTCCTGCGTAAACGGAAGCGCAGATAACGTCCTCTGCTCGTAGTTCGTCGTGTCGAGGTGATTCCGCAGTACATAGGATGCACCAAAGGGGGCCACCACAAGGGCTCCCAGCAGTGCCGCATACAGAACCTGCACCGGCTTTTTCATCGCTGCTGCCGGTGTCGCCTGCTCCATTTCTTTTGTAATCTCTTTCGTTGCTTTCATTTTTGATATCCTGGTATCATCAGAATCTGAAGTAAATAAACGGATTGTACGTGTTGCTGGCCAGCATCAGAATGCTGCCGAACAGAACAACTGCACACCAGATGAATTCCGGAATGCTGTTCTTCCACTTCTGTGCCAGAACAGCTGTACGCTTGCCGGTAAAGAAGGACTGCAGAACACCGCAGCCGAGAATGCCGCAGATAATTGCAATCACGGCCTCCGTTCCCACCTGCGTCCCCAGAATCACGTTCGTCTCTGTATACAGCCAGGGCAGAAGCATACGCTTCACAATCGCCAGTCCCTGTGTCGTCTTATCCACACGGAAGAAGACCCAGCCGATCATCACCACCAGCACGGTGTAAATGTGTGCGATGATTTTCGATTTCTTCAACAGCTTGTCAAGGCCCAGTCTCTCCACGATGCTGAAGAAGCCATGATACAGGCCCCAGCCGATGAAGCTCCAGCTCGCGCCGTGCCACATACCGGTTGCAAAGAACACAATCAGCAGATTCAGATAGGTCCGCTTATTCCCCTTTCGATTGCCGCCAAGCGGAATGTACAGGTATTCCTGGAACCATGTACTCAGAGAAATATGCCATCTGCGCCAGAACTCACGGATGGATGTGCTGATATACGGATAATTGAAGTTCTCAAGGAATTCGAAGCCGAACATCCGGCCCAGACCAATTGCCATATCAGAATATCCCGAGAAGTCATAATAGATCTGCAGGGTATAGGTCAATGCACACAGCCATGCCATGCCGCCTGTCAAAGAGCTGACATCCAGACCGTACAGGTTGTCCGCAGCCTGTCCTACCAGATTCGAGATCAGAACCTTCTTGCCAAGGCCGTACACGAAGCGGCGGAATCCGGACGAAACCTTCTCCAGATTTACCGAGCGATTGTCGATCTGCAGCTCAATGTCGCGGTATTTGACAATCGGGCCCGCAATCAACTGGGGGAAGAAGGATACATACAGGGCCAGATACAGAACATTCTTCTGTACTTTAATCTGTCCGCGATACAGGTCAATGACATAGCTCATGGCCTGGAAGGTGAAAAAGCTGATGCCGATGGGCAGCGCAACATTCGCCAGCGGCAGATCCACGCCGGGAATCCGGTTGAGCGTACTGATGAAGAAATCTGTGTATTTAAAATATCCCAGGAGCGCCAGATTCACGATGATGTCCAGCGTCAGGAAGAACTTTGCCTTATCACGATGACCATCCAGCAGCAGTCCCAGCCACCAGTTCAGGATAATGGAGGCGAGCAGGAGCAGAATGTTCCTGGGTTCTCCCCAGGCATAAAAAAACAGGCTGGCAAGCAGCAGCAGAATGTTCTGATATTTGGGCTTCCGGATCAGCAGGCTCAGTACGAAGACGACGGGCAGAAAGATCCAGAGGAAAACCATTGAACTGAAAACCATGCAGAGTTCCTCGTTTTGTTTGATATAGTACTCTGCTCCCGGATTTGTTCTTCCGAGAGCGCACAAATTTATTTTACCTTAGCAGTGATGTTTTCTCAATGCACACAACACGCTAAGGTTCCGTGTTAACACGGTCGATCAGTCAAATAGGATCTATGCTCATGTTGACTTCGCAGGGATTCTCTATGCTCGTCCCTTCTTCGCCAAACGCCCGATTCGCGCTAACTCGTCCGTCCTCAGGCCTGCCTTCGGCAGTCTCTGAGTCTTGGACTCAAACACGCAAGCGCTCTGTCGGGCATGCGAATCCGGTCCTCTCATGAGAATCCATCTGCTCAGTCAAAAATCGCACATCTCCTATTCGACTGCATCTCCCTTACAGCTCTGTGCCTGTCTCACTGCGTGTACGAAGACTCCGGTCAGCAGGACCGTGACCGCTGCCATCACCAGCACAAACGCTGTGACGGCGCCGCGAATGCCATATGACTGAACAGCACGAGGTGTCAGCAGGACAGACAGCACCGCCCCCACCAGATACATCACCGGGATGGACTTCTGGGAACGCGTAATGGTCAGCACTGCGCTGTAGAATCCGTTGCAGGCAAGGAAGATTCCACCCACCAGAATAAGGAGAAGATCCACTCTCAGATCGGACAAATCTGTCGCATACAGCCAGGACAGTACCGGAATTCCCAGAAGCCAGGCAGCTGCCAGAATCGGAATCGACAGTCCGAGCAGAGCACCAATCAGCTTATAGAAATATCCCAGGAACTTTTTGATGTCCTTCTGTTCCCAGCATTCCGTCATCCGAATCAGCAGCGGCTGATACAGGAACATGTTCAGCAGCTGGATCACGAATACCGGCATCGCAATGAAGTTGTAGCAAGCCTGCGCTGTTTCATCCATGGCAGCGTCGATGGCATATTTGGGCTCATTGATGAGGTAAAAGGACAGGAAATTCGCAGCACACACCGGGAAGCAGGCTTTGAAGATTCCCGTTTGATTCGTCCGGTTTTCCCAGTCCAGAGCAGCCGTTTCCCGATAATGAAAGATCATCACCAGAGAAGCGATGACGGCTAAAGTCACGGCAGTCCAGGTAGCCGTCAACAGGTCCCCTGTCACCGCCAGCACGGCCATCATTCCGCCGATGCTGACAACCAGACGAAAGGTGACAAGCTTTCCGGACTGATCCAGACGTCCTCTTTGCTGATATCTTCCCTCGAAGACTTCTTCCAGACAATCCACAGCTTTTAATACGCACATGGCATACACGCAGGCTGTTTTGTAACCGGAATAGGCTCCCACCCGTGCGCTCCACGCGGTGTAGACTGCTGCCGAGAGGAGCATCAGAATCACGGTCAGTACTCTATGCCGCAGATAATCGGCGAATGAATACTGTTCGGACAGATCCGATACCTGATAATTACGGACGCCGTAATTGCCCAGATACAGGAACAGGTTTCCTGTCGCAAAGGCAATGGAGAATATACCGGCCGCCTCCAGCCCGCAGACTCTCGTAATGACGATCAGAAGGAAAACCGACTGTCCTGCATTCAGCATTCCACCCACTGCATTCCAGAGAAAATTGCCTGCTTCCTTTTTGCTATTCTGCACCCTGTCTGCCCTCCAGCACGCCCTTCAGGACGCTGTCGTGCGCGATTTTCTCAAAGCCATCCTCCAGAGGAGTCAGAAGAGCCGTTCCCTCGCCATAGCGTCGATTCAATGCGGTCTGCAGCAGAACATCGGCAAACGCAGGATTTTTGGGCAGTGCCGGTCCGTGAGAATAGGTGCCGAACACGTTTTTATAACGGACGCCTTCTGTCCCATCCTCTCCGTTATTGCCGCTTCCCTTTAAAATGGTTCCGAGCGGCTTTACGCCGATTCCCAGATAGGTTTTGCCGCTGTGATTTTCAAAGCCGACCACCGTGCTGCCCCCGGACTCTTCGCCGAGCCGGAAGGCATAGTTGTCAATCATTCTGGTTTTGGATCCTACCGTATAGAAATCCACAGCACCCAGAAATTCACACTTTACCCCGTCATAGGTCTGGTAATAATGTCCCATCATCTGGTAGCCGCCGCAGATGCACAGGAATGTTTTCCCGTCCTCCACCGCAGCCCGGATTTCATCGCCCTTTCCTGCGTTCAGATCTCCCAGCAGGACCTCCTGCTCGAAGTCCTGTCCGCCGCCGATAAAGAACAGATCGTACTGGGTCAGATCCCTATTCTCTCCGATCTTCAGCTCATCCACGCGGCAGTCAATTCCGCGCCACAAAAGGCGCTTCTGCAGGCAGCGGATGTTGCCTCGATCTCCATATAAATTCAACGCCTCCGGATAGATGTGACAAATGCGCAGTTCCATAATTTTTCTCTCTATGTTGCCTTTCAGCCCTTCCAGAAATCGCTGCCCCCCGTTGCATCGGACAGCACCTTGCGCAGGGCCAGCATTGACGTATAGTTCGGCAGAATAAAGCTCGGCAAGGAGCTCTCCTGCATCACCTTGAGCAAGTCGTCATTCTCCTTGCACAGGACTATCTTGTTCTCCTGAATCCCTGCATATTTCAGCCGCAACTGCATATCCTCTGCCCGGTCTCCCGATACATAAATGCGCTGTACATGCGCATCCTCTGCAATCTGTTCATAATCAGCATCCCAGATCCAGGAGATATCATGTCCGTCCGCCGTGCGGTCATTCAGGCAGAACATCAGGTTGAAATCCTCCTCCAGCGATGCCACATAGGCCAGTGCCTGATTGCATCCTGCCGGATTCTTCACGAGAATCATCTGTGCCTT
>CAYLUU010000036.1:4395-22344 GCA_964386925.1 uncultured Sarcina sp. | reverse complement strand
AGCGATTTTGCGAATGGGCTCGGAATAGTTACGGAAATCCATAAATCTGACCAGCAACTGCCAATGACGTAAAGGACACCTACATGAGAATTGCAATACGGCTCGATGACATTACTGCCGATATGGACTGGACAAAGTTCCTGCGCTTCAAGGAACTGATGGATCGATACGGTGTGAAGCCGCTTTTGGGAATTGTTCCGGACAACCGGGATCCGAAGCTGAAGATTGATCCGCCCAGAGAGGATTTCTGGGATTATGTTCGGGAACGCGAGGCGAAGGACGGATGGACGCTGTGCATGCATGGCTGCCATCATATCTATACGACAGAGCAGGGCGGCATGCTGCCGCTGAACCGGCAGTCTGAGTTCGCCGGCGAAGAGTACGAGGAGCAGAGAGACCGGCTTCGAAAAGGGCAGGAGATTCTGCATTCCCATGGAATCGATACGACCCTGTTCATGGCACCGGCCCATTCCTATGATCTGAATACACTGATGGCACTGCGTTCATTGGGGTTCACGGGACTGACGGACGGATTCGGGAGCAAGCCTTATCAGTATGCAGAGCTGACCTTCTATCCGATTTCCTACCGCAAGTCGGACAGCCTGAAGAAATCCAGGGGGGTTACCACCTTTGTGGTGCATTGCAACACTCTGGAGGAGAAAGACTTTGCAGCGTATGAAGGGATCTTCCGGAATCAGGATATGATGGCCTATTCGGAAATGCTGGAGCAGGATGCCGGCTATCGCGGCGGCTTCGGCATGCAGAAGGAGCACCTCATGGCCTGGGTGAAGCGGGCTGTTCGAGAGCGGAATGAGAGAAAATCATGACAGCAGCGATTCGAATCCTTCATGTATTCGGCAAATTAAATCGTGGCGGGGCGGAATCCAGAGTGATGGACCTGTACCGCCATATGGACCGCACAAAGGTGCAGTTCGACTTTCTGGTGCACTATGACGGAACGGATATGAGTCAGCGGCCGAAGGAAGACCTGGATGATGAGGTGCTGTCCCTCGGCGGACGGATTTATGTCCTGCCGCGCTTTACCGGCAAGAATTACGGAGAATATAAGAAGGCTTGCCGGGACTTTTTTGCAGAGCATCACGACTTTGCGGCAGTGGAAGGCCATATGACGTCGACGGCGTCCATTTACCTTCCGATTGCCAAGGCGGCAGGGGTTCCGGTGACCATGGCACATGCCCGCAGTGCGGGAGTGGACGGCGGTCTGAAGGGACTTGCGACAAAGCTGCTGCGCCGGTCATTATCAAAGCGATGTGATATCATGCTGTCCTGCTCCAAGGCAGCGTCGATTGCTGTATATGGCAGGAAGGCCTATGAAAGCGGGCAGGTGCGATTCGTTCCGAATGCGTTGGAGCTTCGGCCCTTTGCCTATCAGGAGGCGAGACGCAACGCTGTGCGGGTGATGTACGGGATCCCGGAGGATGCCATTGTCATCGGCCATGTGGGACGTCTGGATCCGGTTAAAAATCACACCTACATCGCCAGCATTGGCGCAGCACTGGAACAGCTGCAGGCAGGGGACCCCGGCAAGAAACGGAAATGGTACTACCTGTTCGCGGGGAAGGGTGCCCTTCAGGAGGAGATTCAGCGCGCGTTTGAAAGTGCCGGTATTGCGGATCATCTGATCTTCACCGGGCAGCTTCCGAGAGAACAGACGGCGGCGATCTATCAGGCCTTTGATGTCTTCGTGTTCCCGTCTCTGTATGAAGGCCTGCCGGGAACAGTGCTGGAGGCACAGGCGGCCGGACTGCCATGCGTTATTGCATCCACGATTACGGATGAAGTAGAGTTGACTGACTTGGTCAAGAGACTTCCGATCGGTGAAAAGGATGCGGAAATCTGGGCAAAAGAGATCCTTCGGCGTACAACCGGTTCGGAACCTGGCTGCGTAAAGGCAGGAGACCGGGAAGGACGCAAGGCGGCATCGGAGAAGGCCCAGAAGGCTCTTGATGAAGCCGGCTATAATGTCGAGACAGCAGCGAAGAAAATGCAGGAGTTCTATCTGATGTTGTGAAAATCCCGGACATGCAGAAATTGGACGGGTTAGAATACATTACCATTACTTGATTATTATGTGCGGAATTTGCGGATATCTAGGGAAACGTGTCATTACAAAAGATCAGCTGACGGTGATGAATGACACCATGAGAGAGCGCGGACCGGATGATGCCGGCGTGGAGCTCTGGGAGCTGCCTGGAGGGAGAACTCTTGGCATGGCGCAGCGAAGGCTGTCTATTCTGGATCTGTCGCCGCTGGGACATCAGCCGATGTCAACACCGGATGGGAGGCTGCATCTTGTTTTCAATGGCGAGATCTACAACTACCGGGAGCTTCGAGAGGAAATGCCGGGATATGCGTTCCACTCGAACTGCGATACCGAGGTGATTCTGGCGGCGTATCTGAAATGGGGAGCGCGGTGTGTGGAGCATTTCAACGGAATGTTCGCCATTGCCCTGTATGACAGCAAGACGGATGAACTGATGCTGGCACGGGACCGGATGGGGCAGAAGCCGCTGTACTACTGGATGGAAGGCGGAGAGATCCTGTTCGCATCCGTCCTGGCTCCGATTCTGAAGAGCCCGGGCTTTAGGGGGAAGATCCGACGGGACGTGCTGCCGCGGTATCTGTTCCAGGAGTACATCAATGCGCCGGATACAATTCTGGAGGACGTGTGGAAGGTCGAGCCGGGAACGGTAATGGTGTACGGCAGGAATGCGGCAGGAACCGGTCATGTGCTGACTCGTCACCGTTATTGGAGCGTGCGTGAGCAGTATGAGGAGAACCGGCAGCATCCGGTGACAGATGAGACGGAGGCGAAAGAGGAGCTCAAAAGCCTCCTGCAGCAGGCGGTTCGGCGGCGGATGATCGCTGATGTTCCGCTGGGAGCCTTTCTCTCCGGCGGATATGACTCTTCGCTGATCAGTGCCGTGGCGCAGGAGCAGTTGGGAAATACGCCGCTGCAGACATTTTCCATTGGTTTTGAAGAGAAGGAATTCGACGAGTCGCCCTATGCGAGGGCAGTGGCAGAGCACCTTGGAACGAAGCACACGGAGCGGATCATCGGTGAACAGGATCTGCTGGAGCTGGTGGCGGATCTGCCGAAATTCTTCGATGAGCCGATGTCCGATTCGTCGCAGATTCCTACGATGCTGGTGTCGAAGCTGGCAAGGGAACAGGTGACGGTCGCACTGTCCGGCGATGCCGGCGATGAGCTGTTCTGCGGCTACGGCATCTACGATAACGTGCGGATGGCACAGCGGCTGGATGGTCTTGGCGCAGTGGCACACGGCATCGGACAGTTGCCCTTTGGCAAGGGCAAATTAGAGGATCACTATCCTTTCCGGGTGCGCGTGATTGCAGCCAACCGGGATCGGGAGACCAGAACGCAGTTCGGTGCCGGGAGCTATGTGGAGCTGGCGCGGAGCCTCGTGCTGCCGGATGGGGATTTCCTGCCGGCAAATTACGCAGTGGAATCGCAGTATCCGGCTGACAACTGGCAGATTACCCGGATGCTCCTGGATATGGATACCTATCTTCCGGGAGACATCCTGATGAAGGTGGACCGGGCGTCCATGAAATATTCACTGGAGAACAGGTGCCCGTTCCTGGATCCTGACGTGATGCGGTATTCGTATCAGGTGGATCATTCTCTGAAATACCACCCGGAGTCCGGCGGCAGTCCGCAGATATTTAAAAAGAAATTTCAGAAGAAATATCTTCTGAAGCAGCTGGCCTATGAATACATTCCGAAGGAGCTGCTGGAGCGGCCGAAGAAGGGCTTTTCGGTGCCTCTTGGCAAATGGCTGGCAGGACCGCTGCGGGAGCAGCTTCTGCAGTACACGGAAGAGACCTTCCTGCGGGAGCAGGGGATCTTTGATCCGGCGGCAGTCCGGGAATTGACGCAGCGGTTTCTGACACAGGGCGACGGCGGTGCCGGAACCGGTCAGAATTATTCCAGGCTCTTGTGGGGCTTTTACGTGTTCCAGCAGTGGGCCGATTACTGGAAGGAATCTTTAACAGCATGATCATCATCAGAATGTCGGGCGGACTCGGCAACCAGATGTTCCAATATGCGTTGTATCTGAAGCTGCGCCAGCTGGGACGCGAGGCGGCCTTTGAGGATACCTCCCAGTACGATGAAGAGGCATTTCGGAATTCCGATCAGAAGAGACGTCCCAAGCGCCTTGGAATCTTCGGAATTCAGTATCCGGTGGCATCGAAGGAGGACGTGATTCGGCTGACGGACGGCGCCATGGACCTGCCGAGCCGGGTACGGCGGAAGGTGCGCGGACGAAGGAGCCTTGAAAAGGCAGATCAGGATTTTGTCTTCGATGCGAGCTTCCTGCAGGAGACGGAAGGCTATTACTGCGGCTGCTTTCAGAGCCCGCGGTATTTTGAAGGTGCCGAGGACGAGGTGCGGAAGGCCTTTACCTTCCCAGCGGATCTGCTGGAGGTGAAGGAAGGAACCGGCACACAGGAGAAGAGGATTCTGGAGCAGGCGTCAGGGTATGCAAGGCGGATCGAAGAGACCAACGATGCAGCCGATACCCGCGGCATGCAGGGCAGAGGCGGCAGTGCCTCCATTCACCTTCGCTTTGGCGATTATGTGACCAAGGGGGACATCTACGGCGGAATCTGCACGGACGGATATTACAACACAGCCATCCGGGAGCTGCAGAAGCTGGATTCGGAAATGACCTTTTTCGTGTTCTCCAACGATGAGGAGAAGGCGGGCGAGTGGATCCGCTACCAGGCAGAGCGCTCGGACAATCTGGGGCGTGGGCGGTTCGTTCTGGTGAAGGGCAGCGATGAAGACCACGGCTACCTGGATCTGTATCTCATGACGCTGTGCCGGAATCACATCATTGCGAACTCGAGCTTCTCCTGGTGGGGAGCCTGGCTGTGCAGCGCACCGGGCAAAAAAATCTATGCCCCTTCCATCTGGAACAATACCAGGGATGGCAGTGAGCTTGCGAGAACCGATATCTATGCGAAGGATATGATCCGCATCAGCCCATCGGGACACCTGCTGGATGAGACGCCGCTGATCTCCGTCATTGTGACTGCCTACAACGTAGAGCAGTACATTGCAGGAGCCCTGGATTCCGTGCGCAGTCAAACCTGGAAGCATCTGGAGATTATCGTTGTAGACGATGGCTCGACGGATGGAACCGGGAAGCTCCTGGATGAGTATGCACGGCAGGATTCCAGAATTCGGGTGATTCATACCCCTAACGGCGGGGTGTCTGCGGCACGGAACATTGGCCTCGACAATGCCAATGGCCAGTACGTAGGCTTCGTGGACGGAGATGACTACGCACACCCGGAAATGTATGAAACGCTGGTTCGCGGGATGCTGGCTTCCGGCGCGCAGCTGGCGGTGGTGAATTACCGCGAGGTGACGTCGGAACAGAATTCGCAGAGTCAGGAGAAAACGGAGCAAGACAGGGCAGATTCGACCGGAACCGGACAAACGGGAGCGGAGAACGGCGTGCCTGCGGCAGATATGGAAGGAGCCGCTGCCGGATTTGACCCTCTGATTGCGGGGAGTGTATTATTGAGGCAGCGGGATGCTGTAGAATGCTTTATCCGCGCGGGTCTGGAGGGGACAGACGGCAGAGTGGTGCTCCATCCGGCCGTCTGGAGCAAGCTGTTCCACCGCAGTGTTCTAAAGGGAAACCGCTTCCCGGAGGGAACGAGCGCAGAGGATATTCCTTTTACAACCTATGCGCTGTGCCGGGCACGCAAGGTGATCTATCAACCCGCACCGCTGTACGATTATGTACACAACCGGAGTGAGAGCATTATGAACAGCGGCCGTGCAATTCGTACTCTGACCCAGGAGATTCCTGCCTGGCGGACGCATCTGACTATGCTGGAGGATGCGGGGCTTGGGAAGCTTGCGGAGGAGTCGGAATACTGGTTTTACCGCAGGATGCTGTTCTATGAAGAGGATTACCGGCGCTGCGAGGATACGAGGGCGCAGGCGAAGGAACTGGAAGATCGAATTCTGCGGCACAAGGACCGTATTCTGGAGCTGTGCGGCAGGAATTACGGCCGCCGGGGAGACCGGGAACGACTGAAGCTGTATGTACAGTCTCCGAAGGCCTATTATCATATGGCAGCACTGTATGAGAAGACAGTTGTTGCCTGGAAGAACCGTGTGTGATGAAAGCGGCGCATGAATTTCAAATGAATTCCATAAAAAATAAAGAATCTGCTGCCATTACTGCAGAAAAGATACAGGGGAATCCAACGCTCCCGGATCGGCTTAGCGCAGGCCTGTTCTATCTGGGACTGTGCATCGAGATTCTCGTTGTCATTCTGGATAAGAGCAGCTGGACTAATCCCTATGAGGGACTAATGTACCGGGTGTCCTTCCTGTTGTTCGCTGTGCGGTGCCTGTATTGCCTTCGGCGCAGCAGCCGGGAAGAGAATGTTGTACTGGTGCTGGCCCTTGCAGCGGCAGTTGCAAGTTGGCGTTTCGGCGGGCGAAATGATCTCGTTCGCATTGTGATCTTCCTGAGGGCTGCCGGTACCATACAGGTTCGAAAGGCTATGAAGGTGATGTTCTACGGCACCTTGGCAGGCTGCGCAGCATTGGTTGTTCTGGCACTGACCGGCGTGATGGGGCATCTGTATCAGACCTATGATTACGGACATGGAATCGAAACCCGCTGGGATCTGGGACTGGGACATCCGAATTCGCTTCATTGCATGGCGGCAATGCTGCTGATCCTGGCACTCTACCTGTATGAGAAGAGAATGAAGCTGTATGTCTACATTATGCTGGGAGTGGGAGATATCCTGCTGTACGGCCTGACACACAGCAATACGGCCTGCGCCATCGGACTCTTTGCCATCGTGCTGTCGATGCTGCTGCATTACTGGAAGAGGCTGGCAGAGGGGAATCTGATTTACCGGCTCGGGGAGCTGATGGTGGGCGGAGGACTTGTTTTCTCTGTTCTGTGCGGACTCTACAATCCCAGCAAGCATGCCTGGATGGCACGGATTGACAGCGTGCTGACGGGACGGGTTTCGTCTCTTTGGACTACGACATTTCATGAGGGAACGCTGTCTACCTGGAAATGGTTCTCGCAGCGGCTGAATGTGTGCTACTTTGACCTCGGGTGGCTGCGGGTGGTCTATTGGTACGGCGTGATTCCGGCCCTGATGATCATCGGCGCGATGTTCCTGATGATGGAGCATGCAAGGAAGACCAAGGATCGTGCCGGCTTCGTGATGCTGCTGAGCATGGCGCTGTATACCGTGTTCGAGGCGCATCTGGTATCGGCCTACATCGGGCGCAATTATGCGCTCTTGCTGGCAGCTCTGTACCTGCCGGCGATGCTGAAAAAATGCCGGTGAAAAGTGTACCTCTGACAGATGCCTGGAGAAGGCTCCTGATGCAGCAGGGGCGAGAAAGGACATTACAAACGTATGAATGCTAAGAATCGGATTGTACAGCAATATGGGCTGTGGATCCTGGATATGATCTGCATTGCATTGTCCTACTGGATTGCGACGAACCTGCGCTTTGCGGGAAATAATGACTGGGGCAGCAAGACGCTGCATTATGCGGTGCTGGTAGTCTTCCTGCTGTTTTATACGATTTACGGTTTTTTTGCTGAGTGGAACCGCGATTTTCTGAACAGAGGACTTTTCCGGGAGCTGATGAGCATTCTGCAGTTCAACGGCGTCATGATTCTGGCATCGCTGACGTTTGTCTTCTTCGTCCAGTGGAGCCGGATCCTGTCACGGCAGGTAATCCTGAATTTCATCTGGATTAATCTGGTTCTGATGTATGTCTGCCATATTGTGTTCAAGGAAGCGCTGCGCAAGGTGGTGACCGGTGAGAAGGAGGTCACGAAGGTCCTGGTGGTGGCGCTGCCGGAACTGGTGGATGAGACGATTACGAAGCTTCGACAGGAGCTGGGAATGGCGTATCAGATTGTGGGGTCAGCCTCTGTACGGTGCGGACGGAATGCCTCCGAAGAGGAGCGGGAGGAGTCCTTCCGCATGATGACGGAGAAGCTGACGCAGATTCCCTTTGATGAGGTGTTCATCAATACGCCGGGACTGAGCAAGGAGGATGTGCAGCCGCTCATTGAGGGCTTTGAGAAAATGGGCGTTGTGTGCCGCTACAACCTCGGCCTCCCGGAACTCAACGGCTCCTCTGTGAAGGTGGAGAGCTTCGGGAGCTTTACAACCGTAACCTATATGCGGTTCCAATCGAGCTACAAGAGACTCATAATCAAGCGCCTGTTCGATATCCTGGGAGGTCTGGTCGGGGTTCTTCTGACCGGCATCCTGACCTTGTTCATTGCGCCGGCGATCAAGCTGGATTCACCGGGACCGGTCTTCTTCGCCCAGACCCGAATCGGCAAGAACGGACGCCGCTTTAAAATCTATAAGTTCCGCTCCATGTATCAGGATGCGGAGCAGCGCAAGAAGGATCTGGAGAAGGAAAACGAAGTCAAGGGTCTCATGTTCAAGATGGACAATGATCCCCGGATTACAAAGGTGGGCGCGTTCCTTCGCAGCACCAGTCTGGATGAATTCCCGCAGTTCCTGAATGTCCTGAAGGGCGACATGAGCCTGGTGGGAACCAGACCGCCGACCGAGGATGAGTTCGAGCATTATGATGAGCATTACCGCAGGCGCCTGTCGATGACGCCGGGACTGACCGGTATGTGGCAGGTGAGCGGCCGCAGCGACATCTCGGATTTCGACGAGGTGGTACGGCTGGATCTGGAATACATTGACAACTGGTCGCTGACACTGGACTTCAAGATTCTGCTGCAGACGGTGGTTGTGGTATTGGGACATCGGGGAGCAAAATGAAGCATCACATATGTATGATTGTGCCGGATCCGATGGTGCACGGCGGCATTGCGGCCGTGACATCCGGCTATTACGGCAGCCGTCTGGAGAGAGACTATCGCATCACCTATGTGCAGTCCTACTGCGACGGCAGCAAAAAAGATAAACTCCAAAAAGCGCTGAAAGCGTACCAACAGTTCCGGGAGGTCCTGCGCAAGGACCCGCCGGAACTTGTTCATATTCATTCTTCGTTCGGGCCGAGTTTCTATCGAAAGCTCCCGTTCATCGTGATGGCATCGAATCGGGGAATTCCGGTGGTGAATCACATTCACGGGTCCGCCTTTGACGAACTCTACACGAACGCATCGGAGGCCAAAAAACGACTCGTTCGCCGCATCTACGGCAAATGCAGCCGCATGATCGTCCTGACGGAGCACTGGCGGGAGGTTCTGTCCGAAACATTTCCGAAGGAACGGATCGAGGTGATTCCGAACTACAGCGTGCTGCATCCGGAGATGATGGAAAAGGATCAGACAGAGAATCGATATGGGAAGCGGCAGATTCTGTACCTGGGCGTCCTGACGGAAGGAAAGGGCATGAAGGAAATGCCGGAGATCATCCGCCGTGTGGCAGAAGAGGTGCCGGATGTGCGGTTCGTTCTGGGCGGTGTGGGAGAGCAAGGCCTTGTGACGGACAATCTTCCTGCAGAACTGGCGGAGCGTAATGTTTGTTTCCCTGGATGGGTGCGCGGCGAAGAGAAGGAGGCACTCCTACGGGAGAGCATGGCGTTCCTTCTGCCGTCTCACATGGAGGCGATGCCGATGTCGCTGCTGGAAGCGATGGGCTATGGCCTTCCGATGGTGACGACGAACGTAGGGGGAATCCCGAATCTGGCCGGAGAGGGGCAGCAGGCAGTGCTGTGCAAGGTAGGAGACAGCGCAGCGATGGCAGATGCACTGCTGAACTGGCTGCAGAACCGGAAGAGCTGGGAGGCAGCCTCACAGGCCTCCTTCGAGCGGGCTAAGGCGGAATACGGCTTCGAGACGCATCTGGATCGAATCGAGGCTGTGTACAGGGACGTGCTGGATCGGAAATAGTTCGACATTTTGTATCTGTTTAGCACCTGGCGATTTCAACGTGAATCGACCGCTTGCGGACAGATTCACGATTGAAATTGACAGGTGGGCAAGGAGCGAAGCTCCTCTGCTCAGCCACATCGAGGTTTTCCGAAGGAAAATCGAGATGCGGGTGCTAAATAGGTACGACGTTTTTGTTGGCTGCCGCCACCCTGTCGCCTATCATTTACATATGCGTGACTGAAATAGTCAATAAAATGATACGAGAATCAAGATGGAAAAATCAGAACATCTGGAAAATCAAATGATTGGAGAGAGTGCCGGCAGCATGCCGCTGATCTCAGTAGTTGTTCCTGTCTATAACGGCGAGGAATATCTGCAGGCCTGCATTGACAGCGTGCTGCAGCAGACGTATCCCCATCTGGAGCTCCTGCTCCTGGATGACGGCTCGGCGGATGGGAGCGGTGCGATCTGTGACCGGGCAGCTGCGTCGGATGAGAGGGTGCGGGTAATCCATAAGGCGAATGAAGGACTGATGGCAACCTGGATGCGCGGCGTGCGGGAGAGCAAGGGCGAGTATGTGTCCTTCCTTGACTGCGACGACTGGCTGGAGACGGACCACCTGGAAAAGATGACCGCATGTCTTACTGCGGAGGCGGATTGCCGGCAGGTGGTCTGCGGCGGTTATGTGATCGAGCGGGAATGGAACCATACGAAGGAACCGAAGAGCTGCGCAGCTGCGCCGGGCGTCTATGAGGGAGAACGGCTGCAGAAAGAGCTGAAGGATCGGCTGCTCGGCAATGAGAACCGGCCTTTGATCCTGTCCCGGTGTATGAAGCTGATTGCAAGGGAGCTGTTGCTGGACAATCTGCATTTCTGCAATCCGCAGATTCGGATGGGAGAGGATCTCAACATCACGGTTCCGGTTCTCCTGGACGCTGACCGCGTGGTGGTACTGCAGGACAATTATGACTATCATTACCGCTTCGTTGCGAGCTCGATGGCACATGGATATGATGGCGGAATGCAGGAGAACCTGCACCTGCTCTGCAGGACGCTGCACCAGGTCATGGCAGAAAAGGCTTATCCGAACGGTGCCATGCAGGTGGAGCGTGAGAGATTGATTCAGCTTTGCTATGTGTTAAAAAATGAGCTTCGCCGGACCGATGCGCCGGGAGCGGAGGTAGTTCGGCAGGTCAGGAGACTGTGCGCAGAGGAACAGGCCTCGGAGCTCTTGAAGCGAAGCGGCATCCGAATGCAGGAAAAGGCAAACCAGCTGTTGGCGCTTGTGATGGCACATCCGTCGAATGTGAGAATTCGGCTGGTGCGGAGAATTTTCCTGCTGCAGCAGAGGCATTGAAATTGTGCCAGACAAAGGATAAGAGTTAAAAACGGAATTGCTGCGAAAGCACGGAAGGAATGACAGGAATGCAAGATGAGAAGATCAGCGTGATCATACCGGTACATAATGCGGCGGCAACACTGGACCGTGCCGTGCAGAGCGTCCTGCAGCAGACGATTCGGAAGAGGCTTTCGATCGAGCTGATCCTGGTGGACGATGGCTCTACGGATGAAAGCGGAGATCTGTGCCGGCAATATAACTCGAATAAGATAGAACGTATCGGGAGGAACTCACTCGGGGAAAACGTCTTAAAGCCGATCCATGTGAAGGTCATTTGTATGGAGGATGAGGGCGTATCGGAGGCGAGGAATCGCGGACTTGAACTGGCAGAGGGGAGCTATATTACCTTTCTGGATGCGGATGATGCGATGGATGCAAAGATGCTGGAATGCCTCTATGCGCTGCATGAGAGAACAGGAGCAGAAATCTGCGGCTGCAGTTTCCAATCAATTCCGGCAGCGGAGCTGGTGACAAGGCAGGACCTGGAGAAGTGTGCGTCAGGCATGACGGGACAACCCAAGGAGCAGAGAACGGAAATCAGTAAGAGAGGTTCCGGAACGGAGCGATGCGCGGCGGCCAATGCAGACGAGGAGAGTCTGGAAGAGCATGAGAATGTGAATCTCCTCTGCGGAACCGGGATCGTACGGGACGGCATCCTGCAGCGGGATACCCGGGTGTGGAGCAAGCTTTTCACAAGGTCCGTGATCGGAGAGCATCGTTTCCGGAAGGGACTGACCATCGGCGAGGATATGCTGTTCGTTCTGTCTCTGATAGAAAGAGAGACGACCTATGCCTCTGTGCCGGAGAAGGGGTATCTGTACACGGTAAATCCGCAGGGCGCGATGGAACGCCCGTTTACGCCGTCCTTTATGGATCAGATCCGGTGCTGGGAGGAGGCAGAGAATATTCTGCAGGAGAATCTGCCGGAGCTTCTGGAGGACCAGGCAGCAATGGGACGCCTTCGGAGCCTTCAGGTTGTATCGGATGTGCTGACGGCATCGAAGATTGCCAAACTGCCGAAGAATGAGAGGGATTCCTACGGGGAGCAATTCGAGCAATGCCGGAAGGCACTGGCGCATCACAGGAAAAGCGGATCTGCCTCTGGGATTCCAACGGATTATCGGATAAAATCATTTCTGCTAAGTTACATGCCGGGAGTGTTCCGGATGATTTATCAGATACCGCAGACGTTATAGAAGGAAGAACTACATGAGCAACATCGCATTGTATATGCATGCCGGCAGCGGAAACCATGGCTGCGAGGCAATTGTGGATTCCCTGGTACGGATGATGCCGGTGGATTCCTTTACACTGATGACGAACTCTGCAGAAGAGGACGAGCGGTACCTTCCGGCAGAGGTAAAGGCCAGAACGAAAATTACAGAAGAGCAGCACATCGCAGATCATAAGGCGGCGCATGTGCTCTATTACGCCTATCGGAAGGTGACGGGGGACCAGGAATCGTTCCTGCGGTATCGCTACAAGGCACTGACGGGCGAGGGGAAGCCGGAGCTGGCCGTGTCGATCGGCGGAGACAACTACTGCTATCCCAGTATGGTAAAGGATCTGATGCTGGCGAATGCCATGTTCGAGCATCAGGGGACACCGACCGTTCTGCTCGGCTGCTCGGTGGAGCCGGAGCTTTTGCAGAACGGTGATCCGGCTCTTCTCGAGGATCTTCATCGCTATCGCCGGATCATCGCAAGAGAGAGCATCTCTTACGAGGCCATTCAGGCGGCGATGCAGAAGGCTTACGGAGCGGAGGCGGCGGACCGGGTGGTTCTGTGCCCGGATCCGGCATTTTCTCTTCCGACGGACGAAAGCAGCCTGCCGGAGGGCTTTGAATCCGGCAATACGGTGGGCATCAACCTAAGTCCGATGGTGGAGGATTATGCGGCGGATCCCGCAGCTCCCCTGGCAGGGTATGCTGCCCTGATCCGGGAAATTCTGGATACGACGAATATGAAGGTGGCACTGATCCCGCATGTGATCTGGAATCGCAGCAACGACCGGACGCCGCTTCGAAAGCTCCATGAGATGTTCCGGGAGAGCGGACGGGTGCAGCTGATCGAGGATATGCCGGCGGAGCAGCTAAAGGGCATCATTGCGAACTGCCGCTTTTTCATCGGCGCCAGGACGCATGCGACGATTGCGGCCTATTCCACCATCATCCCGACGCTGGTGGTCGGGTATTCCGTCAAGGCCCGCGGCATTGCCCGCGATCTGTTCGGTACAGAGCAAAATTACGTGCTGCCCGTCCAGTCCCTGACGAACCCGCAGCAGCTCTTGGATGCCTGGCACTGGCTGCTGTCGCAGGAGGATGAGATTCGGTATCAGCTGGCAGAGAGCGCCATCCGGCTGCGGGCAGAGACGACGCGGAATGCAGAGGAGCTGCATCAGGTGCTGCAGGAGCTGCGGTAACCCTAGTACAGCGATTTTTAAATAACTAGCCATACTAACTTGCCTGATTTCCGGATAGCACGCATCAAAAATCCTCAGCGTAGCCCGCTACGCCTACGTTTTTTGACGCGCACTCTCCGAAAATCATTCTGCGTTATCTGTCTAGTTATTTTGCAAACGCTGTACTAGGAAAGCGCTGAGATGAAAGCGTTTCCTTAGAGGAACCACGGATAGCAGCTATGGCAGCGAGGAATACAGCGAGAACGAAGCGGTGGAGAATCAGGGGGGACATAGAGATATAGCGGCGAGAACAGGATAGGAGTTTTCAAAATATGAGTGATTCACGAAAGGGACCGGGACGGGTCCGACTGGCAGAACGGAATATTGCATTTGGCTATGTGGGACAGGCAGCAACCGCGCTGATGTCCTTTGTTCTGCGGACCATTTTCATTCAGCACCTCTCGGAGCAGCTGCTGGGCGTGAACTCGCTGTACACGAATATTCTGTCGATCCTGTCCATGGCAGAACTGGGTATCGGAACAGCACTTAATTTTGCTCTGTATCGCCCTGTGGCGGATCACGATACGGAGAAGATCAAGTCCTACATGCAGATGTACCGGAAGGCTTACACGGTCATCGCCTTGGTGGTGGCGGGAATCGGCCTCTCCATCGCACCATTCCTTCGCTTCCTCATTAAGGATCCGGGGACAATCACGGTCCGGCAGATGACGGTCTATTACCTGATCTTCCTGTTCAATACGGTCAGTACGTATTTTGTCTCCTACAAATACAGCCTCTGCAATGCAGAGCAGCGTAATTACATTCAGACGAACATCAATACGCTGACGAAAATCGCAGTGTCGCTGATGCAGATCGTGGTGATCCTGCTCACGCAGAATTTCCTCCTGTACCTGCTGACGGATATGTTCGTGCAATTGGCGCAGAAGATCTTCGTTTCCTGGTACCTGAACCGGCTGTACCCGTATCTGCGGGATCGTGACGTTAAGCCGCTGACACCGGAGGAATCCGGCGAGGTGTGGAGGAAAACCAAGGCACTGGTGCTCCACAAGGTAGGAGATGTCGCAAGACTTCAGACCGATTCCCTGATCATTTCCTCCTTCATTGCCGTGGCAATGTCGGGCATGGTGGACAACTATAATCTGGTCATCAATGCGGTTACGAACTTCGTGAACATCATTTTCAACTCGGTGATCTCGGGCTTTGGCAATCTGATTGCGACGGAGACGAGACAGAAACAGTATGAGCTGTTCCGGGTGTATCGCTTTTTTGCCAGCTGGGTGTACGGATTTGCTGTGACGGGATTTTTTGTCCTGCTGACGCCGCTTATCCGGCTGTGGCTCGGGGATTCCTGGGTGCTGCCGTCGGCTGCGGTGACGCTGATCCTCGTGGATTTGTACTTTAAGGGAGACCGCATTGTGCTGTCGAATTACAAGACGGCGGCCGGTGTCTTCGAGCAGGACAAATATCTCGCCCTCATCCAGGGCGGCGTGAACCTGGTCCTGTCGATCTGGCTGGTGCAGGAGATCGGTCTTGCCGGCATCTATGTAGGTACGGTGGTGTCGGGACTCATCGCGAACGTGACGAAGCCGATCATCATCTACCGTGTCTGCTTCGACCGGTCCTGCCTGGATTATTTCGCTGAGACACTGCGCTATGCAGGGACGGTGGGCATTCTGGCAGCAGGCCTTGGCCTGGCGGGGCATTACCTGCTGGCGGAGGTCAGTATTATGAAGTTCCTGCTGATGGCAGTGGTGATTACGGTGGTATTCAACGGCGTATTCTATCTGCTGTTCGGGCGCTCGGAGGAGTTTCGGTATTTAAAGCGGCTGGTACTGCGGAAGCTGGGACGCAGGAATGATTGATGTATAGAAAATTCGGAGCAATTCATAAATATGTTCCGAATCATTGCAGGGAAGAAAAGAGCAGTTCTGTGGAATCTAATATGAAACAAAAACGGAACAGCACAGTAAGCGGGCAGCAGGTGGATTGTGCAGAGCTAAGAGCCTGTGTGGAGCGCATGGCCGTGGAGGCAGAGCGGCAGCTGCGGGCAATGGCACATCCTGAAATGAAAGAGCGGCTGAAAGCGAAGGTAAAAAAAGCTCTCGGCCGGCCGGGATATGCGGGAGATCTGATTTTCTGGCCAGCGGGACTGTTGCTGCTGGGACTTCTGGAGGCGGATCATCTGCAGGTGGTCGAGGAGTATTTGGGTGAATGGATCCGGCAGGGAATGCCGGTAAAGAACCCAGATGACGCATTGACCGGTTCGGTCTTGATCCGTTTATACCGCAGAACGGGGAAGGAACCATATCGGAAGGGTGCAGAGAAGATCGCGCAGTATCTGGAGTCGTGCCGCCGGGATACATTAGGATCTGTTGTGTACGGTCAGCGGAGCAGCAATCGCTGGATTTATGCAGACGGTGCGGGGCAGGTGTCGATGTTCTGCGCAGAATATGCGAATGCTTTCGGTACGGGAACGAGTGCGCAGGCGGCGCAGCCGGAAGAACCGCGAAACGAGGCGAAGAAGCTGGCGGAACAGGCGAATCTGGAGCTTTCCAATTTCGCCCTTTGCGGAATGGATGAGGCATCCGGCCTTCCGTATCACGGCTATGATGCGGAGAGCGGAGCTTGCTACGGTATCATCGGCTGGGGCCGTGCGGCCGGCTGGCTGATGATGGGAATCGCCGCGTGGAATCGCAGCTATGCTGAGGCGGAGAAGTCGACAGAATCGATACCTGTGAGTAAGGTTAGACCGGATTGTTCACAAGAGAAGGATAGCCAGAAAACTGCAGCTCATGAGAATGCAGGGCAGAATCTGAATGATAAAATTGTCAGAATGCGGGATTCGATAGTCCCGGCGATTCTGACAAGGCGCAGGGAGGATGGCCTGTTCTCCTGGCAGCTGGACTGCCGAAAGGGACCGCTGGATACGTCGGCGAGCGGGATGATTTACTACTCTTTGTTGACGGGGGATCTGCTGAGAAAGGGAGCTGACCAGAACCTTTCTGCCGCAGGGAACGTATCAGGTCAGGGGACTCTTCCGAACGGAACGGCGCAGAAGAATGCATGGGATGCCGAGGGTGTTCCTGCTGAGGACATTGAGGATATCTATGCAGCTGCGGCGAAGGCACTGCTGGGATATGTGGATGAGAACGGCAGAGTACAGCAGTCATCGGCAGAGTGCATTGATTTTGCTCAGTACCGGCAGCAGTACGGGAACAACCCGTGGGGACAGGGAGCAGTGCTGGCGTTCCTGGCGGCGTATAGTAAGAAGGTTAAAATATGATCATAGTAGAAATCAAGGGCGGACTGGGCAATCAGATGCAGCAGTACGCGTTATATTGCAAGCTGCGCAGTCTCGGGAAGGACGTGAAGCTGGACCTTTCCTGGTTTGATGCGGATCGGCAGCAGAACATGCTGGCACCGCGTGAATGTGAGCTGCTGCGGTTTCGGAATCTGCCGTATGAGGTGTGTACGCCAGAGGAGAAGGCGGAGCTGGTGGGCAGTGATTCGGTCTGGGGAAAGGCGGCGAGGAAGCTTCATCTGGGCGGAAAGGCAGCCGGCAGGCGTTTTACGGAGAGCAAAATGTTCCATCCGGAGATCTTTGATCTGGAGGATGCGTATCTGGATGGGTATTTTGCCTGTACCAAATATTACGAGGATATCCTGAATGAGCTGCGGGGCGTGTTCGTATTCCCGCAGAGTGTGATCCCGGAGGTGAATTACCGCAATCAGGCGGTGATTCAGGAGATGGAGGATGCCTATACCTTCTCCTGTGCGGTGCATCTGCGTAGGGGCGATTATCTGGATGATGCGAACGCGCCGCTCCTGGGGGGGATCTGCACAGAGGAGTATTACGAAGAGGCGATTGACTTCGTAGAGCGCGCAGTGGCGGCCATGGGCAGCGGCCGGCGCATTCACTTTTATATCTTCTCCGACGATCCGGAATATGCGAAGGCGTGCCATTTCGGAACCTATGGCGAGCCGGTGACCGTGTGCGACTGGAACGAAGAGGAGGATAATCTTCTGGATATGCAGCTGATGACGCATTGCAACGGCGTGATTGCAGCCAATTCCACCTTCTCTTTCTGGGGCGGACGATTGAATCCGAGGGAGCCGAAGATATTGATCCGGCCGCTGCGGCACCGCAACAATCAGATTCCGGATCCGGAGGAGATGCGGGATTACTGGAAGGGGTGGACCTTCGTGGAC
>CAYLUU010000036.1:0-4295 GCA_964386925.1 uncultured Sarcina sp. | reverse complement strand
GATTCCGGATCCGGAGGAGATGCGGGATTACTGGAAGGGGTGGACCTTCGTGGACCTGGATGGAAGGATTGTGTGAGGAGCCGCCACCCTGTCGCCTGTGCGGTGAATCGACTGTAACGAACACCGCTTCGTGTTGTATAATAGGCACTGTCCGGCGTCTGGCTAAGCGGCTCTGGATGCTAAGGATTTGCAAGGGAAAATGCTGCTTCGCAGCGCAAATCCGGCGCGGGAAACGCTGATTAAAGCGTTTCCCTAAACAATTACTGTGTGAGAAGATAGGATGAAAACTGTATGAGCAAGATTATTCTGACCGGCGACCGTCCGACGGGACGCCTTCATATCGGACATTACGTGGGTTCTCTGCGGCGCAGAGTGGAGCTGCAGAATCGCGGGGACTTTGACGAAATCAATATCATGATCGCAGATGCGCAGGCATTGACGGACAATGCGGATAACCCGGAGAAGGTTCGCCAGAATATCATTAACGTGGCACTGGATTATCTGTCTGCCGGCATTGATCCGGAGAAAACAACGATCCTCATCCAGTCAGCCATTCCGGAGCTGACAGAGCTGACCTTCTACTATGCAAATCTGGTGACGGTGGCAAGACTCCAGCGCAATCCTACGGTTAAGGCTGAGCTGGGAATGCGCGGCTTCGGCAGCAGCATTCCGGTTGGATTCTTCACCTATCCGATTTCGCAGGCAGCAGATATCACGGCCTTCAAGGCGAATACGGTTCCGGCCGGCGAGGACCAGGAGCCGATGATCGAGCAGACCAGAGAGATCGTTCGCAGCTTCAACCACACCTACAATTGCGATGTACTGGTGGAGCCGGAGATCCTCCTTCCGGAGAATCAGGCGTCCATGCGTCTGCCGGGAACGGACGGCAAGGAGAAGATGAGCAAGTCTCTGGGGAACTGCATCTATCTGTCCGAGGAGCCGGAGGATATCAAGAAGAAGGTTATGAGTATGTTCACGGATCCGGATCATCTGCGGATCGAGGATCCCGGCAAGATCGAAGGGAATACTGTTTTCACTTATCTGGATGCCTTTGCTAAAAAGGAGCATTTCGAGGAATTCCTTCCGGAATATGCGAACCTTGATGAGCTGAAGGACCATTATCGCCGCGGCGGCCTCGGTGATGTGAAGGTGAAGAAGTTCCTGAACAATGTGCTGCAGACGACGCTGGAGCCGATCCGTACCCGCCGCCATGAGTATGAGAAGAACATCGACTATATCTATGAGGTTCTGCGCAAGGGCACAGAGAAGGCAGAGGAGAAGGCAGCCAATACCCTGCATGAGGTAAAGGATGCCATGAAAATCAACTACTTTGATGACAAGGAGCTGATCCTGCAGCAGCAGAAGGAATTCGATGAGGCAGCAAGAGTTCGTGCAGAGCAGGAGGCGCGCAAGGAGCGCAGCCGCGCAGCGAACCGGCAGAATGCAGGAAAGTGATAAGTTGGCTAGGAGGTCGTAAGATGAAGATTCTGGTTACAGGCGGTGCAGGTTTTATCGGAAGTCATACAGTCGTGGAGCTGCAGAATGCAGGACATGAGCCGATCATTCTGGACAATCTCTACAACGCGAGCGAGAAGGTTCTGGGACGGATCGAAGCCATTACCGGCAAGAAGGTTCCCTTCTATCAGGTAGACATTCGTGACCGCGAAGGACTGAACAAGGTATTCGATGCGGAGAAGCCGGAAGCGGTGATTCATTTTGCCGGACTGAAGGCAGTCGGCGAGTCCGTGAAGAAGCCGTGGGAGTATTACGACAACAACATTACCGGAACTCTGACACTGGTGGATGTGATGCGCCAGCATGGGTGCAAGAACATTATTTTCTCTTCCTCTGCAACGGTGTACGGCGATCCTGCCTTTGTTCCGATTACGGAAGAGTGCCCGAAAGGACAGTGCACGAATCCCTATGGCTGGACGAAGTCCATGCTGGAGCAGGTGCTGACGGATATTCAGCATGCAGATCCGGAATGGAATGTGATCCTGCTGCGTTATTTCAATCCCATCGGCGCGCACAAGTCCGGCACAATGGGCGAGAACCCGAATGGTATCCCGAACAATCTGATGCCTTATATCACACAGGTTGCCGTGGGCAAGCTGGAGAAGCTTCATGTGTTCGGAAATGACTATGACACTCCGGACGGAACCGGCGTTCGCGATTACATTCATGTCGTAGATCTGGCAAAGGGCCATGTTTGTGCATTGAAGAAGCTGGCACCCGGCTCCGGCTGCAACATCTACAACCTGGGAACAGGTGTTGGCTACAGCGTGCTGGATATCGTGAAGAATTTCGAAGAGGCTACGGGCAAGAAGATTCCGTATGTCATTGATCCTCGGCGCGCCGGTGATATTGCAACCTGCTACTGCTCTGCGGCAAAGGCTAAAGAGGAGCTTGGCTGGGAGGCCGAGTACGGAATCCGCGAGATGTGCGAGGATTCCTGGAGATGGCAGAGTCAGAACCCGAATGGATATGAGGATTGATAGAAGGTTCTGATTCGTGCATGGTGTATTGGAGCAGGACTTCGTCTGCGAATGCTGGTTGTATATTGAAATCGACAAGGGTAATTTATGTTCCGACTGTGGGCAAAAGAATGGAAGTCCGGCCATCTGATCCGGCAGACAACAATTGAAGATGCCGGAGAGGATACCAGAACCCATAAGGTCTTCCATGCGCTGACCAGTGTCTGCAGTGAGTTCGACCTGCCGGAGCCGATCTGGCTGGATCAGAATGTCCGCGAATTTCAGAAAAGGGCGAAATGCCGCTTCACACAGGACAGCTTTGTAGAGGAGCTGCCATTCGACTACCTGGAAATCGAGATTGTGGAAGAGGATCCGTGGTTCTTCTGAGATAAACTGAATTGTTGTCCTTGGGAAGGGGCTCGATGCGATATTATGTCGCATCAAGTCCCTTTTTTTACGACAGGCACCTGTTTCAAAGGTGCCTGTCGTTTTTAATGCGACATCAAGTCCTTTTGATTGGTTACGCTTCGGTTACGCCGTCGCTGTTAAGATACGCACATAACAAAACAACAGACCGCTGCACACCATGTTTAACTGATTACATCGTCGGAAACAAAAAGAGTTTCCGAAATATAGATATCTCCCTCCCTTTGCGTCAGGCACCTGCGAATAGCAGGTGCCTGACGTCTTTTTTGTGTGTTAAATTAATTTTGAAGGCAGCATTCTGTGGTACATTAAGGAGAGAACATTTCACTGGAATGGTTTCAGCCACATTATGATTTTCTGTAGAAGACACTCCGGGATGGAAGAAGATGCGGTGGGCATCTTCAAGTATGAAAATCGAGATGAAATCGCTAGGTGCTGAACAGATACCATTTAGAATTTAAGGGAGAGTTACCATGAAGCAGCAGCATTTGCTCTACGGAGCAGCTTACTATGATGAATATATGCCGTATGATCGCCTGGATCAGGACATTGCGATGCTGAAGGCGGCGGGAATGAACGTGGTTCGAATCGGGGAGAGCACCTGGTCCACTTGCGAGCCGCAGGAGGGCGTGTTCGATTTTCACCATGTGACGCGGGTGATTGAGGCCATGGGAAAGGCTGGGATCAGTGTCATCATCGGCACGCCGACGTATGCCATTCCCACCTGGATGGAGAAGTCCTATCCGGATGTGCTGGCAACCACGCATCGGGGACACGGCATCTATGGCGCCAGACAGATCATGGACATCACGCATCCGGTCTATTTGTACTATGCAGAGCGCGTCATTCGCAAAATGATGGAGACCTGCGCCCATTATGACAATGTCATCGGTGTGCAGCTGGATAACGAGACGAAGGCCTATGATACAGCAGGTCCGAATGTGCAGCGCGCCTTTGTCAAATACGAGAGAGAGAAATTCCATGATGATCTGGAGGCACTGAATCAGGCCTACGGACTTGACTATTGGAGCAACCGCATCAATGCCTGGGAGGATTTCCCGGATGTGCGCGGAACGATCAATGGCAGCCTTGGCGCGGAATTTTCACGGTTTCAGAGAAAACTCGCAGCAGATTTCCTGATGTGGCAGCGGAAAATCGTCGAGCCGTACCTTCGTGAGGATCAGTTCATCACGCACAATACCGATTTCAACTGGATTGGCTATTCCTATGGCCTGAACGGCGAGGTGGACGTCTACGAGGATGCGAAGGCCATGACAGTGGTGGGAACGGATATTTATCATCCGTCACAGGATCAGCTGACGGGCATGGAAATTGCGTTTGGCGGCGACTTGACCAGATCGGTCAAGAATGACAATTACCTCGTTCTCGAGACGG
>CAYLUU010000035.1:12866-23387 GCA_964386925.1 uncultured Sarcina sp. | reverse complement strand
ATACATAAAAAGCCTGCCTGTGGCAAGACCCGGGCCCGGTACCGGATGTATCGCTCCGCCAGGTTTCCTCACGGCACATGAAAGGATCTGCTTAGTGCTGCTTCGTTCCCGATCTGACACGGTTCGCAGGATTCATTGCGTGAGACCCAAACATCAACACGATACACCCGGGCTGCTGCCCGAGCCCTGCCACAGGCAGGCTAATCTGTACTATATCAAAAGAAAATCAGAAATTCAATGATGTCATCACATATCCATTGCGCATGCGGAAGGCGCAGGAGCAGAGGCAGATCCCATTCCAGAAGATTCGCTGCCGTAGGAGGGGATGGAGTCGGCCAGCTCTTCGCAAGCGGCCCCGCAGGCATGGGCAGCGCACGCGTCAGCGGTACACAATGCATAGGCCCCGCAGGCATTGGCGGCGCAGGCTGCGGCTGTGCACAAAGCGGAAGCTCCGAAGGCATTGGCAGCACATGCATCATGGTCGCATATTGCATATGCTCCGCAAGCATTGGCAGCACATGCGCCGCCAAGTGTCATCACATAGGCAGCGCATACATCAGCAACGCAAGCATTACCGATACAGGCACCATTTGCGGCGCAGCCGGCGGCTCCGCAGGCTTCGCCATCACACACGCCGTGCAACGAACAGGCATCTGCGGCGCAGAAGTTCATGCTACAACCGACGTTAGCGGAACATGCACTCACTCCTGTAGCATTGCCGAGGCAGCCATATTCTGCAGCACAGGCGCTGAAACCCTCTGCATTTCCGATACAGCCGTTGTGACCGGCACAGGCGTTGGCACCGCAGACGGCACCGGAACAGCCTGCGCTTGCGGCAACCGCAGCGGCACCGCAGGCGTGCCCGCCGCAGGCGGTTACGCCTCCGGCAGCAGCCCCGCAGGCATCAGCCCCGCAGGGACCGGCGGAAATGGCAGCTGCACAGGCGGAGATGATCAGAAAAAAGGAAATCATTGACTGCGGATCATCCGCTCCGCAAGAAGAGGAAGGTGCGCTTTGGTCTCCTCCGGCTCCGCCATAAACTGCCTGCAGCTGATTGATATTAAGTTCTCCGGCAGTAAATTCCGGCACATAATAATAGGCATTATAGGAGGCATCGGCCTCGATTGCCTTCAAACGGAAGCCCTCCGGAAGGGGACGCCCTGCAATTTTCTCCAATGCAGCCGCGGGATCCGTACGGAATTCCTTCAGAAAGGCCGGATCGGAAGCAGCTCTTTTATTTACCTCTTGATACAATTCTTCTAATTCCTGCTGAGTCCATTCCATAAGGATGCTCCTTTCTGTGTATCTGCTTAGCACCTGGCGATTTCAATGTGAATTGGCAGCTTGCGGACAAATTTATGATTGAAACTGCAGGCGGGTGCTAAAACAGATACCTTTTTGTCTGAACGGGTTCGAATGATCACATATTCATTGCGCAGGCAGAAGGCGCGGGAGCAGAGGCCGAAGCAGATGCTGAAGCAGAGCCTGTTCCGGAGGATCCGATGCCGGAGGGATAGATGGACTCAGCCAGTTCTTCACAAGCGGCCCCGCAGGCATTGGCAGCGCACGCGTCAGCGGTACACAATGCATATGCCCCGCAGGCATTGGCGGCGCAGGCTGCAGCATGGCACCAAGCGGAAGCTCCGAAGGCATTGGCTGCACATGTATCATAGGCACACATCGCGTAAGCCCCGCAGCCATCGGCGAGGCATGCGCCGGCAACGGTCGTTGCGTGTGCACCGCAAATATCAGCCCCGCAGGCACTTCCAACACTGATAGCGTTCGTAGCGCAGGCGGCAGCTCCGCAAGCTTCACCGGCACATCCGGTGTTCAGGGAACAGGCATCAGCCCCGCAGGCTGCAGCGAGGCAGCCGACATTAGCAGCACATGCACTCACTCCTGTAGCATTCGCAACGCACCCGATTTCTGCAGCACAAGCGCTGGCGCCCTCTGCATTTGCGACACACCCGGTATTGGCAGCACAGGCGTCACCACCGCAGGCATAACCGGCACAGCCTGCGCTTGCGGCTGCGGCGTTGGCCCCGCAGGCTCGGCCGCCGCAGGCGGTTGCGCCTCCGGCAGCAGCCCCGCAGGCATCTGGGCTGCAAGGGCCGATGGAGACAGCAGCAGCACAGGCGGAGATGATCAGGAAAAAGGAAATCATTGACTGCGGATCATTCGCTCCACTAGAAGAGGAAGGTGCGCTTTGGTCTCCTCCGGCTCCGCCATAAACTGCCTGCAGCTGATTGATATTAAGTTCTCCGGCAGTAAATTCCGGCACATAATAATAGGCATTATAGGAGGCATCGGCCTCGATTGCCTTCAAACGGAAGCCCTCCGGAAGGGGACGCCCTGCAATCTTCTCCAATGCAGCCGCGGGATCCGCCTGGAATTCCTTCAGAAAAGCCGGATCGGCGGCAGCTCTTTTATTTACCTCTTGATACAATTCTTCTAATTCCTGTTGAGTCCACTCCATAAGGATGCTCCTTTCTGTATATCGGTTTAGCACCTGTCGATTTCAACGTGAATCGGGCGCCCCGCGGACGGATTTGCGATTGAAATTGACAGGTGGGTGCTGAACAGATCGGTTTTTGCCTTTATTCTACACCACACAACCGTGTATCGTCACAACACAATTGCCCGTATGGCAATGCAGTAATCGCATGCTGCAATGCTGACGGTATCTATAAAACGGACGGTTCCTCCTTCTGTCTCTGGAAACAGCTCTGACTGCATCCTACTATGAAAGCCGTAACCGCATTGTAACCGAATGGCGATTGCATATTTCCTGCATGTGTGTGGTACAGTATCATAAGCAAATACAGCTGTTGCTGTAAAAATCCCGGACAGCAGCTGAGTCCCTATTTGTGGTGGTGTCTGCGCGGGCAGGCAGGGTGGTTTTAGCAAATTCCGGAGAGTGATTTAGCATGAGTGATATCTATCGAATTGAGAATAAAGGTGATTCCGTCAGCAAACGTATGGACAAAATGATTGTCGTGACATCGCCGCCGCTGTGGCTGATTCTGCTGGGTGGTGTGATTGTTGCTGCGGCCATTCTGATTTGGTCCTGTACCGGATGGCTGACAGAGTCTGTCAGTGCAACAGGCGTGTATCATCCAGGCGCCTCGGAGCAGGGGGAGATTGTCGCCTTTCTGCCCATCTCCAGCGGAAAACGAATTGAGGAGGGCATGGAGGTTACCATCTACGCAAGTGGATATAACCAGCAGGAATACGGTCACCTGAAGGGAACGATCGTCTATGTGGACAGCTATATTGCCACAGCAGAGGAGATGAAGGAGCTTTTGGGAGACGAATCACTGATCAGCGCCTATTCACAAAGCGGCCCGCTGGTGGGAGTCATCTGCAAGCTGCAGGAGGATGCACAATCGCCGGATGGCTATTACTGGAGCAATCAACGGGGCGAAAGTGTTACGCTTCATGACGGAACTTATATGAGTATGTCGATCACATTGCTCCGCATGAGGCCAATCGTATGGGCAATCCCTGATTTGCAGGAGCTCTTTGGGGAGGAATAGGTGAAACACAAGGACATGGAAGACAATAGAATGCGGAGACGACGGGTATATACTCCGGAGGTTTTCCAGGTGGAGGCAGCGGAGTGCGGAGCGGCCTGTCTGGCTATGATTCTGCGGTATTACCATTGTGACGTTCCAATGGAGGAACTGCGCTATCATTGCGGCGTTTCCAGGGATGGCAGCAACGCTGCAGCGATGGTGCTGGCGGCGGAGCATTACGGCCTGAAGGGGCACGGATATTCCAAGAGCATGGCGGAGATGAAGGACTTTCCGGTTCCGTGTATTCTGCACTGGGGATTTAATCATTTCGTAGTGCTGGAAGGAATATGCGGAAACCATGTCTATCTGAATGATCCTGCGGTAGGGCATCGCAGAACGACGTTGGAGGACATGGAGGAGAATTTTACCGGGATCGTTCTGTGGTTTGAGAAGACGGAACGGTTTCAGAGAAGGGAACAGCCGTCCAAGCTGACAGAGCTGATCCGGGAGAGACTGACGGGGCAGCTGCCGGCGCTGGTATATCTGGTATTGACGGGAGTCCTGCTGGTCTTTCCGGGAACCGTGATTCCGATTCTGACATCGGTCTATGTGGACGATGTTGTCATGAACGGGAAGGGAAATGAGCTGGTCTTGCTGCTCGTGTGCCTGGCAGGGGGGTATTGCTACCGGCTGATCTTCAACTGGATCCGGGCCAGCGTCCTGGCGAGACTTCGCCTGAAGCTCTATATGCTGACAAGCTATGAGCTGCTGCAGCGATTGTTCCGTCTGCCGATCCCTTTTTTTGACCAGAGATATCCGGGAGAACTGTCACAGCGGCTGGAGAATAACAACGACGTCAACAAATTGCTGGTAAACGGTTTCATTGAGGCTGTTCTGAATGTGGTAGAGGCACTGTTCTATCTGATTCTGATGCTGATTTACAGCCCGGTACTGGCAACAGTCGGTTTTGTGGGCGTGGCGGTGAATATCTTGCTGACGATTCTGACAATGCGTCCGCTAAGAGAGCTGGCATTGAAGCAGCGGCAGGATCAGAACCGTCTGTCGGGAATGATGTGTGCCGGTTTGTCAGTGTTCAGCACGATCAAGGCGAGCGGAGCGGAGGATGATTACGCAAGAGATATCCTGGGAGCATTTGCAGGAACGACAGAAAGTGAACAGCGCATGGGAAAGGCACAGCAGGTGCTGAATGCATTTCCATCCGCTCTGTCCGGAATGTTCGAAATCGCTGTCATGATGGTCGGAGTCAATCTGGTGATCCAGAGTAAGCTTACAGCCGGTATGCTGATTGCCTTTGTACAGCTGTTGACAGGATTTACGCAGCCGGTGAATGAGCTGCTGGGCTTTTCGCAGAGCCTCCAGATGATGAAGGCGAACATGACCAGCATTGAGGATATTGAATCATCTGCGGAGGATATTCGCTTTGCGGAGAAGTCCGGGAGTGGAACAGACGGCAAGGCATTGCCGGAGCGATTCTCGGGCCTGGTAGAGTGCCGGAATGTGACTTTTTCTTATCGGGAAGGTCTTCCGCCGATTCTGCAGGAACTGAACCTGAAGGTTGCGCCGGGATATCTGGTGGGGATCACCGGGGTGTCTGGCTGTGGAAAGAGTACGCTCATCCGGTTACTGTCAGGGCTCTTATATCCTGACAAAGGAGAAATTCTGTATGACGGGTATCCGCTGCAGACACTTCCGGCAGAGGTGCTGAACCGCAATGTTGCAGTGGTGGGGCAGAATAGCTTTTTCTTCTCCGGATCCCTGCGGGATAATCTGACACTCTGGAACCGGAAGGCATCCGACGAGGAGATTCAGAAAGCACTGCAATGCGTTAATGCAGGTGACCTGTTGACAACCTTTCCGGACGGTTTGGACCATTATCTGGAGGAGGGCGGTAAGAATCTGTCCGGCGGACAGCGGCAGAAGCTGGAGATTGCCAGAGCACTCCTTCGTAAGCCGGCAGTGCTCCTGCTGGATGAGGCCACGAGCGCAATGGACTCTGTGACAGAGGCTGGAATTCTGGAACATTTGAGAAAACTGAGATGTACCTGCATTGTGGTAGCACATCGGCTGTCCACAATTCGCAGCTGCGATTCGATTCTGGTGATGGATCGGGGACGCTTTGTGCAGCAGGGGACCCACGAGGAATTGTATACATCGGACAGTTCCTATACAGAGCTTCTGGCTGACTGAATTTGGCGGAGCACAGCCCTCTGAATGGACGAAGGTACCATCGGAAATCTTCGAGAATCCATTTACGAATGGGCTCTGAGGGTGTTCCGCAATGGAAAGATGGTCTGAGAGGATAGAGCGGAAGAAAATATGAGAGAAGAGGAAAAGGGAGCCGGAGTAACGGACGCAGGCGAATCTCGCAGCTGGAATATTATGCTGTCTACCTTTCAGAAAAAAAGGGAGCGCAGAATACATAGTATAGAGCCGTCTGGAAATGGAACCTATGATGCTGCGACCTGTCTATGTTCTCTGCTGCGAATACGAATCATTACATACGAAAGAGCGTGTGCCGCCTGCGGTACAGATATGACGCTGGAAGATCTGGCACAGAATTCGGATTTTATCTGCCGGAGGGTGATGCTGGAGAAGAATTGGGAACGGAAGGCGGACGATCCTTTTTTATGCAGGCGAAAAGGCAGCAGTGACTACATGGTTTGCATCCCAGGTTATGGGAGGAGCAGACTGCTGGATCCGGTGACACACCGCGCGATCCGACTGAATCGAAGGGATATGGAGATGCTGGAGCCGGAGGCGGTGTTTTTCTACCGCGCCTTTCCGGCGGGGCAGATTGGTTTTAAGGAGATTACGGAGCTTGCAGTGCGAACCTTTTCTGTTCGTGATCTGGCGTATCTGCTCTTGTGTACGGCGCTCTCCACGCTGATCGGAATGCAGACTGCGGCGATGAGCCAAATGATATTCGACAGCATCATTCCGCAGGGCGATGTAGCGCAGATGATTGGTCTGGGAGTAGTGCTTCTGTCCTGCATGGCTGCCAGTCTATGCTTCTCCATCACGGGGAACTTACTGAACTATCGGTTGGAGAGTACCGTGCGCTATACCCTGCAGGCGGCGATCTATGAGCGGACTTTTCATCTGCCGGAGAAATTCTTTCAGAACAAGGATTGTGCGGAACAGACTTACAGGCTGCAGCAGATGTACTCGACCTATATGTCTGTGTATAAGAACGCAGTACAGATCCTGCTGCAGGGAGGTTTCTCTCTGATGTATCTGTGGCAGATGCATCAATATTCCACCTTGCTGTGTCACTATGCGAATTTCTTTGTTGTATTGAATATTCTGGTGACGGTAGGAATCGGCTGTCTGAATCGGAGCGCGCAGCAGCGCCGCTCCCGTACAACGGGACGCTTGCGGGCACTTCTGTACCAGGCAATTCGAGGAATTGAGGATATTCGTACCGGCGGTGCAGAGAATGAAACGCTCTATGCGCACATGAAGTTAGCATCGAAAACCGGACTTGCTGATCAGAGCAGCGCGCACAATGATCGCCTGTCCGGAGCACTTGATACGGTCAATACAGCAGCTGCAATTCTCGTGATGTACTGGATCTATGCCCGGAAGGGCGTGAATATCAGCGCCGGCAGTCTGATGGGATTTCTGACGGCCTTCACAGCCTTCACTGCTGCTATGCGTATGGTTGCCGGGAACGGAATGGATATCGTATCCACGCTGCCGGTGCTGAGGGACTCGTCGGAGTTCCTGCAGGTGCCGCCGGAGATGGCAGGGACCGGTAAGATTCCGAACGATCTGAAGGGAGAAATTCGAATTTCTCATGTCAGCTTCCGATATACAAAGGATACGGAGCCGATTCTGGATGATATCTCATTGGACATCCGGCCGGGAGAGTATGTGGCCATTGTCGGAGCGACAGGCTGCGGCAAATCCACGCTGCTGCGGCTGCTGCTCGGCTTTGAACAGCCGCAGCGAGGACAGATTTTCTATGATGCGACTCCGCTGCAGCATCTGTGCCTGCCGGTGCTGCGTCGGAGAATCGGGGTGGTGCTGCAGGACGGCGGTTTGTTCTCGGGAACTCTTTATCGGAACATTGCCGTAGCTGCTCCGAAGGCAACCCGGGAGGAAATTCTGCGGGCGGTGGAGGATGCGCAGCTGACAGAGGTGGTGCAGCGTATGCCAATGGGGCTGGAAACCTTTGTGTCGGAGCAGGGAAGAACTCTGTCCGGAGGCGAGCGGCAGAGAGTCCTGATTGCAAGAGCCCTGGTTGGCCGGCCGAAGATTCTGCTCCTCGATGAGGCCACCAGTGCGTTGGACAACCGTTCCCAGGAGAAAATATGTGAGAGCCTCGCCGGCTATCAGGCCACTCGGGTGGTCGTTGCGCATCGCCTGTCAACCATACGGCACTGCGACCGAATTGTCGTCCTAAAGGGAGGTCATATCGCAGAGACCGGCTCCTATGATGAACTGATGGAACAGAAGGGAGCCTTCTGGGAGTTGGCACAGAGGCAGCTGCTGGAGGCGTGATGCGATGCGGCGACTGTGCTGGGGCGAAACGGTAGGATTGATCGGTTACGTACCAGTTACACCTTTGTCTGTAGGATGCAATCATATAACTATTCAGAGCCAGGAAATCTGCATAAAATGCGCGAGTAATGCTTACATTAATGAGCCCATTTTGCAATTTTATTTGGCGAGAACGCCACATGAGCAAAAGGAAAACTGGCAGAAGGCAAAACGGTAGAAGGTAAATCGTGAGGGAGGACAACAATGAAATGGTCAAGATACAGTAAATTATTCCGTTCACAGCGAAATGGGTGGCTTTTGTTTAATTCAGCATCCCGCTCCTTTATGAAGGTGGAGGACAATGAGGTAGAAACCATTCAGGGCATCATGGAGAATCCGGAGGGCTATGATTACTCGAAGGTGCCGATGCTGTATATGCAGCTTCGCACATTGGGATATCTGGTAGAGGATCACCAGGATGACGATCTGTATAATATTACGAAGATGCGGAATCTGACCCATCTGTATGAGGGCAATTCCCTGATGCTGACGGTAGCCATTACGCGGGCCTGCAATTTTGACTGCAGTTATTGCTTTGAGGGAAATCGTACCGGAAAGCCGATGTCTCAGGAGGTAGAGGATAAGCTGATCCGCTTTATTCAGAGCTTCAAGGCGGATCAGCTGTCCATTATCTGGTATGGCGGAGAACCGCTCCTGGCTTTTGATCGGATTCTCAGTATCGATAAGAGAATTAAGGAGATGGGGAAAAGTTATTCTGCCAGCATGATCACGAATGGTTATCTGCTGACAGAGGAAAAGATTGCAAAGCTGAACGAACTGAACATCGGATATCTGCAGATTACGCTGGACGGCAAAAAGGAAACACATGATGGGCGGCGTTATCTGAAAAACGGCGCTCCGTCTTATGATGTGATTCTAGGAAATCTGGACAAGGTCCTTGCCACCGATTTCAAGGGAAGCATTCATATTCGAGTCAATGTAGATGGACGAAACGAGGATGAATTCGCGGATGTTTACCATATGATTCAGGAACGCTATGCGAAGGATTTCGGACGGCGTATTGTAGTTTATCCTGGATTCGTGAAGGGTGATGACCATCCGGACTGCAGCTGCTTCTTTGAACCGAAGGCGCAGGGAGAATTCATTTCCAAAATGATGCGGGAGCACAAGATTATGGCTCTGCCAATCTTCCCGAGAAGGGATATGGCAGGCTGCACATTGACCAAACGCAATGCCTATGTGGTCGGTCCGGATGGAGAGCTGTATAAATGCTGGGATGATGTAGGCCTTGCGGATAAGGTGATCGGGCACATCGATCGATTTGATAACTGGAACATGCCGCTTCTGGCGGAAGGAATGGCGGGCTGTTCCTATCTGGATTCGGAGGAGTGCAGGGAATGCTATTATTTCCCGATCTGCAACGGAGGATGTCATCGGATCCGGCAGAAGAATCTGCATGCAGAGGTTCCGCACAGCTCATGTTCCTACTTTAAGGACAATCTGGAAGATCTTCTGGAACTGTATTATGAGAACAAGCTGGAGCTGGTTCGATGCCAATGTGAGGCACAGAAGGCAAGGCAGAACATGCAGAATCAGGAACAGGCATGACACGAGCGGAATATGCAGAGTGCAAGCGGTTGATGGAATGGTACTGCGCGGATCCGGAATTTCGTGAGAACGCTGTGGATGGCATCAGGAAGCACTTGTCCGAGAACGGAATTGCCCTAGAACCGGAAATGGTTTTAGAAGGAATTCAGCTGATCTTAGCCGGGCGCTGCGCCACCGAAGAGGGTGAGAGGAATCCGTTTGCGCGGGAAAAGGCGGAACGTGATCGATTGGTTTCTGAATATCTGCAGATGCGGATGGGGCCGGAGCAGTATGCGGCGCGGCCGATATGGCAATACGCAGAGGTGGTGCGGAATCGGTGCCGAATGGAAAACCGCGAGGTGCGAAGGCATGACAATATTTATTATTTTCCGCTTGCCTTCGAGGTATCGAGCGGCTGCAAGGTGCAGTGTCCGTTCTGCGGCTTCCGTGCAAAGCCATGGAGTGAGAATTATGCCTATACCGAGGAGCATCGGGCACTCTGGAGAGAGATCCTGCTGATTTCCAAAGAGGTGATCGGCAATGTCGCAGGGGAAGCGCCTTGTTATTTTGCAACAGAGCCGATGGACAATCCGGATTACGAGCAGTTTCTCGGAGACATGAGGGAGATCTTTGGTCACGTTCCGCAGACTACGTCCGCAGCAGCTCAGCGTGATCCTGAGAGAACCAGGAGGTTCCTGCGATTCCTGGGCGAGGAGGAGCTGCGGGAGCGAGGAACCTATCGGATCTCTGTTACCTCGCTGGCACATTTTCGACAGCTCATGCGTACCTTTACACCGGAGGAGCTGGAATACGTGGAGCTGTTGGCGAACAACCCGGAATCCGTCAACCGATATTCCTGTTCCGGACGGGCGGCAGCGAATCAGGAACATCTCCG
>CAYLUU010000035.1:0-12766 GCA_964386925.1 uncultured Sarcina sp. | reverse complement strand
CCCAGAACGGCGATTCTACGGAGCAGGGAGACAATGAAAAGCCTGCGGAAATGGGGGGATCTTCGGCGATAAGCCCGATCAGTGAAGGGGAAGCCGATGGGAACGGGATCACCTCCAGCACGGGATCTGAAGGGAAATCAGGTAAGGAGAGCGATTCTACCGCACAGGATAAAGGGACGCAGAAGTCCAGGTATCATGCTGTACTGGTTTACTCGAATGGAGAAAATGGCCTTAGAAATGTTCCGCAAAAGGACGCAGAGGCGATGAAGACGATGCTCTGCAAGACGGATCAGTTCAGCGAGGCAGACATTACAACAATCTCCATTTCGTATATAGAGAAATATAGCAGCGATCCCACACAGCAAATCTGGGATAAGCTGGATGCGATCGCAGAGGAAACGGATGAGAACTCCGTCACGCTGTTCTTCTATGTGGGACATGGCGGCAAGAGCAATGCTGATGGCATTTGTTATCTGGATGTCTCGAGTGTTAATAGAGAATATAACATCACGGCATTTGAGTTAAAGTCAGAGCTTGGCAAGCTCAAGGGTTCAGTGATGATGATTCTGTCTGCCTGCAATTCGGGAGGAATGTTGGTACAGGGTATAGCCGAGGATGAGGAAACGGATGAGGAGACCGAAACCATCTGGAGCACGCAGGATGAGGCAGATGAATTCGCAGAAGAATTTCAGCTGCAATTCCTGACGGGGGATGAAGCATCTATCAGCATGGCAGAGGAAGGAGATGGCGAGGGAGCCCAGACGACAGGAACGTCGTCCGGTCCGGTTTACTATGCATTCACCTCTGCGACGAAGGTGGAAACTGCGATAGAACAGGAGAATATTGGCTCTGAACTGGTAGCTGTCCTTGGAAATGCGCTGGGATACGATCGAAATGCAACAGAGTATCAGGTTTATGCTGCGGATACCGAGACCTCGAGCTCCGGTACAAAACGCTCCGGGTACGCGGGGGATGGACAGATCACGATGGCAGAGCTGGCAGCTTATATGAAGCGGACATCGATGACCTCTACCCCGGAGATCTATCCGGACACGAATAACCAGACGGTTCTCTTCACATACGCAGAGGGTGAGGGAACACCTGCGGAGTTCTATGCGGAAATCTCACAGGAACCGGAGTGGGACAGCACGAACAAGGTCTATAGAATAACAGCAACGGTTCACAACCTGACGGATCATGAAATTTACCTGCGGGGATCGGTTTACACGATTAACAATAGAACATTTGGATTGACCGCGCTGAACCCGGATAACGAGCTCTTTCGTGAAAAGTGTTCATATGATACCGAGAATGAAGTGGATGATAATGAAGAAGAGAATCTGTATGACTCGGACCTGGTTGTGACTTCGATTGAGCCGGGAGAAACCCGCAATATCACTAGAATACTGGCGGATAGTAATGAGGATATTTATAACCAAGCGAATGACCGGTCCTTCAATCCTCTTTGCCTTAAGCTGTGGAAATGCACTGAAGATGGGAAGTCATTCAGCACTGGCTATTCCAGCTATAGCTATTCTGGCTTCTATATAAAAGGCGCCGGAAACCAATTCAGCGGGAACGTTTCCAAGGATGCGCTGCAGTACAAATACCCTACACAGTTTGCGGCAGGCCAGGGATTCCTAATCGGAGGGAAGACGACAGCTTCGGTTACGAATGTATCGAACCTGGTGCCGATCGAAATTCAGTATGATACAGAGACTGGCACGGCGGCTGATACGAAGCTCAGTGCAGCAGACTGTACACTTTCCATGGATGCTCTGGACCTGGGAACGGAGGAAACTGCAGCACAACTTAATGTGTATGTTGAGTCAACAACGGAATCTGACGGGCAAACATCTGATCATCTCTACTACAACAAGAATTTTTATGAGACATATGCGGCAGAACTGGAGGAGTTGGAGGTCCTGACGGGGAGCAAAACGATTTTCACTGGGGTTCAGCCTGATCGCAGCAGGAATGGAAATGACGCGAAGAATTTTTTGCGAGGCAGCACCTATTACTACGCAATGGACACTTCCTGGATGCAGATAGATCATTACTATGTGCTGGATGTTACATGTACCTACAGTGACAAATCCGAAAAGCATATCTATGCGCTGGTGAAGAAGACCTCGGCTGAGAATGCGGTTTATGAAATACCGAGGCTGGAATATTCCGATTCGTATTTTGAATCGTTTGCGGCCTACTTTGGAGGAATTCCGGTCGGAGAGAACTGGAAGAATTCCTATGCCAACCGGAGCTGTCAGGTGAAGGATGTAACAAAGCAGATGGAGTCCTTTCTGAACAACTCAGGAATGGGACTTTACACCAATACCATTGTCGGCTGGGATAAACCAATCCCCGGTGGCTGGATGCGGCTGAATGATACTGATACGTTCGAAGTTGGAACGGAATATCGCTGCTATATTGAGATATCCATAAAAGAAGAGTACAACGCCGTTTTCACGGAGAAGACGGAATTCAGTTTCGGTGCGCATTCGATCGTAGAGAAGAGTATCAGTAAAGATGGGAAAACGGCTACGATCTACCTGTCTCACACGGCATCTTCTTTGAAAGAAATATCTGTGGAGAACCTGGTCACTTTAACCTATGTTGGCGGCAGCAATGATGGTAAGGAAGTAGGCGAGGAAAAATTAAAGGTCGGGGATTTAATATCCATTAAACCTGGTAACAGTGACCTTTATATTGTAGAAAGACAGGGGTTAACGTATGTAAAAACAATAACGAAGGATGGTGCCACTTATTATGTCTACGAAGTAGTCGGATTGGAACCAGCCGAGAGCAGCGAGGACAGTGATTCGTCGACGGGGCATATAGAAATCAGTGTGCGCAATAAGCATGCGGGAGAGTGTCATTGCATGACGCTGCTCTATATACATGACGTTGATCTGAACGAAGGAGTGCGGACTCTGGGGAAGATTAGCATTACGAAGTCGGATCTGCAGAAGTACATGACAGTGAATGGAGGTATGCCGACCGGAGACACATGGGAGGGCGGCAGTATAACAGGATTAAGCGGGAAAGTGAAGGATAATAAGGCTGCTGAATATTTGAGCTCATTGCCTGTCTCTCGGCAATATGGAATCTCCTGGGAAGTCGAGCGCTGGACCTACAGGAATGCTGATGCCGATGATACGAGATGTCCGGAAGATAAGGAATTTGAGAATGGTAGAACGGTAAGAAGCTATCTGACATTGAGCCTGCCGGAAGACAGCCGTTTTCAGTTTGTTCCGGATAAGGACGAAACGTATCACACAGAGGTTGAAATTGAAAATCATCAGGTAGAAATCTACAGCACAACGAGCGGAAAGACGCTGAATATCGTAGTGAATCACGTCATTCCGGAGGAACTCAATGAAGAAGCTGCAGGACTGAAGATGTATCGGATTAAAGACACCGGAGAGGTCGATACAGAGGTGATCACGGAGAGTGATACGCTTAAGATCGGGGACCGGGTTGTCGTTGGGGTGAATAATGGATACGAATATTACGTGATGCGCGGCCTGACGGATACCGGAGAAGTAACAGCCATAGGTGAGAAGATCTATGAAGTAACGGAGTCGACGAATAAAGAGACGAGCGAAAAAAGAGAATTCGGTGGGATAGAAATCGTGATCACGATGCCGCCCAAGGACGCAAAAGCTGCAGAGACCAACTGCGGCTGCGGAACATTGCTGTATAAGCATGCGATCCAGTACTCGTCTTCCCTCACCATTACAAAGGATGATCTGCAGAGCTATATAACAGAAGGCGGAGGAATTCCGATCGGAGCCACTTGGAAGAGCCGCAGCAATAGCGGATTGGATGGAACGGTAGGGACAAATTGGCTTCTTAGTACTTTAAATGATCAGGATAAGTTCAAGAAAAAGGGAATCACCTACTCTGATCTAAAATGGACGAAAGACAATAAAGAACAGGGCAGCGGGAACTATTTCTCTTCCGGATCGGTAACGAGCACGATGACGGTTACCTTGTCTGACGAATGGGCGATGGAATTTGCATCGCCTTCTGCGGGAAGTTCCGCCTCGGGGCAAAAGGCAAACACCATTTATTACTCTGAGGTTGAGATCGACGGACATCAGGTGAAAATGGAGATAAATTCCTCGAATCCGAAAAAGGCAACGGTATCTGTGACACATGTCATTCCCAGCGAGTTGAATGAGGCAAGCGCCGGATTGAAGCTCAAATGGGTGGATGGAGAGAATGCAGGTAAGGAAGTCTTAGAGACGCAAAAGCTTCAGATCGGAGATCGGGTAACCATTAAAGTAAACGAAGGTTACGAATATCATATAGCCGGAGGTCTGGAGGCAACGGATGAAACCACCGCTGACGGTGAAATCATCTATAAGGTCAAGGAAGCACGTAATAAGACGACTGGAAAAAGAGGCGGTGTGGAGATATTGATCACAATGCCGCCGAAGGATACCGAGGATGAGGGAACCAACTGCGGCTGTGGAACCTTGCTGTATAAGCGCACCATCGACTACAGTGAAAAGGATACGGAGACGATAACCGTTACAAAGGAGAAACTGGCGAACTACATGGCCGAGAAAGGAGGAATTCCGGTCGGAGACACCTGGAAGAGCGGCAGCATAACAGGCTTTGAGACGGTGGGCGCCAACCAGCTTGCGGAATATCTGGAGTCATTGGATTTCTTTAAGAAGCGCTCGATTAAATTTACAGAGCTCACATGGGTGAATGGTTCTACGGAGGCCACGCTGCCGGACGATGACAATTTCACAAACGGAACGGTGAAGAGCAAGATGACAGTGGTGCTGCCGGATGGAGATCTGGAGTTTACTGAGAAGTTGCCGGAATCCTCGGGTACGGATTCGAGTACGCATTACTATACGGGATTTGAAATTGATGGGCATCAGGTAGAGGTGACGATTAAGAACAGCAAGGAAGCAGAGATCACGGTGACGCACAGCATTCCGGAGAAGTTGAATGAGAAGGATGCGAATCTGACGCTTTGCTGGGCGGAGGGAGACCACGCCGGAGAGGAAATCTCTGCGGATACAGCGCTTGAGATCGGCCAGACGGTAACGATTGATCTGGCCAGCGGATATCAATGTTATCCACTTAGGGGACTGACAGATACAGGGAGGAAAACAAAGGAAGGGAAGATCATTTACCAGGTTGCCCAGTCGCTGAATACTGAAACCGGACAATACGGCGGAGTGGAGATTGTGATTACGATGCCCCGGACAGATGGGGAGGATGAGAAGACGAACTGCGGCTGCGGAACCCTGCTGTACAAGCATGATATCCAGTATTCGTCTACGATCAATATCTCAAAGGAGAACCTGCAGAACTACATCACAAAGAACGCAGGAATTCCGGTTGGAGATACCTGGAAGGAGAAGGGATTCAACCAGACCTTGAATGGAACAGTGGGCAGTAACCGTCTGCAGTCTTATTGGAGCTCGGGGATATCACCCTTCTATGAGTGGGGAATCCAGTGCTCAGGATTGACCTGGAAGGACAGCAGCGGCAACACACTGGCTGGGAACTCTTATTTTTCAAATGGGACAACCGTAACGAGTTCCATGACGTTTACGCTGCCGTCCAACCGGGCAATGGAATTTGCGACGAAAGATGATACGTCGGCTCATGATGCCAATACGATATATTACTCAAATGTTACGGTGGCTGGACACGAGACGACAACATCCGTTGCGGCTGGAGATTCCAAGAAGGCAACCGTGACGGTGAAGCATATCATCCCGGAGGCCCTGAATGAAAAGGATGCCGGAGTGCAGCTTAGGTGGGCTGACGGCGAGCATGCCGGAGAGGTGATTTCGAAGGATACAACGGTTGAAGTAGGACAAAAGGTAACGGTTGATATCAATGATGGTTACGAATATTACGTGGTCTATGGTCTGGAAGAGACGGGGGAGGTTAGTGACGGCAAGAAGATTTATAAGGTTATAGCAAAACAGTCCGGGGACACATTGCTTCTGGGAGTGGCGCTCCTGATCACAATGCCGACGACGGATGAGAAGACGAATTGCGGCTGTGGAACTCTTTTGTACATGCATGATGCGACGAATAGTACGAGCGGCGATTCCTGGTATTATCCGGATACGTCCAAGGATCCGGAGACGATAACCATTACAAGGGGAGAAATGGAGAACTATCATGCCCTGACTTCAAGCGGAGAAATGGACGGAGGAATTCCGGTTGGCGACATATGGAAAGAGGGCAGCACGACAGGCGTGCAGGGAACCGTGGGGGCTAACCGGCTTGCGGATTACCTGAATTCACTGGATTTCTTTAAAAAGCGCGCCATTCAGTTCACGAATCTTACCTGGATCGATGGTGAGTCCGGAGAAGAACTGGGAGAGAACAGCTATTTTAACTACGGGACGGTGAAGAGTACGCTCTTAATGGAACTGCCGTTTGGAAGTGATCTGGAATTCTCCAAGGAATCGAAAGATTCCTCGGATGAAGCCTCGGGGACGCATTATTATACGGGCTTCGAGATTGAAGGTCACATGGTTGAGATGACGATTCTGGATAACAAGACCGCGAAAATAACCATTGAGCACCAGATTCCGGACTCCCTGAATGCAACGGATGCAGGTGTAAAGCTGTACCGGGTTAAAAACCGGGAAATTGCGGAGGAGATCGGAACAGACACGGCACTTCAGCTCGGAGAATGTGTAGCCATCGAACTGGACGAGGCATATGCATATGAAGTAATCAGCGGCCTGCAGGATACGGGCGTATTCACGAGTGACGGCAGGAAGATTTATAGGGTGGCAAATTACAAAACCGGCAATTACGGCGGAGTGGAGCTGCTCTTGTCGATGCCGCAGACGGATTACAATGCAGATATGAACTGTGGCTGCGGAACTGTTCTGTACAAGCATAGCATTGCACGAAGCGCGGGGAATGGAGGCAGTTCCCAGGGAACCGGTTGGCGGACCTTCTACTCACGAGGTTCCGGATCCTACAGTACGATGTTCTACGGCGGCCGAGAGACACTGATTCAGAATTATGTCCTTACGGAGAATATGATGCAATATTACCGGGTTTCGGCAGGAGGAATTCCGGTTGGCGACAACTGGACGACGGGTTCTCTTTCGAAGCTCTCGAGCAAGACGGAGGACAATCTGCTGACCATGTTCATGGACAGCATGGCGGGAGGAAGCTTTAACCATTCCGTGATCTGGAGCAAATACGATGCGGCAACGGGACAGGAAACGGTGATGTCCGGCACGGATATTTTTCGGCAAGGCGAGCAGTATGTGAGTACGATAACCATTTCGGTGGCGAAAGGATATCGAATGGTATTCTCATCGGCGACGCATTTCGGCTTCAGCGGACATGAGCTGTTAGGAGAACCGGTAATCAGTGCCGACGGGAAGAGTGCCACTGTAAAGGTTCTGCATACAATCCCGCAGATGGATGAGAATGCAGTGAAGCTGTATCTGGCAGATACCGGAGAGGAGGTCACCTCGGAGACGGTTCTGCAGCCCGGTGACCGGGTGAGAATCGTTATGTCCGGCGGTTACGGCTACCACATTCTGTGCGGCTTGCAGTATTCCGGAGAGGATGACATCTATATCGTTGAGTATGGAAAGAGTAGTGACGGCGAGCTCGGCGGAATCGAGATCATGGCTTTCCTGAATGGGACATTGAATCTGGACGGGTGCCTTTGCGGAACCTTGCTGTATAAGCATGCGGTAGGGACCGTCAGCTACAGCCAGGTGCTCGGCGCCGATCGGAAGGCAGCGAAGAATGCGGGGCTGGTTACGCTGGCCGTGGCAAATGGGACGACGATCTCGAGAGATGGTGCCGTGGCAGAGACCGGAGATGACGGAGAACTGCTGCGGTGGCTGCTGCTCAGCCTCGGTTCGGCAGCAGGACTGGTCGGAACCCGGTCCCTGCGCCGCAGACGCAGCCAAAGGAGACGATAGCAGGCGGGCTCTGAATCGTTACCGAGAATTATAAGTACTTTACACAAAAGGCGGAACGATCGATGGATCGCTCCGCCTTTTACTAAGGAAATTCCGATTTAATCAGCGCTTGCCGGATATGTGCAGCTATTCAGAAAGCATTGGCAACCCCGTCTCCTGGCAGCTATCCTTTTGCTCAGTCGCCTGGCTTACTGCCGCTTTCTCCTTACGGTTCCGAACCCGCAGCTCGCGGAAGAACTGCTGCAGGATGGCGCGGCATTCGTCCACGAGAACATCGCGTGTAATCTCGGATTGATGCATCAGCTTCTCGTTGGACACGATATTCAGAAGAGAACCGGCGCAGCCGGATTTGTCGCTCGGGGCTCCGATGACCACACGGTCGATCCGCGCCTGTTCGATGGCACCGGCGCACATGGGACACGGCTCCAGGGTGCAGTACAGTGTGCAGCCCTCCAGCCGCCAGTCGCCCATGACGCGGCTGGCCTTCCGGATCGCGGCAATCTCCGCGTGTGCCAGTGTCGAATGATCGGTGTTGCGCCGGTTGTAGCCGCGGCCGATCACCTTTCCTTCATAGACAATGACACAGCCGATCGGAACCTCGCCGAGCGCCATGGCCTTCCTGGCCTGGGTAAGAGCCTGACGCATGTATCTTTCATCTGGAGTGAGCTTGGAATGGGACATATGTGTACGATCCTTGACTGTTACTTGCAGAAACCTGAACTTACCATTATGATACTAGTGTCAAATACCCCAGAGCCGATAGGATTACGCGAATTGGTAGGATATCGCCCGCACGGCAGGGGAAAATACAGAGGTATTGTATATGAAGATTTCAACCAAGGGAAGATATGCGCTTCGAATGATGCTCGACCTTGCGGTTCATGATACGGGCGAGTATATTTCATTGAAGGATATTTCAGAGCGTCAGGACATTACGGTGAAGTACCTGGAGCAGATCGTTACAGCACTGACCAGATCCGGCTTTCTGCGGTCGCAGCGCGGCAACAACGGCGGCTATCGCCTGGCACGGCGCGCATCGGATTATACGGTGGGCAGCATCCTGCGTGTCATGGAAGGACCGCTGGAACCGGTGCCGTGTCTGGATGGGGATGTCACGCAGTGCGTGCGGAGCGCGGACTGCGCTGTTTTGCCGTTCTGGAAGGGCTTTTCCAGGGCAATCAATGACTATGCGGACAGCGTGACGCTGCAGGATCTGAAGGATCAGGCATCGGCTCTGGCCGGGAATGACTTTATCATATAAGTGATACCAAAGCCCAAGGTGAGAGACCCTGGTGAGAGCATGCTCTCGTATATAGTGAACACCATTTTACTGGAGGTTTTATGTCAGATACATTACTGCAGGTAACAGACCTGTCGGCAGCGATTGAAGAAGGCGAGCTGCTGCATCATATTAATTTAACGATCGGAGCGGGGGAGACTCACGTTCTCATGGGACCGAACGGCGCCGGCAAGTCCACGCTGGGCTATACGCTGATGGGCAACCCGAATTATAAGGTGACCGGCGGCAGCATTCAGCTGGACGGCGAGGATATCACAGCACTGTCTGCGGATAAGAGAGCACAGAAGGGCATGTTCCTGTCCTTCCAGAATCCGCTGGAGGTGCCGGGCCTGTCGCTGGAGGCGTTCCTTCGCAATGCAATCCGCCAGAAAACCGGCAAGCCCCTGAAGATCTTCCAGTTCAAAAAAGAACTTGAATCTACCATGGAGCTTCTGAGCATGGACGCGTCCTATGCCGAGAGAGATCTGAACGTTGGCTTCTCCGGCGGTGAGAAGAAAAAGGCGGAGATTCTCCAGCTCCTGATGCTGAATCCGAAGCTGGCTATCCTGGACGAGACGGACTCCGGACTGGATGTCGATGCGGTTCGCGTGGTTTCGGAGGGAATCGAGGAATATCAGAAGAAGAGAAACGGTGCGCTGCTCGTCATTACGCATTCCACGAGAATTCTGGAAGCGCTGAAGGTGGATTATACGCATGTGCTGGTAAAGGGCAGTCTGGTCTATACCGGCGGCGCGGAGCTGGTGGACGAGATCAATGAGCACGGCTTCGAACGTTTCGTGGAAGGCTGAGGATCCGGCGCAGGGGAATACTTTCATCAGCGCTTCTCGAAACAGAGGTATAGGTATGTCAGAACAGAACGTAAAGGATGTCGACCGGAGTCTGTACGACTTCAAGGATGATGAGTCGACCGGCTTCTACCGTATGGAAGAGGGCCTGACCCGGGACATCGTTGAGAGAATATCAGAAGAGAAAAACGATCCGGACTGGATGCGGGAATTCCGCCTGAAGTGTCTGGATCTGTATAACGAACAGAAGGTTCCGGAATGGGGCCCGCCCATTGACGGACTGGACATGGACCGGATCTCCTCCTATGTGCGCTCCCGTTCCGATATGAAGGGCGACTGGGACGAGGTTCCGGATGAGATCAAGAACACCTTTGAAAAGCTGGGCATTCCGCAGGCAGAGCGCGAGTCGCTGGCAGGTGTCGGCGCACAGTACGATTCCGAGCTGGTGTACCATAACCTGCAGGACGATGTGGCCAAACAGGGCGTCGTCTATACCGGGTTCGAAGAGGCCGTAACCGGTGAGTATGCCGATATGGTGAAGGAATACTTCATGCATCTCGTGCCGCCGACGGATCACAAGTTCGCTGCTCTGCACGGCGCGGTATGGTCCGGCGGTTCGTTCGTATACGTTCCGAAGGGCGTGAAGGTAGAGATCCCGCTGCAGTCGTATTTCCGCCTGAACGCAAAGGGCGCAGGACAGTTCGAGCACACCCTGATCATCGTGGATGAGGGCGCAGACCTGCATTTCATCGAGGGCTGCTCGGCGCCGAAATACAACATTGCAAACCTCCATGCGGGCTGCGTGGAGCTGTATGTGAAGAAGAACGCACGGCTTCGCTATTCGACCATCGAGAACTGGTCCAAGAATATGTACAACCTGAACACCAAGCGTGCACTGGTGGAGGAAGGCGGCAGAATGGAGTGGGTATCCGGATCCTTTGGCTCCCACGTTTCCTATCTGTATCCGACAACAATCCTCAAGGGCAACCGCTCACACTGTGAGTTCACCGGAATTACCTTTGCCGGCGGCGGCCAGAATCTGGACACCGGAGCGAAGATGGTACACCTCGGGGAGGATACCTCTTCCTATATCAATACCAAGTCCATCTCCAAGGACGGCGGCATCAGCACCTACCGCAGCAGCATCGAGATCCGCAAGACCGCAAAGCGCGCGAAGGCGTCTGTTGACTGTGCATCCTTGATGCTGGATGACATTTCCCGTTCGGATACAATTCCGGCGATGGATGTGCGGACTGCCGATGCAGACGTTGGACATGAGGCGAAGATCGGCCGCATCAGCGATGAGGCTGTATTCTATCTGATGTCCAGAGGTATCAGTGAGTCGGAGGCAAGAGCCATGATCGTATCCGGCTTCGCAGACCCGGTCAGCAAGGAGCTGCCGCTCGAGTACGCAGCGGAGATGAACAACCTGATTCGTCTGGAAATGGAGGGCATGTGATGAGAAGGAAAAAATTAAATGCCGCATCCAGTTCCAATGCAGCCAAAGCGATTCTTGCCGGTGCAGCAAATGTGCGGAAGGCAGCTGCAGCAGAGCGTTCGGAGAGGAAGAGCCGGATGGAAATCGGCCGCATTCCTTCACTGACCTGGAACCACCTGCAGGCGAACAGCGCGGTGCTGGAGACGGCACCGGTACTGCGAACAGAGATTGAGACCAATTATGAGTCTTTGCCTGCCGGCGTGCAGCATATCACTATGAACCCAGCGGCAGCCAAGGCATGGCTGGAAGAGCATGCTCCTACTGAGGAGCCGGAGGCTGTGGTAGCCGGGAAGGCACCGATTTATCACCCCCAGACTTTCGGAACGGGACTTGGACAGGAATACGATGACCTGCTGGAAAAGGCAGACACCGCGTATGAGCTGCTGGAGGTTGCGCCGAATACAAAGGTGGAGGAGACCATCAGCTGGAGCATTGATTTCGCGGATGGAAACGAAGCGTCACAGGGGCAGCTGATCCATGTGCAGGAGAATAGCTCCCTGACTGTTCTGATCAGCGCAAGATCTGAGAAGGATGCAAAAGGAACCGCAGCAATCTCGACCAAGATCGTTCTGGAGAAGGGCGCACAGCTCTTCCTGATAAAGGCACAGGTTCTGGGAAACGGATATGTCTTCCTGGATGACACCGGTGCGGCACTGGCGGAGAAGGCGTCGCTCCATATGATTCAGGTGGAGCTCGGCGGCGGTAAGGTCTATGTCGGAACGCAGCCGGAGCTGGTCGGAGACCGCTCTTCCTATGAGGCACAGGTTGGATATCTTGGCAAGGACAGCCGCTTGATCGACGTTAATTACAACGTTATTCAGAGAGGCCGCAGGACCAATGCACAGATGACCTTTGACGGTGTTCTGGATGATCAGAGTGTGAAGGCCTTCCGCGGAACCATTGATTTCCGCAAGGGTTCGAAGGCTTCCAAGGGGGATGAGCAGGAGAATGTGCTGCTCCTGTCCGACAACATTGTGAACAAAACGCTTCCCATTATCCTCTGCGAGGAGGAAGATGTAGAAGGCCGTCATGGGGCCTCCATCGGACAGCTGGATGAGGACATGCTGTTCTACATGGCAACTCGCGGCATTGACAGGAAGGAAGCGGAACAGATCATGGTTCGTGCAAGACTGGGTGCAGTAGTGCGGGGAATCCCGGATCTGGCGCTTCGCGCGGAGCTGATGAACAAGATTGAGGAAGCGTTTGCAGAGTAGGCCGCTATTGATGATATGATGTG
>CAYLUU010000034.1:0-23630 GCA_964386925.1 uncultured Sarcina sp. | reverse complement strand
CCTAGCGGTACTAAGCTCGCAAAATACGCTCGCAAGTACCGAGGCCTCGCAAGGCTCCGACCCTGGACATTCTCCGCCACCCTGTCGCTGATCCCTGCTCTACACGTCATCATCCAGCCACTCATTATCGTCAAAGGCATCCCCTGTATTGTTCTGCCTCTTCTTGCTGCGCAGCCTATCCTGTTTCCTGCGGCGCTTTTTCGTCATCGCGCGGTGCAGCAGGAGTCCGATGATGGCGGCTCCTGCCACCGCGATCGCGGCAATTCCTGTCAGACCGAGCCGGAAGGGTTCGGATGTCACGGCCAGCGTGACGTCATTCCCCTCTGCCGTAAAGCTTATGTACTGACCAAAGCTGGTCGTTTCAACCTTTGTTTTCTTACCATCCTGTACGATATACAGAACAGGATTTTTGATCGCATCCGATGCAAGGAAACGGATCTCATGACTGGTCTGTCCGTCATCCGGAATGGAGATCTGCCACCTTTCCTTCTCGCCGGATTCTGCTGCCAGCTCCGTGATCAGCAGCGAGTCATCCTGACGGAAGGATCCCAGAACTTCGATCGTCGGCTGTCCGCTTTCTCTCGTCACATGCGAGGTCAAAAGCGTATTGATGCGGGAGTAATTTGCTTCAATCACCTCATCTGCTGTGATCTTGCTGTAATCCGTCCGGCTCCATTCTCCGTGGAAGCCGTCCTTTTCCGGAACCTGCGGCAGCTGATCCTCGGAAATGCTCTCTCCGTACTGGCAGGTGATGGTTTTCACCACCGTATCATCTGCGCGGAAGGTCAGAACCAACTCTTCAAAGGAGTTCGGCAGTCCATCCTGCTCCAGCAGCTTCTCATAGGTGATGCCTTCTGCGATTCCTTCGTAGCTCACACCATCAATTCCGTAGATTCCTGTCGCATAATAATAATTGCCCGAAATCTCTTCTGCATCCACGTTCTTGACACGTCCGGCAATAGCGCCTGTATACTGCTTGCTCTCTGCGATGTTCACCATGGCCAGGTTGTCACGAATCGTCACTCCGTAACCGGCAATGCCGCCAACGTATTTGCTGCCCTTGACTTCACATTTTGCCGTATTGTTCCGCACCACACCGACAGAATACCCGGTAATTCCGCCGGCGTAATTCCCGCTGCAGTCCAGCGTTCCGTAGCTGGCGTTCGTGGCCGCCAGTCCCATTTCCATATGACCTGCGATCCCGCCGCCATAGTTATTCTTGACATCCACTTCTCCGCGATTCGTGCAGGAATCGACAATGCACTTTGCACGGAAGATATAATCCAGCGAGGTTGTTCCGGTCTGGTGGATATCCGTTTCCGGATCCAGATCATACTCCACACCGATCATGCCGGTGATACCACCGACATTCGTATCTCCATTCACGGTTCCGTAATTGGTGCAGCTATGCACGCGGCCCTGCCAGGTATTCTCGACATCCTCATCCGAGACATCCTGAATCGTGTCCTCATCGCTGTCTGTATCCTTCAGGTCATTCGCTGCATCCTCCAGCGTTCGCAGAATGGAATCAAACTGGTTGGTAATTGCCCGGAGGTTGTCTACGCCCTCTCCTGATTCGGAGCTCAGTGCATTCGTCAGAGACTGCATTTCATCCGACAGCTGGCTCAGGGATTCATACAGGTTGTTGCCATTGTTGCGCATCGTATCGCTGACGCCGTTGATCTTCAGATCCAGAGAGGCCAGCGAGTTCAGCGCGCCGGTAAGCTCCGAGGAAATATCCGGTGAATTCTTCAGCGTATCTGCTGCGCTCTTAAGAGAATCGGACACACCGGAGACGTTCAGAGCGTTTTTGCCGTATTTGTCCACGATCTCGAGCATCTTGCTAAGAGAGGACTCCTGATCGCTCATGCCGTCCGTTATATCACTCAATATTCCGGCAATGTCGTTGTCCTCAATCCACTGCTGCAGAGCGCTCGCATTGGTCCAGATTTCGGCAGATGCACTCGTCAGCTTCTGAATATTGCTGTTGATGGTATTGTATTGCTCCCTATAGGTCTTGTAATTCTCCGCATAGTTCTTGGCATCATCCTCGGACAAGCCATAGTTTTCTTTAAAATATTCTGTGAGCTCGTCATCTGTTTTACCACTAAGCTCGCTATCACCAATCTCCGGATAGCTTTCCAGGAGCTTTTCCTGCTGCTGGGTAAGATCCTCCACCAGGTCCTGAAGGTCTCCTGCTGTAAAGCTCCCGGCTGCAAACGATTCTGCTGCATCGTCACTCTTCAGCGCACTCAGACTGTCCTCTGCATCGTCAATTTCTCCCTTAAACGCACTCAGAGAATCTGTTGTTTTCTTAAGACTTTCCCGGGCTGCCTTTGCGTTCTCATCCTCCGGATATTTTGCCAGGATTCCATCCATTCCTTCTACAGCGGATTCCATCTTCGCATATCCGGAACGGATCTCCTTCAGTGCAGTTGACACGTTACTGCGAACACTCGCCTGCTGGGTCGAACTCATATCATCCACACTCGGACCTTCGTCCAGAGCATCGGTCAGATCCTGCAGTCCGTCCTCCACCTCCTCGGCGCCTTCTTTGAACTGTTTCACATAGGCATCCATTGCCGTTCGATCTTCCGATGTCATCTTAATGCCATTCAGATAGGAGCTGGTGCTGCTGGTCAGCGACGACATGGAGCTCTTCACGTTGTTCAGATAACTGCTCAGCTTGGAAGCCACGTCTGAGAATGTCCGCAGCGAGCTCTGCAGCGTTGAGGTTGCCGTATTGATCTTGGCCGCTGCCTCGTCATAGTCATCCGCCCCTTCATCTGCGAGGCCCTTAGCAGCATCCTCTGCAATTTTCGTCAGTCCGCTGATGTTCGTCAGATGGCTCGTGGTATTGCTGGAATAGCTGTCGGCATTATTCAAGCCGGTATTCACCAGCGAATTCAGCTCATCCAGCTGGCTATCCAGCGTATCCAGAGTATCTTCAGTGAAGTTCACCGACAGATACGGCTGCATCTGTCCGACGATGCCGCCCACATCCTTCCTGCCGTAAACCTCTGCGTTGTTGGTGTTGTCCTGCATATAGCCGGAATTTCGTCCCGCAATTCCGCCGACATTATAGCCAACATGCTCGTATCCGATCTGTGCCTCATTGGTGCAGGAGGCAATGACGCCGGAGGAATACCCGGCAATGCCGCCGGTATCGGAGTTGATCTCCAGGTTCTCATAGTTGTTCAGATCGCCGGTTGACAGGATGTTCTCGATTGTCTCGGAGAGCTGATCCACGGTCATATTGGAATCCTGATACGTAATGTTGACATTCATGCTGTTCGTGCACTGGAGCACGGTGCCCTCATTGTATCCTACGATTCCGCCGCACGAAGAGGTTCCGGTAATGGCACCGGTTCCCGAGCAGTTCGAGATGGTACCATTGCGTCCGTTGCGCCCGACAATACCGCCGATCTCACTTTCCCCGTCAATTCTTCCGTCAAAGGTACAATTCGAAATGGTTCCGTAATTAAGCCCTGCAATTCCGCCCAGCTTGCTCTGGTCGTCGTTCGGTGCGTATACCCCCTGCACATTCAGATTGGAAACCGATCCCGTATTCTGAATCGTGCCGAACACACCGGTCTCGCCTTCGTCTCCTGTAATGGATACGCCAGTAATCGAGTGCCCTTGTCCGTCAAAGATTCCTCCAAATGTACGGATCGGCTCAAAATCCTCTTTGGCAAAATCCAGATCCGCCTCCAGTACCACCTTCTTATTGCGCGACCAGCTGTCATACCGACAGTTCTTCGCCAGCTCCTGGAATTCCTTCACGGTGGAAATGGTCACTGTCTCGTAGCTGTCTGCCGCCACTGCAGTGGTGTCTGCCTTGTTCGCCGTGGAGTCCTCTTCTTCACTCGAGTCCGTTTCTGTATTCAGTGTATCCCCGGAGGCTGCCTTACTCAGCTCCTCGTTGACTGCATCCTCCGTCTGTTGCTCCAGATCCGTCACACTGGTGCTCGATGCCTGCACCGGAAGTGCCGCCACCCCACTCAGTTGGGAGGCTGTCAATGCCGTCGTCAGAATTACTGTCTGTATCTTGAGCTTATTCATTGCGGTCTCCCTTCTGCGCTTTCTTCCCTGCTCTTCCTGCATCGTTGGAATCTTTTATGTCCTGATCTTCCCTATTCTCATTCGTCTCCATTCCCGCATCTTCAACCGGTCCCGGAAGCTTGCCCTGTGCATCGGTTCCGGCATTCGGATCGTCGACCTTTCCGATGCTGCCGGACACTACCATGGCCTTCACATCTCCGCGGACAACCGCATTCATCGTGCCGATTACGGTACCATTGATGGTTCCGCGAATGGCTCCGTTGATCACAACCGTACCGCTCTCCTCCTTAGTCCGAATCGGATGCTCAATTTCGAATGTCGTCTTGGCAATCAGGCTGTCTCCGATGAGCAGAATCTGCGGCAGCACGAACATAACCAGAATAACGGAAATTGTTGTTCCCCGGCCGAGGCACGATCCGATGCCGGCGATGCAGGCATCCGATGTCATCTGTCCGATGAATACACCGGCCAGGATCATCATCGAGCCGGAGGTCACGATGGTAGGAAAAGCGAAGTTCAGCGATTCAATGATGGCATTCTTCCGATCCTGTGTTTTCCGGCATTCGATGTATCGGCTGGAAATGACAATAGCGTAGTCAATGTTGGCACCCATCTGAATCGAGCTGACGATCAGATACCCCATGAAGAACAGTTTTTGGTTCGTCAGCGTCGGAATTCCGAAGTTGATGAAGATGGCACCCTCGATCACGGCTACCAGCAGTACCGGCAGTCCGGCTGACTTAAAGGTGAACAGCAGGATAACCAGCACGAACAGAATCGATACCACGCTGACAACAATGTTGTCTCTCTGGAAGGAATCACGCAGATCTCGCTGGGAAGTGCAGTCACCAACGACATAAACCGATTCCCCTTCATAATAGGACGCTGCCAGATCGTGCATTGTGTCTACGAAGTCAAACGCGGAATCGTCTTGCTCCGGCAGAGGAATGGTCATGTAAACCAGAATTCGGTCATAATTGTCCCCCTCCAGCTGCTTGCGTCCGTCGCTGATCTGCTGGTAGGCACTCGTCAGAGTTTCCTGCGTATCAGAATCCAGCGTGACATATCCTTCCTCCGACTTCTCATAAACGAACATCAGCATGTCCATCAGCGGAACCTTATAGGAAGAAATTCCTCCCACAATGCGGCCGTACTCCTCCTGATCCGCTGCATAGGTGGAATAGAGCAGCTCCGCCACTTCATAGTCCAGATCCAACAGCTCCGAGAACTCTCTCGGATTCAGCTCGTCAGTCAGCATATATCCGTCCATGGCCTCGGTATTGGCAAGGCCCTGGCAATAATCAACTTCCGTATAGGCCTCCAGATCCTGAATGAGCTGTGCTTCCTTTTTGTAGCTTCCGGAAGGTACCACAATGGCGCAATAATTCTCGGAGCCGAAATTGGATTCGATCAGCTCTTCTGCTTCCTGCTGACTGTTCCGAACCGGCGTGTCCAATGTCGAATAGCCATATACATAAGGTGTATTCTGCGACAGATAGCAGAAAACGCCGAATACAACCACAAAAATGGCCGGGAGAATTTTCCGGGAGCGATACGCAAAATGACCGATGGCACTGATTTTCGGCACAAAGCTCTTATGCTGCGTTTTAGCCATCAGTCCGGAGAAGAGAACGAGCAGACCAGGCATCAGTGTGAATACCGACAACAGGCTCAAAAGGATTGCCTTAATCAGCACGATACCCATGTCCGCACCGATTCGGTACTGCATGAAAATCATGGCCATCAATCCGGATATGGTCGTCAGGGAACTGGAGCAGATTTCCGGAATGGACTTGGACAGCGCTACGACAACCGCATCGTGCACGTCATAATCCTGCAGTTCCTCCTTATAACGGTTACAGAAGATAATGGCATAATCCACTGACAATGCCAGCTGCAGAATGGAGGACACCGAATTGGATACGAAGGAAATGGTTCCCAGCAGGAAATTGGTTCCTGCATTCAACACCATCGAAACCACAAAGGTCAGAATCAAGACCGGAATCTCACCATAGGATTCACAGGTAAGGAGCAGTACGGTAACAACAACGGCCGCTACCAGCACCATGATCTTGTTGATTTCCTGCTGAATGGTTTCTGCCTGTTGATTTCCCAGACTCGTCTTGACGTAGATATCGTAGTCAGAAAGCTGAGTCTTTACATTTTCCAGAGACTCCAGTGCCCGATCATCATCTTCATCGTACGAGAATGTAATGCTGTACAGAGCGGATCCGTTATTATAATGCTTCACGAAATCTTCCTGATCTGCATCCTCGTCCGTAAAGGTCACCTGTGAAACCCCGTCCATGTCCTCGATCCGGCTCTGCAGACTTTTCGCATCGCTGAAGCTGATATTGGCCACCATAATCTTGGCCGTACCGAAGGTCGTGAATTCCTTGTCCATCACCTCCAGACCTTGCTTGGTCTCCGTGGTTTCCGGAAGATAATCCGCCAGATCATTGTTTACCTTGACCCAATTGGATGAGAACAGGCAGAAGATGATCGCAATAATATAAATCAAAAAGAAAAGCATCCTCTTATCTACAATAAAGGATGCTACTCTCAGCATGGCAGAATTTCCGGCTTGCTTTTTCTCTTCCATTTCGACTTCCTCTTCCATAATGATTCAGATTTCACCCGCACAATTTACACAAATTCATCCGGTTCCGAATCGCTCTTCAAAAACTGACTATCGGTCATAGCGTTGATAGAATAACACAGCTTTTCGCGAAAGCAAGTTAAAAAAGCATAAAAAATGGCCACAGGCCATCCAAGACCTGCAGCCAAGACTGTTTTTATGAGTTCATCACGGCTGTACTGCCGCTGCGGCATCTGCCGTCGTCTGATCTGTACCGGTTGCCACGCCCTCACTTCCTGCTGTGGTATCCGTCGCCGCACCGCTTTCTGTATGTGCGGTTGTCGTTGTTCCTGTATTCGTATCACTTGCCGTCACAGTTGCCGCACCGCTTGCAGGATTTGCTGCTACCGCCGTACGGACCCCCGTCTCTGCATTGTAGTAGGTATTCGTCACCACACCGGTTGCCGGGTCTGTGGTGCTCGATTCCAGTGCCCCCAATGAAGAGGATGTATCCGCAGCCGTTCCGGTTGTTCCGGCATCACCGTTCCCGGTTGTTCCGGATTCCATGGTTCCGGTCTCTGTGCCAGTCCCACTCGTCGCGCTGCCTGTCGTTCCCGTCGATGTTCCTGTCGACGAAGAGTTCGTCCCGGATCCCTCCACCAGCGTGGGCTTGGATTTACCGGTTCTCTGAACGTATGTCCCCTGTCCGACGGTGGTCTCTGCATCCTCATAGTTTTCCTGGTAGGACTCGGAATTCTTATAAGAATAATCGCTGCTCGAGATGTTCTCGTATTTTTCCGTCAGCTCTTCTGCGGTTGTCTCTCCGTAGAGGAAGTTCTGCAGTTCCTGTGCGTTTGTCTCGAAATCCAGTGCCAGCACCTTGCGTCCGCACATTCCATCCATCAGACCGTAGGTATGCTTCAAAGGGAACGTGATGGTGTCATAATCCATATTGACAAAGGTCGCAGCCTCCGGGATCAAACTTGCAATATCCGATTCTGTCAGATTCGTCTGAATCAGCGGGAGCACGTTATTCAGCAGCTCATCCAGTTCTGTGACGGATAGCTCTTTAAGATTCTCCAATGCTGCCAGAATCACCTTTCGCTGGCGTTCCACACGATGCCAGTCATCGTCAATGGCGCGAAGTCTTGCGTAGCACATCGCTGTTGCACCATTCAGATGATTCACACCGGGCACCAGATCCTGCTGCACTTCGCTCTCGACATGCATGCCCTTGATGTTGCCGGCCGTGAAGGTCCCTTCCGGGTGGTTGATGTTGTTGCATTCTGCCTCGGTCATGTCAATGTCCACACCGCCGACCGAATCCACCAGTTCCATGAAGGTACGAATGTTGACGCGGATGTATTTGGTCACATCCACCTTGAAATTCTCTCGAATCTCCTGCGTCATGAGATATGGACCGCCGTACCAGAACATATGCGTCAGCCAGTCCCACTGTCCTTCATAATCACCGGACAGAATCTTCACGCCAATCGCTCGTTCAAAGCTGACCAGATGGAGCTGATTCGTCTCCCGGTTGATCGAGAGCAGGATACAGGTATCTCCGCGCGCATTGTCGCTGAACTCAGTCGTTCGGTCATCGGTTCCGATCAGGAGAATGTTGAATACGCTCTCATCCGACTCTACCTCGCCGGTAGCTTCGATTGCCTCTGCCTCGCTCAGTTCCCCGGAATCCTGCTGAGACTGCAGCGCATCGTTCTCCAGCTGATCCTGTGTATCACCTTCCGCCGAGATCTCCTTGCTCGAGAATTTTCCGTCGCTGAAATTCAGCAGGCTGTACTTGCTGTGAAAATAACCATATCCCGTAAGTCCAAGTGCCAGAACAATAACCAGCACCCAGCAGAGAATCTGCTGCCACAGTTTCAGGCTGCGGAACGATTTCCAGAAGCTCTTCAGCTTTTCTGCCAGGCCGTTCGCCTGGGATTCCTTGGTCGTTCCCTCTCCGAACTGGTTCCAGGCCTCCTGCCCATCCGGTTCGGCTTCGTCCGTCTCCTGGTCTGTCTGACCAAGGGCTTCCAGCTGCTCATTCAGCTCTTCCTTGGCCGCCGCAATCTCTGCGGTCGCCTCTGCATCGCCGGCTTTGACTGCGGCAAGATCCTCCAACTCGATCTCTGCCTCTTCCACCAACTTCTCTGCCAGAACTTCCTGCTCCCTGGCCTCTGCCTGACGACGCTCGGTCTCTTTCTGCCGTCTCGCCTTCTGCTGCTTTCTGCTGTTCTTCTTTCTGGTCACGTTGTTATACCTTTATATAATATCCATAATCCACGCTATATCATTAATCTGTATCTGTTTAGCACCTGGCGATTTCAACGTGAATCATGGGCTAAATAGATACATCAATCCTCGATTTTATCTCACATTCCCCGCTCCTGCAACGTTCACGGCCATCTCTTCGTATTGCCGTGTATACAGCTCGTAATAGTACCCCTTCTGCTGCATGAGACTCCGATGCGTTCCCTGCTCCACAATCTTGCCACCTTGCACCACCAGAATCACGTCTGCATCGACAACCGTCGACAGACGATGCGCAATGACAAAAGATGTCCTGCCGTGAATGACCGTATCAATGGCATCCTGGATCAGTTTCTCTGTCAGTGTATCAATCGAGGCGGTTGCTTCATCGAGCACCAGAATCCGCGGATCCGCCAGAATAGCTCTTGCAAAGGACAGGAGCTGTTTCTCTCCCGTTGAGAGGAGATCTCCCCCCTCTCCGACCTCGGAGTCCAGGCCCTTATCCATCTTGTCAATCACAAAGTCTGCACTCACCAGGCGCAGCGCCTTCATGATTTCCTCATCGGTTGCTTCCGGCTTGCCATAGCGCAGATTGTCCCGCACCGTTCCGGAGAACAGATGCGGTGTCTGCAGCACATAACCGATATTACTGTGCAGCCACAACTGCGAACGGTCTCTGGCGTCCCGTCCGTCGATCAGAACCTGTCCCATCGTAGGTTCGAAGAATCGGCACACCAGATTCACCAGCGTCGATTTCCCGGCACCCGTTTCTCCCACAATGGCCACATTGGTTCCCTGCGGTACCTTCAGATTGAAATGTTCCAGAACGAATTCCTCTCCATCCGGGTAGCGGAAGGAGACATCGCGGAATTCCACATCGCCATGCAATGGCTCCCAGTTCTCCTTTTTCGGATGGAAGGTGTCACCGTATTTTTCTGTGACTTCCGGGCGATCCGCCACATCCGACTCGGTATTCAGAAGTCTCGTCAGACGTTCAATATTCACCTGAATGGAAATGAAGGCTGAGATGGTCTGCACCAGATTCTGGATCGGATCCATCATATTCAGTGCATAGGAGAAGAACACCGACAGTGTTCCAATCTGCAGCACGCCTTCCATGGTAATCCGTCCTCCCTTCCAGAGGACCAGTGCAAGAGCCGTTGCACTCATGAAGGTAACCAGGGAAGTGAATACGGCAGAATAATGTGTTGCCTTCACGGAGGTGCTCCGCATCGTCTCCGTGTCTTTTTCAAAATCCTGCTGAATACGCTTTTCGATCACCATCGTCTTGATGGATCTTGCACCTGTAATTCCTTCGTTGAAGTTCCCGGTGATTGCCGAATTGATTTCCCGGATCCTCCGGTTCAGAGCAACAAGCTTTTTCTGAAATACCGTAATCAGCAGCACCGCGACAGGAACCAGAACAAGGACGTACAGAGCAAGTCTCGCATTGACAACCAGCATCACAGCGAACACACACAGAATGTAAGCACCGTTCCAGATCATATCCATCATTCTCCAGGCAACCAGTTCCCCGATCTTGCCGGTATCGCTCATCACCCTGGCATGGATATAGCCGACATTGTTCTGATTAAAATAGGAAAAAGACAGTGTCTGCAGATGATTGAAGGCAGCATTGCGAAGGTCTCTATTCACCATCATTTCAATGCGGCCGCATTGGTAGGTACTGAAAAAGTTATCCACTACCTGCAGCGTAAGAACAATGGCATAGGCCGCGGTAAATCCCAGCAGTCCCTTCAGCGTATTCCCTGCCACAAAATGATTCAGGGCATAGCTGTTGAAGAGCGGATAAACCGCATCCACCAGTGAGCTGAAAATTCCCAGCAGGATATTCACCACCAGGATTCCGGTATATGGCCGGATGAATGGCCAGATCCTGGGAATTCCGAAAAAAGGAAGCGAGATATTTTTCTGATCCTGTGTTTCCATAGATTCTCCGCCGCAGCTGATGTTGATCAGCTGATCTTTGTTGCTTGTGGTGTCAGTTTGCAGGCAAAATATTCCGGTGTCTTACGCAATTTCGCTTTGCCGGACCTGAAGGTCATAGATGCGCCGGTAAATTCCGTCCTGCGCCAGCAGCTCCTCATGCGTTCCCTGCTCTGCAACCCGTCCATGATCTAGGACAATGATCTGATCCGCATGCATCAGGGTTGTGATTCGATGAGCAATCAGGATAACCGTCGCATCGGTGCTGTTCTCTTTTAGTGCATGCCGGATTCTGGCATCCGTCTCCGCATCTACCGCAGACAGCGAATCATCGAACACCATGATAGCCGGCTTGCGGATCAGCATCTGTGCAATGGCCGTCCGCTGCTTCTGCCCGCCGGAGAGGGTTACGCCGCGCTCGCCCACAAAGGTATCGTATCCTTTGCCAAAATGCTGTACTGTCTCATCCAGACTGGCAATACCGGCAGCCTTTCGGACCTCTTCCAGATGGCAATGGTCTCCCCGTTCGCCCTCCGTCTCTTTTGTAATCGCAATGTTCTCCTCCAACGTCCTTGAGAACAGATACGGCTCCTGCAGAACCATTCCAATATTCTGACGCAGCCAGTCTCTTCGAATTCCGGCCACATTTATGTCTCCGATGGAGATGCTGCCGCTTTCCTCTGGCAGTTCATACAGCCGATCCATCAGATACATCAGTGTCGACTTGCCGGAACCGGTTCCACCCAGGATTCCAACGGTAGTTCCGGCCTTTACAGTAAACGAAACGTCGTCCAGTACCTTCGCTGCTCCGTTTTCATATTGATAGGACACATGAGAGAACGTGATGTCCTGATGCATATCCGGACACGCTGCCGAAGGCTCATCTTCTTCTGTCTGTGCATTCATGATATAGCGGAGGCGATCAATGGATATACCGGCTTTGGACAGATCTGCGACCACACGTCCCAGAGAACGTACCGGCCAGGTCAGCATGGAATTGTAGTAAATGAAGGCAATGTACTCTCCTGCCGTCAGCTGTCCGCGGACGCAGAACACGGCACCGATTACAGTAACTGACATCACCTGCAGTCCGGAAATCAGATCGCTCGAGCCCCAGAAGGCAGAGAGCAGCTTCATCAGCCGGATCCACATAGCTGTGTAGCTCTTGTTCTGTGCTTCAAAGCGTTCTCTTTCATAGATTTCACGGCCAAAGGCGCGTACCACGCGCACACCTGTCAGATTCTCCTGGGCGATGGCAGAAAGCTTGCCCTCCTCCTCATCTGCATGCTCAAAGGCGTCCCCGATTCGCGTATGGAAGAACAGGGAGTACAACACAATGATCGGGAAAAATGCCGCCGAGATCGCTGTCAGAGCCGGATGAATGCCGTACATAAAATACAGCGCAAAAGCCATGAGAATCACGATGCGGAACAAACTGGTCAGCTGCTCGGAAACGAAATTCTTAATGGTCTCTACATCGGAGGTGCATCGCTGAATGATATCACCGGTGTGATTCTCGCTGTGCCATGCAAATGGGAGCCCTTCAATATGTGCAAAGAGCGTATCCCGCATGTGCTTTACCAGTCTCTCTGCGCCGATGGAGTTGGTCAGCTTGTTCAGATAGCGGAACACATTGGCCAGAACCGCCACTGCTGCCACCACCAGTGCAATGACATACAGGTGTTCCCGCAGATACACCGCGCCGCCGAGGCGATTCATAAATGTCTGAAGGATTCCCGGAAGCGTGCTCTCCTGCCTATCGATGACCGAGTCCACCGTGTAGCTGATGATCTTCGGATTCATCAGATCCAGAATCGATGTCACACAGGACGCCAGAATACTGACCACAAACCATTTCCTGCTGCCCTTCAGAAAGAACCAGATCATGCCGCTTCTGGTAGGGAAATGTTCTTTTGGGGCATTCATTTCGGAATTATTCTGCTGTACTTTCTGTTCCGTCTGTTCCTGACTCATTGCTGTCATCTCCCCCTGCAGAATCTCCTTCTTCCAACTGCGTCGTTTCGCCGCTCTCTGCGGCGGCCTCCGAGGCTGCCGACTCCTCTGACGTCTCCGCTTCCGATGCTGTGCAACCTGGGTCTGCCTCATATTCTGCCTGATGCTCACTGCAGTAATACCGTCTCCCGTTCTCATCGGATACCACGTTCTCACCCTTATTCAGGCAGTTCGCAACGCTGCAGTAATGAGGCAGCCTTTCATCATCCGTATCGTTATAGAAGGCCATGTTGCCGTTTTCAGCCAGCTGCACGCGAATTCTCCTGCGAAAGCCCTCTTTCACAAGAGACACCGTTTCCTCATCGGTAACCTCCGTCCAGGTACGTTCCTCATCCAGTGTAAGCGTTGCCAGATCTGCATCGCGATCCTCCGACGTTTCATCGCCTTCTTCGTTCTGCTCAATCACTTCGTCGGACGTATCATCCTCGGACTCTGCTACCTTGGCTGCATCCGCCGCGTCCTGTGCATCCCGGGCCACCTCTTCATCGCGCGTTGCCTTATATACTTTTCGCGTCACCAGTGTCTGGTAATTGTCTGAGAATTCCGCTTCCAGGAGCAAAGCACCGTTTTCATCCACTGTATCGGATCCGTAGAAGGTAAAATACCACGTTGTCCCGTTCCGCACTTGCTCCAGCGTGTAATCATAGGAGGCCGATCCGAACAGGGAGGCGTTCACTTCTCCCACGGATATGTCCTGCTGCATCTTCACGGATACTCCCTCATCCAGCCTCCCGGGAACGATCACGGAATGCACCCAGAGGTACAGCGTCACCGCGCCGGTCGTCTGGCCGGTCACGTCCGTATAATCGCAGCGATACACCTTGTCCACAGCAGAATCCAGCACCGTCACAAGATCCCCTGCATCCTCATAATCTCCCACCTGCGTAAAGAGAGAGCGTGCCGTCTCGAAGTCGTAGGTCAGAAGTGCATTGCGTGCCATGTTGTAGCGGACCTTCTGCAGCTGCTCATAGGAATCCTGGTAGCTTTCGGTCTGTGCAAATCCGGCTTCTGCATCGGAGAGCTTTCCGATCTTCACCAGTGCGCAGGACCGCTCATAGACGGCCTTATCCTTGAGCTCCGACGCATTCCCATAATCGCCGCCGTCATAATCCTGCAGCTCCTCCAGAATGGCAATTGCCTCGCTGTAATCCTGGCTCTCGATCAGGCTCTTCGCCTGCAGGAGTCTGGTATTGCCGGCCTGTTCCTTACTGTCGGAATAGTCGCCCAGTTCTTCAAAGACAGCTGCTGCCTCCGCATAGGCCCCCTGTTCCCGCAGGTACACGCCTTTTGCGTATCTCGTCTGCAGGAGCTGATCCTCTGCATCCGCAAAGCCCCCCAGATGAGCCAGCTTTCCATTCAGATTGTACCGCTCCGTAAGTTTCGTGAATCCGGAAATTGCCTCATCGTATTGACTTGCTGCTGCCGCACTTTCCGCCTTATGATAGATGCCCATCGGGAGCAGCAGATTCAGGATCAGAAAACCGCACGCCAATACCAGCGCGAAGACTCCCACTGCGATTCCGACCGTTTTCCACCGCAGATTTGGATGCTCCTTCGGCTGCTTCTGCGCCTGTTTGTCTGTTTTCTGTTTGTCTCTCTTCGTAATCATCGCACCTCTTAATACATGATCTCTGTTTCGTGCCTGACGGATTCGTGATTGAAATTGCCAGTGCAAAACGGATATAAATAAAACCCCCGGCAGCTGCTCATCCTCGAGGCCTGCTGTCAGGGGTGTCTGTCAATTCAATGTCAGCGAGCTCCAGCTGTCACTCGGAACCAATGTGATGTAAGTCTTTCCGGTATTCAGCGTGATCTCATTCCCGCTTTCATCATAATATTTGGTGATTCCGCCTTCGCTGGCCTTGCTCCAGGTAATCGGAATAGCTCTGCCGTTCGTACAGTAATACCCCGATTCTCCGGACTGAATGCAGTTGTAAATCAGATATCCGTGCTCATCATACTGCGTAAAGCTACAGTTCTGAATCAGAACATTCTTGAAGCTGACGACCGCGTCATTTCCGCCGTCCTTGCAGATCTCTCCGAACTCGTAATAATCATAGGTCTGCGTCTCTTCATTGTATTTCAGCTGCGACTTTGTGTTGTTAAAGGGAAGACTGATGGCTGTCGCCGTTGTCGAATCCGATGCATCCTCCAGGGTGATCTGATCCCCCATGTACTCCGCGAACTGGAAATGATCGCCGCTCTGTTTCCTGTCATCGTAGCTGCGTGAGAAGCTCGAGCTCGAGAAATTCTTGTCCAGATCTCCGCTCAGGCAGAACTCCGTGAACTCCGTTGCCTTTCCGTTATTCACGCGCGAGAAAGTTCCCGAAAAGTGATACGGATACCGGCCCAGATATTCATCAATGTAGTAAGGACCGCCATCATGGCACAGCACGGCATCCCACTCCTGTCCCAGCAAAATATTGGTCGGGCGGATCGATCGAATACTGCCGGCTTTCTCAATTGCCCCCCAGTCCTTGAACAGGCACATCAGTCTGGTAATACGGTCATTTGCCGTGGAATTCATCAGCTCATACATCACATCGCACTCGGAGATGCCATAGTGCGGCAGTGCGCGCGAATCATTGTCGACCATAATGGCAACCGGCCGCTGATCCTGAATGTCTTTGCTGATCGGCTCACCCGTCAGCTCGCTGTAATACATATCATCCGGCAGAACGTAGGTTTCCTCTTCTTCTGTCGTCTCTTCCGCTGCGGCTTCTGTGACACCCTGACCCAGATCCTCCGGATAAGCTCCCTCCGGAATCTGTTCAAAGCCATGCGCGGAAACACCTTCGCTGGAACTGTCACTGCTGCAGGCTGCCAGAGAAGCCGCCATGCAAAGCGATAATACAATTGCAAATACTCTTTTTTTCATCCCTGTAATCCCATATGAATCAATATCTCTGCGCCATTTTCATTCGACCTGCAAATCCATTTCGGCCCGCTGTACTTTCTGTGCGCAGAAGCGTCAGATATGTTCCTAATCGTCATCCTGATTGCTGACGAAATACGCTTGTTTACTGTACGGATAATTGTAGTACAGCGTTCATACTTTCGCCACAAAAAAACAGTAGGCAATTTTCAAAAGCAGGTATATAATAAGCTTCGTTGCACAGAAGTTCTCCCTTGGGACGGTAGCTCAGCCGGGAGAGCGTTCGCCTCACACGCGAGAGGTCACGGGTTCGAGCCCCGTCCGTCCCACTTTTAGTGAAAGGTCCTGTATTTATGGTTTTCCATGGATGCAGGGCTTTTATTTTTTGTGTACTGCCCCGCCGCCAAGAGAAAAGAGCCAGGGAACCTCCCTGACTCTTTTTATTCTTCAGTCTGTGTCTTTCGCGATTGACGATTCTACTTTGCCGTCTTCTTCACCGGATCCTGATTCCAGGTTCCGATCAGCTGAGTCTCCAGTGTCTGAATCGAATCCGCATTTCCCTCTGCGTAAATAATCCGTCCGGACTCCATGTAAATCTCACGGCAGGTGTCCTCCACCGTCTCTACCTCAGCCTGATAATTCGGTCCGCTGTAAACCGTTCCGTCCAACTGCCCGGCCACGGAATTGTAATAATTCTGTGCTTCCTTTGTATCCGTGAACCGCAGATACCATACGGAAACCAATCCGTCCTCCGTCGTTGCCAGATAGGCATCCGACAGACTGCTGTAGGAGCCGGTCTCCTTCACTGCAGTGCTGGCATCCTGAACCTGAAAGCCATTGTCGTCACAGATCTTACGAAATTCCTTGCCGCTTGCCAGGAATTTCATCGAGCTGCACCCGGTCAGCATCAGCACTGCCGCAGCGATCAATATAACCCGCACTCTGCTGCCACCTGCAGCCAACCGCTTCTTCATAACAAAGGCCTCCTCTCCAACGGATAAATATCCTTCATTATAGTCTGCTGCGCCCGATTTTGTAACCGTCAAAATATCGTTTCTGCCAATTTTTCAAGCCGTCGGTTATTGAACAGGCGCCAGCCAGAAGCAGCCAGCGGAGATGTTCGCTCTGAAACGCATTCTTTATGCTTTCTTCTTAGCTGCCTGGATGAGATAGCACGGCACACCTACGAAGATCATCCCACCGATGATGTTGCCGATCGTTACAGGAATAAAATTCTGCAGGCTGCCCAGTACCGTCAGCTGACTCAGCTGCTCTGCCGTAATTCCGTATGCCTCCTCAGCCTTTGCCACGTAGGTCGGATTCGATGCTGCCATAATGCCGATCGGAATGTAGAACATATTCGCCACGCAGTGCTCAAAGCCGCCGACTACGAACGCCATAATCGGGAAGAAAATCGCCCATACCTTGCCGGCAATGTCCGATGCAGCCGCTGCCATCAGAACGGCAATACACACCAGAATGTTGCACAGGATGCCCGATGTGATTCCCTTGATCGGTGTGATGGAAACCTTGCCGATCGCCACCTTGATGGCGTACGCTCCCAGAAGGCCGCTCGTATAATCCAGATTTCCGGAATAAAAAACCAGCACGTCAATGATCAATGCCCCGATCAGGTTGCTGATGTATACAATGCACAGGCTTCGGATGCAGTCCTTCCAGGAAACCTTCCCGCACATCACATCCATGACCATCAGGCAGTCCCCCGTGAACAGTTCTCCGCCCACGAAGACAATCATCATCAGTCCCACCGGGAAAATAACGCCGGAAACCGCCCGGGCCAACCCCACATTAGAGATGTTGTGTGCCGCTGTGCTGCTGGTCGCACCGCCCAGTGCAATGAAGGCACCTGCCATAATACCCAGTAGAATCATCTTGCCAAGAGGCAGCTGAGACTTTCTCTTGCCGCCTTCCAGTGTGGCAGAAATCACCTCTGCCGGAGTGTTGAAATGTTGTTCTGACATTGTTATTCCTCGCTTTTCTCTTTCCGTTGTATCTGTTCAGTGCCTGACGATTTCACCCCGAACCGGCCGTTTACGGACAGATTCATGATTGAAATTGGCAGGCCGTTCCTGCGCAGTCCTCATTATAATCACCCGTCAGCTATCTGAACAGACACAGATATTGCATCAAGGACTGACATCCGTACAATGACGTATTCCTACATTTGCGCCAGAATATAGTTTTTCACCTTTTCCAGCCGGGATCTCTTCCACGCACCATTTTCTGCCTGCTCTGCAAGAGGACACACGATGAAGAAATCCAGCGCTTCTCCCTCTACCCGACCGGACCTTTTCGGATTGGCAAAGTGCTCTGCCCATTCTTCCTCGGAGGCATGCTCCCACTTCTCCCGGTTCAGATAGATCTGCTGCCGCTTCGTTGCCGCAACGAACATCTTCGCTGCAAGAGGAGCCAGGAGCTCATATTCCTCTGCAGGAACATCCGTAAAGATCTCCGGCAGCCCTGCTGCCTCAATGTGTTCGTTCCCCCGGTTGATCTGCAGGCCCATTGCTTCAAAGTCATATGAGTTTTCTGTGAAATTCAGCTTCACCAGAACGCCCCGGTCAGTGTTGTACTGTGCCCTCTGATAATCTGTATCGAAGATAAAATTTCCCAACGAATAGAAGATCGTCTTCTCTCCAACCCGCTCATAATTCATCGGGACATGCGGATGGTGCGCCACGATCACATCCACTCCCATCTCGAGGAATTCCAGATATTTGTTCCTGGTATAGCAGGTTGGCAGCGAGGTAAACTCCTCTCCTGCGTGTGCCACCATCACGCACCATCTGCAGCGAGATTTGATATCCGCTACCGTCTCCCTGATCTGCTCTGTTTCATTCCACATGTAACAGCCCGGATAATCCTCCGCCGCCGGCTTGCAGCCGCGCCGATATCCCACAGAAAACATCCCGATGCCGCCCGCTTCCTCCAGATAAATCGGTCTTCTGGCTTCTGCCAGATTCCTGCCGGCGCCGATGGTTTCGGCCCCGCACCTGGCTGCCTCCTGCAGCGTTGCCTCGATCCCCATCGGCCCTGCATCCATAATATGGTTGTTGCACAGATTCCAGATGTCGGCATGCATTCTGCCTAGCACCCTCGTCGCAGCGGGATTCATCGTGTGCAGCAGCTGCTGCGTTCCCTCCGTTGTCTGGTTCGTAGTCTGATCCACCAGTGGACCTTCTACATTGGCCACCACATGATCGCCGCTGTGCAGGAAATCCAGCACCTGTGTTCCAATCAGCGCATCATCATCCCACTTGCCGTCCATATAACGATCAAATCCGATGTCCCCGGTAAAGACCAGCGAAATTTTCGAATCATCTGAATCATTCCTGCTCATCATTTCTCCCTTTCTAGTACAGCGTTTGCAGAATAACCAGCCAGATAACGCAGAATGATTTTCGGAGAGTGCGCATCAAAAAACGTAGGCGTAGCGGGCTACTCTGAGGATTTTTGTTGCGTGCTATCCGGAAATCAGGCAAGTTAATATGGTTAGTTATTTAAAAATCGCTGTACTAGCTCTTCCTAAACAGCCATCAGCTTATCCACAGCACATTAAAATACCACATAGTATGCTAGAATAAGAACAATTGTTGCCTAAGATCAAAATTGTTGGAGCATTCATGAACGAACGTCTGCTGAACATCTTAATTGAATCCTTCCCGAAGATTCTTCTTCCGGGACTTCTCTATACGATCCCGCTGACTGCCATCGCCTTTGCACTCGGACTTGTCATCGCCGTTGTAACGGCTCTCGTGCAGTTTGCAAACATCCGCGGGCTCAAACAGCTTGCCAGAATCTATATCTGGATCATTCGCGGAACGCCTCTTCTCGTCCAGCTGTTCGTGGTGTATTACGGTCTTCCCAAGGTTGGCATTCTCATCGATGCCTTCCCGGCTGCCGTGTTGGTGTTCGCCTTCAACGAGGGTGCCTATGCCGCAGAGACCATGCGGGCTGCTCTGGAATCCATCCCTCACGGGCAGATGGAGGCCGGCTACTGCATCGGTATGACCTGGTGGCAGATTGTTCGCCGCGTCCTCTTGCCGCAGGCTCTGCGCACCGCGTTCCCCACGCTCTTCAATGAGCTGATCTCCATGGTAAAGGATACCTCTCTGGCCGCCAACATCACTGTCACAGAAATGTTCATGACCACGCAGCGTATCAACGCCGTTTACTACGAGCCGCTGGCTCTGTATCTGGAAGTTGCCGCGATCTATCTGCTGTTCTCCACCGTACTCACCAAGCTTCAGAGTATGGGAGAGAAACGCCTTAGCTCCTACGGAAAACGCTAGCGAAATTCTTTTGTTTCCAAATCATTAGGTGGAATAAAGCGATGTCTATGCTCGAAATCAAGAATATCAAGAAAACCTTTGACGGAAAAACCTTCGTTCTGAACGGGATCGATATTTCCGTGAACCGCGGAGAGGTCGTCGCCATCCTCGGTCCATCCGGAGGCGGCAAAACAACGCTTCTTCGATGCGCCAACTTTCTCGAAACGGCAGACAGCGGCCAGCTGACATTCGATGGAAGGACCTACGATCTGGCCGCAATCCGCAAAAAAGACATTGCCGAAATTCGCCGCAAAACTGCCTTTGTTTTCCAGAACTATAATCTCTTTCTGAACAAGACAGCACTGCAGAATGTCACGGAGGGTCTCATCATTGCGCGCAAAATGGACAAGGCAAAAGCCGACCAGATTGCCCGCAGTGCTCTCGAGCGGGTCGGCATGCAAGGCCGCGCAGATTTCTACCCGAACCAGCTCTCCGGCGGACAGCAGCAGCGCGTTGCCATTGCCCGTGCCATCGCAACCGAGCCTGAGATCATTTATTTTGACGAGCCTACTTCCGCTCTGGACCCGGAGCTCACCAGTGAAGTCCTCAGTGTCATGCGCGAGCTCGCCGCGGAAGGCATGACCATGCTGGTAGTCACTCATGAACTCGGCTTTGCCCGCAACATTTCCACTCGTACTGTCTTCATCGAAGGCGGCGTTGTCGTAGAAGAAGGTCCTTCGCAGGAATTCTTCCGAAATCCCCGCGAAGAACGCACACAGGCCTTCCTGCGCGCCATCAGCAGCAAGGACAATTAACAGGAAATAACATCAGTCCACTCGCAGGATCAGTGTCAGAATATGCCGTGCGGCCAGCTCTAGCTGCGCTCTGGTGATCAAACCTTTCTCAAGGGCCTCCATCACACGCTCCGGGAAGCCGGCGCCCATCTTCATATCATTACCTGCTGCGCACTCCTTATAATGCTCACCACAGGTCCACCAGTCTGTGGTGACCATGCCGTCATAACCCCACTCATCACGCAGAATTCCAACCAGCAAATCCTTATTCTCCGATGCACGGTGACCGTTGATGATGTTGTAGCTGGACATTACACTCCAGGGATTCGCCTCCTTGATGATGATCTCGAACTGCTTCAGATAGATCTCACGGATGGCTCTCTCGGATGCTCTGGAATCGGAGTTCTTGCGGTTGGTCTCCTTGTCATTCAGAGCAAAATGCTTCACGGTTGCGCCAACATGAACGCTCTGAATTCCCCGCACCATTCCGGCGGCCTGCTTACCCGCCAGAAGCGGATCCTCCGAATAATATTCAAAATTGCGGCCGCACAGAGGACTCCGGTGAATATTCACCGCCGGTGTCAGCCATACGCCGACATTGTTCTCCTTGACCTCTTCTCCTCCGGCACGGCCGACTGCATAGGTTGTCTCCGGATTCCAGGTGCAAGCGAGCAGCGTTGAGCAAGGGAAGGCCGTCGTCTCTACGCCAACCTCCTGCTGAATACGAAGCCCTGCCGGACCGTCTGCCGTCATGATGTTCGGAACCCCATACTCCGGAAGATTTCCATAGCCATAGGTATTCGCAACGCCTACATTCGGCTGTCCGCCGATGAGCGCCGCCAAATCTTCATCCTTCATTGCACGGATAAAGTCATACAGAGACATCCGTCCCTCGGCTACATCGATCAGCTTCGGCAGACCATTGGTCTTGCCCGTCCACTCCGTAAAGCCTCGCGGTTGCATTCGCACTCCCGGCGTGCACCCTTCCGTCTCCTCAAATGTAAGCGGCTCCAGTCCGTTCTCGTTAGGATCATTGGGTTCTCCAAGCGGGAGATTTTCAAAGGTTCCGTCCGCACGAAGGCGCATGCTCAGCTGCGTCGGTGCCATCCGGCTCACAAGACGCTCTGCTATGCGGTCATCCGCCACTTCATAGTGGAATTCCAGCTCCGATGCCGACCTCACATCTGTTCCCAGATAAAAGGCGTAGCTTCCCTTCTCGAGAACCCATGCCGATTTGCACACACGCCCCAGATCATCGTAGCTGGCAAGATTCTTCACCGGAATCTCCAGCTGAATCTGCTGGCTCTCGCCCGGCTGGAGGAGTCTTGTTTTCTGATATGCCTTTAATTCCCTAGCCGGCTTGCCGAGCTTCCCCTGCGGTGCTCCTGCATAGACCTGCAGAACCTCCTTGCCGGCATACGCACCGATATTGGTGACAACCGTGCGGATGGCAATGATATCTCCGCTGTCCGGGTCAGGACCCTCGCTCGTCTCTGCCGCAGGATCCGGTTCGCCCTTCACCAGCCAAGCCTTTACCTCAGAGATTGCAAAATCCGTATAGGACAGACCATAACCGAACGGATAAACCACCTTTTCCGCCGCTCCCGGGATCGTCTCAAAATACCGATAACCCACATAAATATCTTCCGTATAATCCACGTAATCACTGGATTCATGGAAGCCCTCTGTGGACGGATAATCCTCCAGACGCTTTGCAAAGGTATCCGCCAGTTTGCCTGAAGGATTGCCCAGTCCGAGCAGCAGCTCTGCTGCCGCGCAGCCGCCTTCCATGCCGCCCTGCCATGCCATCAGTACACTGCTGATGCGGTCGTTTCCGGCAAACCAGTCCGCAGCTACCATACCGCCGACATTCATCACTACAACCACTCGTTCAAAGAGCTCTGTAACCTTCTCTACCAGTTTCTCCTCTCCGGGTGTCAGATAAAAATCGCTGCGGGCAAACAGGCTGTTCTGCAGATTCATCAGATTCTTGTCATCGCAGGCATTCTCACCGGGAGCTCCCATTTCCGATTTGCGATCCCACCCCTCTCCGGAGAAACGGCTGATGGAGATGATCGCTGTGTCACAGGTGGCTGACGCCTCTTTCAATAGTTCATTCGGAATCTCGGCTTCTGCAATCATTCCGGGAATTCCGCCCTTGGCATACTCTGCCTCTACATAGTTTCTGTAATACCCGGCCGTCTTCTCCTCTACGCTGACCAACTCCGGATGCTCCAACATTCCTTCATAGAGATTTCGAACATACGGCACCGTCACATCACCGGAGCCACCGCCGCCTTTGACATAATCGAAGGTCCCTTTTCCGAGCAGTGCGACCTTGCTCCCCTGCGGCAATGGAAGGAGATGGTTCTTATTTTTCAGCAGAACCATGCCCTCTTTCGCAGCCTCTTTCGACAGTTGAATGTGCTCTTCCGATGCCGTAACGCGGGTCTTGCCGTACAGCGGCAGTCCCGGCAGATAAGTTGCTCTTCCCCATTTCTTCATGATATATTCCCTCCGTATTCACCCTGCTCTTAATGCATACATCGTATCTATTCAGCACCCGTATCTCGATTTTGATACTCGAAGATGCCCAATGTCATCTTCTCCTTGCATTCGGAAAACCTCGATGCGGCTGACCAGAACACTTACATTCTACTCAGTTATTTTACAATTGTATGTTGTGAGATTATCCAGAAAAAAAGGAACAGATTGGTCATCCTGCCAATCTGTTCCCAGTCTCATTTTCTGTAATGATACTTATTCTGTAACTATTCAGAGCCAAGCAAATTTGCATAAAATGTGCGAGTAATGCT
>CAYLUU010000033.1:16731-24139 GCA_964386925.1 uncultured Sarcina sp. | reverse complement strand
CTCTGAATCCTTATACATCCAGCTCTGCATCGGTTGCATGTGCGTGGATATAATCGCGTCTGGGCGGAACATCGGTGCCCATGAGCAGTCCCGTCATCTCCGAGGCCATACGTCCGTCGTCAATCTGGATCTTGCGAAGGCGGCGTCTTGCCGGATCCAGTGTCGTCTCCCACAGCTGGGCGGGATCCATCTCACCAAGTCCCTTGTACCGCTGCAGCGTGAAGCCGCTGTGTGTCTTGCGGTATTTGGCCAGTGCAGCATCGTCGTACAGATACTCGCCCTCTTCGCCTTTTTTCTTCGGAACCACCTTATACAGCGGCGGCATCGCCACGTATACGTGTCCTTCGTAGATCAGGTCCGGCATAAACCGATAGAACAGCGTCAGCAGCAGCGTAGAAATGTGTGCGCCGTCGACGTCGGCATCGGCCATGATAATGATCTTGTCGTACCGAAGCTTGCTGATATCAAAATCCTGACCGTACCCTTCCGAGAATCCGCAGCCGAAGGCATTGATCATGGATTTGATCTCGGCATTCGCCAGTACCTTATCCATGGAAGCCTTCTCAACGTTCAGAATCTTGCCTCGAATCGGCAGGATAGCCTGGAACATACGATTGCGGGCCATCTTGGCCGAGCCGCCTGCAGAGTCACCCTCTACAATGAAGATCTCGCACTGCGATGCGTCGCGGGATTCACAGTTGGAAAGCTTGCCGTTGGAGTCGAAGGAGAACTTCGGCTTCACCAGCATGTTCGTTTTGGCCTTGGCCTCGGATTTACGAATCTTCGCCGCCCGCTCTGCGCATTCGATGACAGCCTTCAGCTGTTCCAGATTGCGGTCAAAAAAGTGCGTTGCCTCATCCGTTGTCACCTGCGACACGGCCTTGGAGGCGTCCGGATTGTCCAGTTTTGTCTTGGTCTGTCCTTCGAACCGCGGATCCGGGTGCTTCACCGCCACAATCGCTGTCATGCCGTTCCGGACATCTGCGCCGGTATAGTTGACATCTTTTTCCTTCAGCGTTCCCAGCTCTCTTGCATAGCCGTTGATAACCTGCGTGAAAGCCGTTTTAAAACCGGTCAGGTGAGTTCCGCCCTCGGAGTTATAGATGTTATTGCAAAAGCCCATGATCTCCTCACGGAAGTCACGGATATACTGAAAGGCGCACTCCACTTCAATATTCTCATACCGTCCGCTGAAATAAATGACATCCGTCACGGTCTCGTCAGACTTGTTCAATTCCCGCACAAAGCCGGAAATGCCATCCGGTTCATGGAAGGTAATCTGCTCCTGTGTTCCAGGCCGCTTATCCTCATAGACAATGGTCAGCTTCGGATTGAGATAGGTGGTCTCATGCAGGCGGGATTTGATGTCCTCCTCCTTGAATCTGGTCTTCTCGAAGATGGTCGGGTCCGGGAGGAAATTAATGGTGGTTCCGGATATTTTTGATTTCCCGACAACGGGGAGCAGTCCGTTCACCAGCTCCTGATCCGGCTGGCCCTGACGATATTTATCCTCATAAACGCAGCCGCCCTTGCGCACCTGCACCGTCATGTGCTCGGACAGTGCATTGACAACCGAAGAGCCTACACCGTGCAGACCGCCGGAGGTCGCATAGGCTTTGTTGTCGAACTTGCCTCCCGCATGAAGCGTTGTGAAAACAACACGCTCCGCAGAGACACCTTTTTCGTGCATATCAATCGGGATACCGCGCCCATTATCGGCTACAGTGCAGGAGCCATCCGCCTCCAGCGTCACCTGAATGGTGTCGCAGTAGCCGGCCAGATGCTCATCCACAGAGTTGTCCACGATCTCATAGATCAGATGATTCAAGCCTCTCGTTGAGGTGCTGCCGATATACATTCCGGGTCTTGTCCGGACCGCCTCCAGTCCCTCCAGAACCCGAATGCTCGATGCGTTATATTGCGTACTTTCTGCCATGAAACTCCCCTTGTGCAGATGCTGCTATAGTGAAGGTATTTTCACCCTTCCCTCTTGGTTATTCATTGTAACGATTCAGAACCCGTCTGCCAAAAAGTCTGCTGCACAGCTTAGCTCCAAATCGATACGCTCTTTCTAAGGAAACGCTGATTAAATCAGCGTTCCCCTAACGATTGGTTCTATCCTCAATCTCCAGCTTTCTGGAGCAGGCAATAGCCAGTGCCCCCTCGCCGATGTGGCAATTGATAACAGAGGGCAAACGATCCTCTTCCACGAGATGATCCGGGAATGCCTCCTTTACCTGTGCCGACCAGGATGCAAAATCCGGTGTTTTGGACTCTACAGCATACAGCCACACGTTCTCCGTACCGCCATAGAGCTTCTCGCAGTCACTCTTCATCGCATTGATCATCATGGTGCGGGCCTGCTGCACGGTTCTGGCTTTCGCAAAGGCATCCAGCTTCTCACCGAAAATCTTCAGCACCGGCTTAATCCGGAGCAGCGTTCCGATGGCAGCTGCTGCCGGGGTGATCCGTCCGCCGCGCTTAAGATACGTCAGGGTATCTACCATGATGTAAATACTCTGATCGAATTTCACTTCCTCGAGCTTGTCCTTAATCTCCTTTGCCGTCCAGCCTTTCTCGGCCATCTCCAGCGCATCCTGCACCGAGCGTCTCTGGGTTACGGAGATTCTCTGGTTGTTCACAACCTCAACCTTGCCCTCATAATCAGCTGACAGCATCATCGCCGACTGGCAGGAGCCGGACAGTCCGGAGGACATCGGAATGTAAACGACCTCCTCGTGATCCTCCAGCATCTTGTCCCATACCTTCAGCACATCCACCGGGGAGGGCTGAGAAGTATGCACAGCCTCTCCTCCTGCCAACCGTTCAAAGAATTCCTCTCTCGTCAGGTTGATATCTTCAAAATAGGACTTCTCATTATCACCGAACATAAAAGGATTGCAGACCAGTCCAACTCCCATCTCTGCAGCCTGTGCCAGTGTAATGCCGCTGCCGCTGTCTGTTACAATCGCTACCTTTGCCATAACATAACCTCCATAAACATCCGTTTTGCACATCTTGTTACCGCGGATGAATCTTTTTGAAATCCGGTGCCTTATTGTCAGACACACAGACTTGATTTTACGTGGAATCCGGATTCTGTGCAAGTCCATCCGGTTTTACTCTCAGATGCTCCTGAAATCCACCTGCTTCTGCCCGGCAAAGGTGAAATTCGAATCCCGCTTCAGAACTTCATCCGCATAATTCGATGCCTTCGTCAGAATGTCTGCGTCCTCATAGATATCTGCCAGCCGAAATCCCATCTCTCCGCTTTGCCGGATGCCGAACATGTCTCCGGGTCCGCGCAGCTTCAGGTCCTGTTCCGCGACCTCAAAGCCATTGTTGGTTTTCTCCAGAATCGCCAGGCGCTTTGGCTTTTCCTTCTGATTCTCGGAATACAGGAACATGCAATAGGACTGTTCGCATCCCCTACCGACGCGTCCCCGCAGCTGGTGCAGCTGGGACAATCCGAAACGTTCGGCATTTTCGATCAGGATGCAGGTTGCATTCGGCACATTGATTCCCACTTCAATAACCGTTGTGGAAACAAGAATATCAATGTCATGACTTGCAAACGCCGCCATGATCCGGTTCTTCTCTGCCGGCTTCATGCGTCCGTTCAGGGATTCAATCCGGATGGTCTGCGGCAATGTTTTCCGCAGATTCTCTGCATAATCTGTCACGTTCTCCATCTGCTCCAGGCCGCTTTCCTCCACGGCCGGGCAGATTACATAGGCCTGCCGCCCCTTGGACAGCTCTCCGAGAATGAATCGGTACATTTTCCCTCGGTCACTGGCAGGAGCTGCGAGATTTTTGATGGGAAGTCGGTTTTTCGGAAGCTCCGTCAGCCGGCTCACCTGCAGGTCTCCATAGAGAATAATAGACAGCGTACGCGGGATGGGCGTGGCGCTCATAACGAGTACCGGCGTGGTCTCGCCTTTTCCTGCCAGTGCTTCCCTCTGCCGAACACCGAATCGATGCTGCTCATCCGTAATCACCAGGGCCAGATCCCGGTATTCCACCGGATCCTGTATCAGCGCATGCGTACCGATGACCGCATTGGCTTCCCCGCTTCGGATTGCTTCCATGGCCGCCCGTCTTGCTTTGCCGGTCACGGCACCTGTCAGCAGCACCGGATGAATGGGCAGATGATAACGATGACTCATTTCCGTCAGATCCTTCATATGCTGTTCTGCCAGCACCTCCGTCGGTGCCATCAGTGCTCCCTGCCTGCCATTCGCAGCACATAAGAGCAGGCCCAGAAAGGCCAGAATCGTCTTGCCGCTGCCGACATCCCCCTGCAGAAGCCGGTTCATCACGGTCCCGCCTGTCAGGTCCCCTTCGATTTCTTTCCAGGCTCTCTTCTGAGAATCGGTCAGCTCATATGGCAGCTCCTCCAGGAGCCGCCCCGTCTCTGCGCTTGGCAGGAGCGGCCGGCTGTTGACGAGTGCCTGTTCTTCTTTTTGCTGCCTCCGAATCGTCAAAAGAAAAGACAGAAACTCATCGAATACCTTTCGATTCCGGGAACCGATCAGCTCTTCCCGGTTCTTGGGGAAATGGATGCACTGCACAGCTGCTTTCTCTTCCATCAGATCCAGGCGCTGCAGATCCTCCTTTGGCAGATCCTCTTCCGGCAGTCGGCAGCTCTCCAGTGCCTTTCGCATCAGTTTGATTACCGCCCCGTTCTTCAGTCCCTTTGAGAGGCTGTATCTCGGGAGGTATGTATTCACAAGGCAGTCGTATTCCTGCAATGTGTATACCGTCGGCTGGTCCAGTTGGAGACTCCCGTTCTTAAAGCTCTTTACCATTCCCCGGAATATGTGCTGACTTCCTGCCGGCAGCGTTTTCACGAGAAACGGCATGTTGAAATAGGTGATCCGGATCTCTCCCGTCTCATCCGCTGCGTGAAAGCTCGTGATGCGGTATCTGCCGGCAAAGGCTGTCCGCCCGGTTCCCAGTATGGTGAGCTTTACCGCCGCCATTTCACCGTGCCGGAGCTGGCTCACAGTAACCGGAGCCGTGAAATAATCGTAATCGCGAGGATAAAAATCCAGCAGCTCTCCCACTGTTCGGATTCCCTTTGCGTAATATAGCTGTGCTGTTTTGTCGCCGACACCTTTTAGCTGTGTCAGTTCGCTGTCTCGTGTAATCATGTCTTCTCGGTCCGTATCGCTGTACAAGTACCGCACTGCAGTGAGAACGAAAACGACTGGGGGCGGATTCCTCCGTCCCCAGTCGTACTTCACGTTCTCATACCATCGCCTGCCGATTACTCTGCCGATACGATGTAGTAATACACCGGCTGGCCGCCTGCCTGCAGTTCGATATCAACATTCGGGAATTTCTCTGCTACCGCACTGCGCAGAGCTTCTGCCTCTTCCTCTGTTGCATCTGCGCCGTAATAGATGCTGATCAGCTCTGTGGTATCTCCCGCCATCTTCGCCAGAGCATCCACTGTCGTAGCATTCTTGTCATCGCCGACGCACAGAATCCCGGCATCGCCGATGGACATAATGTTGCCCTCGTGAATTTCAATTCCATCAATGACGGTATCACGCACAGCATATGTGACTTCCGCACTCTTAACCTTGCCGATCTCCTCGGTCATGGTCTGCTCATTCAGCTCCACATCCTGGTCCGGAATGAAGTTGATGGCTGCTGTAATGCCCTGCGGAACCGTCTTGGTCGGAATCACAACGAGCTTTTTATCCTCCGAGATGGCCGCCGCCTGATTGGCCGCGAGAATGATATTTTTGTTATTGGGCAGAATGAAGACCGCATCGGCATTCACCTTATCCACAGCGTTCAGAATGTCCTCCGTGCTGGGATTCATGGTCTGTCCGCCGGAGATGACGTAGTCAACACCCAGTCCGCGGAAGATCTCTGCCAGCCCATCGCCGGCACAAACCGCAATCATGCCGATGGCCTTATGCGGCATCTCTTCCGTAAGCTGCGCCGCATAGGGATCAAAATCAGCCTTTTCCTCTGCCTTTGCGCCTGTTTCCGCAGCTGCATCCAAAGCGGATGTATCGTCCTTTTTGAGCTCTTCAAACGACTCTCCTGCGCGCAGATTTACAACCGAAATCTGCTGCAGCTGTCCATAGAGAAGTGCCTTCTGCAGAACCAATCCGGGATCGTCGGTATGGAGCTGAACCGTCATGGACTTCTCATCGCGAATCACAACAATCTGGTCCGCAATGGTATTCATATAAGCCGACACATCGCGGTCAATTTTGTCATTATAGGGCTTTGTGAACACATCGCGAAAGGTTACTACATATCCGTAGCGGAGCTCCTCACCGGCCTTTTTCTCTTCTGCCGAAGACTCTTCTGCGTCCCCCTTATCTTTACCGGGATTCAGGAGTGCTTCTTCGTCGAATTCCTTGCCCTGATAGCCTTCATAGGCTCCCTTCAGCAGCTGCAGGAGTCCCTGTCCGCCGGAATCCACAACGCCGGCCTGTTTGAGCACCGGCAGCATGTCCGGTGTTTTCGCAAGGACTTCTTCCGCATAATCTACTACCTGCGGAATGAATTCATCAAAGTCCTCCACTCCGGCATTAGCCAGCTCTCTTGCCTTCTCTGCTGCGCCCTTGGCAACCGTCAGGATCGTGCCTTCCTTCGGCTTCATAACTGCCTTGTAGGCAGTCTCAACTGCCTTCTCAAAGGCTTCTGCACACATCGGAACATCCATGCCCTCGCTGTCACGAACGATCTTGCAGAATCCGCGCAGCAGCTGGGACAGAATAACACCGGAATTACCGCGGGCGCCCCGAAGAGAGCCGGAAGAAATGGCCTTGCAGACCTTCTTCATATCACCTGCATCTTCAACCCCGAGCACTTCGCGGGCAGCTGCAACAACCGTCATGCTCATATTGGTTCCCGTATCGCCATCCGGAACCGGGAATACATTCAGTTCATTAATCCATGCCTTGTTCGACTCCAGATTCTGTGCTCCGCACAGGAACATCTTTCTCAGGAGCTGTACTTCTATAGCAGTAGTACTCACGTTCTGCGTTCCTCCCATCAGTCAATGACCTTAACACCCTCTACGAAGATGTTGATCTTCTCAATCTCCAGGCCGGTAAACTCTTCTACTCTGTACCGCACGCTCTCGATCAGATTATCTGCAACGGTCGGGATATTCACGCCGTAAGAAACAATAATGTGAAAATCAATGCAGAGCTTTCCTTCGGGGGTCAGCGAAACAGTGATGCCCCTCGTCATAGATTCTTTTTTCAGAAGGCTGAATACACCATCGCGAACATTTACGCCGGCCATTCCGACCACGCCAAAGCTCTCCATGGCAACACTGCCTGCATACTGTGCAATTACCTCATTGTCGATGGAGATATTCCCCATATGCGTATTCATCGAAGAAGACTTCATATTCCAGGCTCCTTTCCTGTTC
>CAYLUU010000033.1:16489-16631 GCA_964386925.1 uncultured Sarcina sp. | reverse complement strand
CCCCATATGCGTATTCATCGAAGAAGACTTCATATTCCAGGCTCCTTTCCTGTTCTCTTGCTGTTTCTTGCAGGTCGCAAGTAGTCTCATTATACAGGACACAGCAAGGTCCCGCAATCGTTGTCCTTTTTATCTCTTCGCC
>CAYLUU010000033.1:0-16389 GCA_964386925.1 uncultured Sarcina sp. | reverse complement strand
GCTTGGCCACAATTCGATTTCATTCGAGAATCTGTCCGCAAGCGGCCGATTCTCTTTGCAGTTCTCTGTCTAGCAGCTTAATCTCGAACCGCTTCGCGTTCCTCGATTAAGCTGGCCAGAGCGGCTTCGCCGCTTGGCCACAATTCGATTTCATTCGAGAATCTGTCCGCAAGCGGCCGATTCTCTATGAAATCGAATTGTGCTAGACAGAGGTAACAATATTATTAATCCAAATCCCGCTTTTTACCATGAAGTAACCGACAACAACTTTGATGAGTTCAGAGTAGGTTACCAGGGCCATAACCATATGGATATCCATGTTCGTAAAATGGGTCAGCGCATAGGCAAGCGGGATCATGATGAACCATGTGTAGATGGCGTCGAACAGGAAGGTAATGCCGGTTTTTCCTCCGCTTCTAAGAATGAAGTAGCAGGAGTTTGTATAGGACCAGATGAGCATCGCCGGAATCTGGATCAGCAGGTAGTACGTTGCCAGCTTCCGAATCTCTGCCTCTGTGTTGTACATATTCGGGAACCAGTAAGCCAGAGGCAGCATGAGGGCCATTGTAATCAGCGTCAGTCCCAGGCTGAATACGATCAGCTTGTGGCTTGCGTCCACAGCCTCCTCCTTACGGTCTGCTCCAAGAAGTGTCCCGACAATAATTCCCGTACAGCTTCCCATCTGAACAAAGACAACATTGAACAGATTCACCAGAACGCTGGCGATGTTCCTCGCCGCCACCACATCAATCCCTCGTATAGAGAAGGACTGTGCCACCACAGACATGCCAAGGGACCACAAAAGCTCATTGACCAGCAGCGGGCATCCCTTCACGAAAACCCTTCCTGCCAGCGTTCCCGGAATATACAGACTCTTATATACACCCTTCATGCACTGTATGCGCTCCAGGTGCGTATGCGTCCAGAGGATCATATAAGCCATCTCGATCGTTTTGGCAATCACTGTTGCAATGGCTGCACCTGCAACCCCCAGGCACGGCAGACCGAATTTACCGAAAATCAGAGCATAATCCAGCACCAGATTCACGCCCACTGCCGCAAATGATGCCAGCATCGGAACTCTGGTCTCTCCGCACTCTCGGATCGTACTCGAATACGCCTGGCCAATCGCAAAAGGCAGAAGGCTCAGCACCATAATCCGCAGATATTCTTTTCCGTAGCTCAATGTGCTCGCAATTAGGTCCGGATCATCATCTGCACTCAGGAACAGAGAAATCAGCTCATCATCAAAGTGAAGGAATACCACTGCAAAAACAGCACATAAGATCAGCGTCAGATACAGGCGAAAGCGATAGGTATACCGCTGCCCCTCCGGATCTCCTTTGCCAAAGAACTGTGTACCAAAGATGCTGGCGCCGGACACTCCGCCGAACACCGCCATGTTGAAAACAAAAACAAACTGGTTGGCAATCGAAACACCGCTCATCTGTGCCGTTCCGATCTGTCCGACCATGATATTGTCCAGCATGCTGACAAAGTTGGTGACCAGATTCTGCAGAATCAGCGGAACCGCAATGAACAGGGCATGCTCATAAAAGGCCCGGTCTCCGATATATTTTTCTCTGAATGACTTCGTCGATGACATGTCACTATCTCCTTTTCACTGCTGCTCCGCTAACCGTTTCTATATTTCGCCGCAACTTTTATCTTTTCTTACCTCGGGCCGCAAAACAAAAAGCCCCATCCGGATAATCCGGACGGGGCGCTCACATCAAAGATAACTCGATCTAAGGCTTATGCGTGCTCAACTTTGTTAGCACGAAGGCACTTTGTGCAGACGTTCATTCTCTTGACGCCGCCGTCAGCTTTAACCTTGACCTTCTGTACGTTAGAATTCCAGATTCTGTTGGATCTTCTATGTGAATGGCTGACATTGTTTCCGAAATGTGCACCCTTGCCACAAACTTCACATTTTGCCATAATAACACCTCCTCACATTTCAAAATTCAGGCGACAACGAATGTATATTAGCAAACACGTTCATTAAATGCAAGCAGAAAATCAAAAATCTATTCATCTCTCCGCAATTTTCAGGAATGCTTCCGCGCAGCGGTCCCAGGTGAATCTCTCAAGAAGCCTTGCCGAGCTTTCTTCCAGCGCTGACCGTTCCGGATAAGGTGCCAGAAGGCTCTGCACCAGTTCCTCGTCCGTATTGCAGAGCTGATGCCCCTTCATTCCGTCAAGCGTAATGGAAGGTCCCAGCGCATTTACAGCCACCACACTGCAGCAGTAGTACACAGCCTCCATGATCGCCATTCCGAAAATTTCTTCACGATTCATGTTCAGATAATAATCCGACATCGTATAAATTTTCCACATTTCGCTGTTCGGAATGCTCTCAATCATACGAACGTCCTTTTCCAGACCGAGCCTTTTAATTTTTTCAGCGACTTGCTCACGAAGTTCCCCTCTTCCGATGATGAGCAGCCGAAATTGCTTTTTCTCTCTTACCTGTACAAATACATCCAGAAGCTCCAACGGTCTTTTTACCGCATCCATTCGTGAGACATTGCAGATAATCACATCATCCGGGGAAAATCCGTATTTTTCCCGAAGCTTCGCCCGGATTAGCAATGATGTCCAATTGAACAATCCGTTATTTTCCGACGTACAGATTGCAAAACAGCCTGCTTCATAGCACCATGAAGTCACTGCCTTCTGTTATTTTACTCTTGAGGTGAAAATTTATTGTAACTATTCTGACACGCTGTGCTCATCACTGCAAACACCGCATCCTGCAGCAGCGTCCGAGTGAAAATCCCACATGTAATCATCGCTCTCACCTGTCCTATATGTCTTCGCACGTCGTCCACTTGTTCTTGTGAAAGCTGCTCTGTAAAGGCTACTATCTCCTGCTCTGAAGACTCCTGGTCGCACAAAAATCCGAGCGAATATTTTCCAATAAATGCTCCTGCTCGTGTCTGCTTCAGAGCAATCATTGGAATTCCCCTGGCGATGTTTTTACCAAGGCTTAAAGGATTACACATACACTCATAGACAGATCTATCTATACAAGAAGTGCTTATGCCAGCACTTTCCACCTTTTGTGTCCAGAACCATTCATCCCATGTCCTGCTCTCGCAGCTGCGGTGTATTTTCTCTGCTACATTTCCGACAGGATATGGATAATCCCATACCTCCTGGTACATGACCGGAATGTCCTGCAGTCCAAATTCTTTCAGCACACGTCTCATCTCCGGAGATGGAAGAATTAAAAGATCACACCGATTAAAGAGCTCAATTTCCTGGCTTAGCTCAGGATATCTCTCCTGATACACCTCGCTGCCAAGATCCTCCACAAAAATAATCAGCTGAACATCCTTCCTGCTCTTCAGCATATTCACCAAGCAGTTGTCATATCGGATACTAACCATACTCGGGTATTGCAGGATCACAACCGACTGCTCCGTCACAGCAGCGGTGATCGCCTGCATTCTGGTTCTTAGCTCCCAATCGGTGTCATATTGATCCGCAAACCGGAACAGGGACATCGTGTCATAGCCAAGCGCCCTTGCTGATCTTCCGACAATTTCCTGTTTTTCTGCATTCGGGCCGCTTAAATTATTCGTCATTGTATAAAAGATGCCCATCGTCCGGTTCTATCCTTCCATTGCCTTCACGAGCACGTCAGAAAGCAGTTTTTTTGTATACATCCCTCGCAATAGAATTTTCTGGATTTTAGCCACATTTCGGATCAATTCCGCATAATTCTCGTCCGACATCTTCCGCACTCTTGTATCCGCTTCTTCCAACGAACGCACCACAATTCCAAGTCCATTTTTGCGAATAAAACTCTCGTAGGAACTCCCTTCCCGAACAATAACGGGAATTCCTGCTGCCAGGTCAAATCCCAGCTTATGTGGTTGGTTCAATGAATAATATCTTTCAAAATATTCTCTGTCGCACCACACTAAGCCATATCCCCCACGTGCCAGCTCACACATCAGCTCCACAGGGGAATATCCTCCCTTCCAGCAAAAGCTTTCATCCTCTGTTCTTTCCGGACATTGATGCGAAAATTGCTCCAACCTGGTTTTCCCTGCATAATCTTTCAGAAATGGAAATCTGGAATACTCCCCGGTAAAGCACAGGCGTTTCAAATTCTCATGCCTCGTAAATTCAGGAAATCCAGGCGCTTCCCATATCTTCTGGAAAAAGACCGGAATCCGCTCCTTTACTCCATTTTGAACAAGATAATGGTACATCTGCTCCGACGGAAGGATCAGGATATCCGCATAATTCAGAATTTCAATTTCCCTGTGCAAAATACTTTCTTCCGAATCAAACATCAGCTTTTGGAAATCATGAACAAAAATCACGAGCTTTGTTCCTTCATAGAGTCTGATCTTCTGCACCAATTTCCAATCGTAATCCGGTCCGTTCCAACTGGGATACTGAAAAATCACAACGTCGCCGCACCGTAAGGGAGCAATCACTCCATCCAGATGGTGGCTGATCTGATTCCAGTAATCATCATAAAAGCTTCGTCGTTCAACCGGCATTTCCCGGCAACCCAATTCCCTGGCCACTTGAATCACACCATCCTGTGCCAGGGTTGCAGTTCCGCCCATGTTATAAGATCGGGTAACATGAATCTCCATATCCTTGTTCCTTTGCCTCTTACGGATCCATTGGCTGCCAAGCTCTCTGCTACAATCTGCTCATCATCCCCAACAGTATTCCAATCAGAATCAGCATAGAAAAAAGCCACATCACAGGATGCTTTTTTCTGGGCGTTTTTTCACGATCTTTCCGGTTGGCTTCTTCCAGCTGACTTAGTTTATCATCAATGCTCTTGGCCAGCATTCCATTTCCCTTGTTGTCCATTTTTCCCCTTACATCACTTCCAAATTTAACACTTCAATGTATCTGGTACGATCTACTCGCATAGCTTTTGCATCCTGTCTTTGCAACAGCTTTTGCATTTCTTCCTTTGAAGCTGCCGCACATTTCAGCTGCTCTGCCATCTGCTGCCACTCCTCTGCAGCAAACAGATGTTCCTCCGGCTCATACAGCCGGTTATGCGCTGTTTCCTTAAATCCCAGTATCACGCTGCGGTTCAGGTATGCTTCATGAACTGCATCCGCAATTTCATTCGCATGATTAATATCCAGATAGAAATCACATTCATGCAGTAATTCTTTTGCTCTTCTCTCCGAGATACTTGGATAGAGCATAACATTTTCATATTCCCCCATCCCCATAAGTTTCTGCGACATTTCTGTGAATGCACCAATACGGAATGTAAACTCTGGTAAGTTCTCTACCAATTCAGGAAGTTTCTCCACGGCATCAGAGTTGGTCAGAATCAACACCTCACTTTTTCTCTCGTTTTCTCGAGTGAAAGAGTATATATATCCCAGTGCCTTGAACTGCACGGCGTCCGCTGCCGGATTCTGCACACCATTCTCCACTGCATGATCTCGAAGCTGCTCGAGAATTTTCTGATAAACGGATTCCGACTGCACAATAATACGATCAACCCATCTCTGCTCGTTTAGGATGGTAACCATGTTGCCTGGAAGGCGCCCATATATCTCCTCCTGCCAGAACAGTATATCTCCGCTCTTTTTCCATGAGGCCTTCTTATCCGTTTTTTCTTCGTCCGCCCGCAGCTTTCTCTCTGTGAAAAAACTCCAGTTCAGAGAATTGAAGAAAATTCTGTCACACTCTGCCCCAATCTCACGCAAAAAGAACGCCATAAAATCCACCTTTCCGGAAAAAATATATTCCTCTATTCCCGTCCCGTTCTTCTTGCGCAATGTAATACAGTGCGTATGCAGATCCTCCATAATGCACGGATACCTTCGTCCATCCGGACACTCTGCATAATAGACTTTCAATATTTCTCTTCCCTCTGCATTCCTTGTCGTTCTGGCATACAGATATCCATTTCGGTCATAATGATCCGTCCAGCATGCAATCCCTTTCTCGTCCAGCCATGTCACTTTCTGAATGAATCGACGGCTTTTAGGCTCCGCATAAGTAATCTCCGCACGCTTTGTTTCATAGTCCCAGACATTGCCGTCCACGCCGCTGCTGCGAATTTCCCACCCTGCAGGTACCTGCAAACGGCTAAAATATCTCGGCCTCCCCAATATTTCACTATCCGACATCCGCAGATAATAATGATATGGCGAGGTCACTCCTTCCGGCAGAAACCCATCGTCTTCAAAGCAAAAGGTCTGGAATGAAGCCCTTGTTTCCCGAAGCGACTGACAGAGCATTTCCGCTTCCTTACTCATCTGATCTAAGAGCAGTATCATCTGACACCTCCTGTCGCCTCATTTTCTGTCCGCCCTCTCAGCTGAGCAAAAAGATGCTCCCATTTCTGCGCCACGTGTTCCTGTAGAAACTGTGCTGCGATTTCATAAGATTTCTGAATAAACGACTCCAGATCTGCTTCCAGAAAAAGTTGCTCAATTGCCTCCGATAACACCCCTGCCGATACATCTCTTCCGTATTCTCGATCATAGGGAATGAGATAACCATTTTCTCCATCGACAATAAAAGTCTGATTCCCGTATGGTACATCAAATCCGATCATCGGCAGTCCAGAGCCAACCGCCTCCATAAGAGACAGACCAAAGCCTTCACTTGTTGAAGCCGCAATATATCCCGAATAGTTTTGGTAAACCTCCGTCATGTCATGCTGCCCCATAAGATGAATATAATCCTCTGCATGAATATCCTGAATTAACTTCCGCAGATCATTCTCCAGTCCGCCTTTCCCATAGATGTCGAGTGTCAGATCCGGAATGTTCTGATGGGCCAGTCCCGCTGCCAGAATCAGATAATCCAGATGCTTCTCCCCTGCCAGACGAGAAGCAGTGCATAGAGCATGTACACGCCGCGGCTGCTGCGGATACCGCAGCTGATCCAGATTTCCTACCGGAACCTCTGCAATCAATGGCGTAAATCCCCTGTACTGTAGATATTGCTTTCGCAGGACTTCCGCCTGCACCTTCGTGGAAGCTACATATGCAGCAAACCGTTCCGTCTGCGCAAAGGAATATTCATAGAAGTTATTCCATAGAATTTCCTCCTCTGTTGTAGCCGCAGCAGAATAGTGCTCTGCATGAATCACACAGACAAGCGCCGCCTCTTTACAGTTTCTCAGAATTGGCTGACCGATTTCAGTTGTTCGATCCACGATCACCACATCATTTTTTTGAAAAGGCATTGTACGCACCATTTCGCACAACAGTTCTTGCTTAGAATAGAGAATTTTTCCATTCTGAAACAGGAACACCTGACGATCTCCGTCAATGTATTCCTCATAGGCAACACTTCCATCCTCATTATAGAAAAGCCTCAGGTACAAGGCCGGTTTCCCATCGTCTTTGTTGGCAAAATGCTCCGAGAACATTCTCCCATATGAATAATAGTCCGCACGAAGCAGCCGTTTCTCACAGAAGAAATCCGCCTTCTGAATAACCGTATGATCGCCATGTGCATAATAAGCAAATACCGTATGTTTCTGATCCTTGCTGCGATATTCTCGTCTGTCGCCATTTTCCTTAATCTCGTATCCCGGGTCTTCCTTCGCATCAAGCAGCAGCGGAAGATATTCTTCCTCAAATCTACCCACGCTGATCTCCGGCCTTGACACATGAAAATCAGTAAAATACTGGTACAGCCAGATCACCTCTTCGTCCGGAATTCCAATGTTCTCTGTCATCAATGCAATATTGTCCACACGGAACATATCTGTATAGACAAATCGGCACGAATATCCCGCCTCTCTTAGAACCTTTCCGCGATAGGCCTGTGCATATTCCACACCGCTCGAAGCCCACCCGATTCCACGGTTAAAGTTGTAGATCATTTTTTCTCCTCTGTCCGTACCTGTGCACTTATGGCATTATTACCTGAACCAGGCCATTCTCTTTCCGAACAATTTCTCCCAAACACACATTACGTATCATATCCGACTGGATCTGGTGCTGCATCCGCTCAAAGGCCTCATACGCCTCTTCATGAAACGCATACATGACATTTCGCTGCGTATATCGCCGTCCCGAAATGGTACTTCTTAACTGCTGCAGGAAGTCAACCTCTTCTACCCATGCATCATCAATAGCCCGAAGTGTCATGATTCGGAAGAACCGCTGCCTGAGCTGCTCCTCCGTGATCGTCTCCAGTTTCTGACAGATACGACTCTTCATGATTCCGAATAAATAGTCATGAATTCGTTCCTCAGAATCCAGTTCTTCCTGCTTTGGAATTTCTTTCAGTTCGTAGCTCAAATGATCCATCGCGAACCGTAGCACTTTGCTCTTCGACGGCAGCCGGCCGTTATTTTCATTTTTGTATTCTCTCAGAAAACGATCAATCACCTGCAGGCAGATTTTATCCAGCTTGTCCTTCGGGATATATCCGCCGTCCAGAATTTCCTGACGGATGGAATAGATCCATTCACGTTGCTGACGCATACTCTCAGCAAATTCCATTGTGCTACGGCGAGCTCCTGCGCCCTGTTCCTCACAGATTTTCTGTGCTTTATTGACCGCATGTATAATTTTGCGGTTATGAATTTCTTCCATTCCGCTGCGGTACTTTTCCAGCCAATCCTCCCCGTTGTGAATTACCACATCATCCTCCAGGGATACATAGAATTTAGAGAATCCAGGATCCCCCTGCCTTCCGGATCGACCTCTGGCCTGCAGCTCCTGCCTGCGGTTCTCCATTCTGCCGATCCCAATGACCGCCAAGCCGCCCAGCTCTTCTACCCCTGATCCGAGCCGAATGTCCGTTCCCCGCCCAGCTACCGAGGTTGCAATCGTGACCGCATTCCTGCGCCCTGCCTCCTTAATGATTTCTGCCTCATTGGCCGTATTATAGGCATTTAAAACATTATGTGGAATTCCCTCCATCAGGAGCATTTCCGACATAACATTATTCATGGCAATAGAACTTGCAATAACCAGTATAGGCTGTCCCGTTTCATGTACACGAAGGATTTCTTCCATCGCAGCTGTAATTGATCCGCGCAGCGTTCCGTAATACTGGTCCGCATAGTCCACACGCTGCATCCTGCGATTGGTTGGAATCGATACCACCTCCAGGTCATAAATTTCCTTCAGTTCTTCTTCATCTTCTTTGGCGGTTCCTGTCATCCCAGCCTTTTTTTCAAACATATTGAACAAGTTCTGGTAGGTCACAGAAGCCATCGCGCGACTCTCCTGTGTAATCGTCACATGTTCCTTTGCTTCCAGGGCCTGGTGCTGACCGGCCCGCAGCTTGGTTGCAGTCAGAAGGCGTCCTGTCTTTTCATCCAGCAGAGTAACCGTATCTCCAGTCACCACATAGTGACGATCCTTCTGAAAGGATATGTGTGCACGAAGTGCCAGATAGATATGCCTCACGAATTCAAAATTCTTCTCTGCAAAAAGATCATCTATGTAGAAATACCGTTCTGCCCGTTGAATTCCCCTTTCTGTCAGCCACGCCGTTTGATCCTCCAGAATGTAATCCACGCCCTCCTTCAGCAGCGTCACAAAATAGTCTGCTGTCTTATATAAATTGGACTGCACACGTGGAACTCCGGATATTACCAATGGCGTCTGTGCAGCATCCAGAAGTACTGAATCCGCCTCATCTATGATTACATAATAAAAATCTCGCAGATACTGTTCCTCTTTTGATACTGCCAGATTCTCTGACAGATAATCAAATCCCAGTGCAGCATTTGTTGTGTAAACAATGTCCGCCTGATAGATGCGTTTCTTATCTTCCGTTTTCAGTTTCACGCCAGGATCATCACTGACGCCAATCTCCAAATTAATGTTCAGGAATTGAAATAGCTTCCCTAATAGTTTTCCGTCCCTCTCCGCCAGGTAGTTATTCGTGGTCACCAGGATACAGCTTCTGCCCGTCAATGCGTTCAGATACAGCGGCATGGATGCCACTAGCGTTTTGCCCTCACCGGTCTTCATTTCTGCGATTTGCCCCTGGTGCAGGACAATCCCCCCCATCACCTGTGTGTCGTAAGGGAACATCCCCAGTGTTCTCTTCGCCGCTTCTCGTGCAACAGCATAGGCTTCCGGCAAAAGCTCATCCAAGCCCTCCCCCTGTGACAGACGCTCTTTAAATTCTGCCGTTTTGCCGGAAAGCTCGTTGTCCTCCATTCGGCTGACCTTTTCCGCATAGCTGTTCACCTGGTATAAAATTTTCTGTACCTGACGCAATCTGCTCCGGTTTCGAAGATTTTCCATTTCGTCCGCCTGTTCTTAATCGATGATAGCAGGATCAAAAGGTTCCTGTTGTCATGAAGGCGTTTGGTTCCCAGCCAAACGCCCTGCAATCCCCTCATTAATTGAGTTCTATATTGTATAAATCCCATGGCTTCTCCAAGATGCAAATATCTACATTCTCACGATAATGCAGGTATCTTGCCGCATCTTCCGAAGCTCTCCCGCACGCAATTAATCGTTTCGTCCTGAACCTCTCGTACTCCTTTCGATTCAGCCATTCTCTCGGAATTTCTTCCATCAGCTCTGCTGCCGTAACATATGTTGTCGGAGCTGCAATCAGATTGGGAATTCCCCACAGTTCTCTCCGATCCGGGTAACAGTACATTCTTTTCGACAGATCCGGAAGAAGAATATTCAAGGTCGTTTTCGTAAATTCCTCATTATGTATCTCCCCATCTTCTGTCATCCTTCGAAGACTCTTTGCCGCCCAATGCTGCACTTTTGTCTCCACTCCGTCCTCTGAACTATTTGTTTCTATCTGCCTTATCTCAAAATGATGAAACCAAATTGCCTCGCTTCCTGTCTGCACCAACCGCAATTCCCAATGATCCGTTCGTTCCGGACAGGTAATATAGTTACAGAAACATCCGCTGCCACCGACCTCGACTGATTCAAACGTATCAACTTGCAGAAGCTCATCCTGCCGGCTGTAATAATTTATCTGCAACAGTATCGTTTTCGAAGGGTGACACTTCAGAAATGCTCTGACTTCATATTGTTTCCCCTCCTGCAGAATCGGAAGCTGCGGTTCCAGACGTTTTGCCTGATAATTAGTCTGTGAAAACCACGTACGAATCACTGTCCCGGAAGCCATTCTGTGGTTTTCATACTCCACCAGACGATTTTTATGAAAGATTATTTTACTGCCATACAGATATGTATCTGCCGCATTTTCATCCCAGAAAACCAGATAGATTCTATCTTCCATAATCTTCTTTCAGAATTCTGTCATACTGCATTCGAAACCACTGATTAATTCCACTGGAATTATCATTATGACGGCCTTCCATGCCTTTGCCATATACATTACTTTCGTCGCTGATCTGATGTTCCAATATGTCACCATAAGCCTTCGGATCGTAATCGTCCTGCCGCATATAAGCAACAGCAAACTTCGTTTTAGAGAAATCTGCACGGTCGAATCGATTCCACATACGCTCATTTAAAGCCTGTACCGCAGAATCATCGGTTCGTCCTTCGAGGCTGAGTAAAACATCCAGCGAAGTATCAAAATCTCCCGGCCGAACCGTTCTTTCGGCCGCCGCAATATCCCCCGCATTCATCAAAGGTTTTCCAATAACAATTGCATGCGGCTGCAGCCTCGTTCCATAGTAAATTGCACCATAAGTTCCCATTGAAAGGCCGGACATAATCAACTGTTCATTGGTAAATCCCAGTTTTTCCAATGCATCGCGGATCGTTTGCTCTACCTTTGTCTCATACTCTTCAGATCCCAAATAAAACGAACCGCCTTCCAGTCTTGGATCTGTCAGCAGCAGAAACGGAGCCCCCAATTTTCGCATCATGTGGTATCCTTCGAAGTTCTGTGCGGAATGGTATCCTGCAAAATACACACACAACGGCGGCTTGCAATCCATCGGATCAAAATAGGAAAAAAACTCCTCCCCCCTCACATCCGCATGCCGAACTCCCCCCGGAATCAGTGCGCCAGCCCCATTTCTTGATTCCCGAAAATGCATGGGACCAACCTCGATTTTGCCGGATCCCTCTGCCCACATTTCAATTGCCAGATAAACACTGCGCTCCCGCTCATACTCATAAGGTTTCTCCATAGGGAGCGGCACAGTCCTTGATTCAACAAAACCATCCGGTGATCCACTTTGAATCTCAGTAATACGCAATTCACAGCGTACACTATCCTCTCTACGGCAGACCAGATAAATTTCCTCGCTGTGTTTATCCTTTGAAATTATGTTATTCATTCTCCAGGATAAAATGGGTACAGGTTCTCTTCCATAGTTTTCCTCGATAACCAAACCCTCGTGTCCATTATAGTGCACACTGCCACGCAAGAATGGACTGATATGAATCCATTCGATGCCAATTCGTGCTCCCCCTGAACCAGACCAATATCTGGAGGACAGCAGTTGAAGCCATTCATTTATTTGCTCCGGCTCCAGAATTTCCATGCATTTTTGTTGGCAAAGCAAATATTCTGCAGAATTATCAGGGACTATTGCATGATTCAGCCCCGCCTCCTCTGCGTCTGAAATCAAACAATGCTTTATTGCACTGATGTGGTATGCCGAAGCCTTTTTTAGAAGACTTTCCAATTCTTTTTCCTGAATCTTCCGTGTCAGAAGAATGATTTGTGCCTTCTCAATTTCCTCCTCTTTGACAACGCCAGACGAATATGTAATTGCTACGTCCCCGGGAATCGTATAGCAGGACATGTCCTGCTCCGCCCCAATCACAAGCAATCGAATTCTCTCATTCATACACAGCACCCGTACCCTGTAACGTTGCCACGACATTGCCCTCCATTGCAAGCGTCTCCCCCACCGAGCGTGCCATGCCTGCCTTCCATTGTGCAACCAGCGTTTCTCCGTTATGCCGTTCTATTTCTTTCACGCAATACACCAGAGCCTCATTCCAATGTTTAAGACCATCCAGATAATATTCCAACGCACCCGTAATGTAATGAATGTTCTGGATAATATAACCATCTCTTTGGTGCTGCACATACCGAGTAAACCGGTAATTTATCTGCGGAATCCCTGCACTGATTCCCGCAATCTGTAGATAGAGATCCGGCTGATCCCGCACATCCAGAATAAGTCTCACATCATACAGTTTGCGGATGACCTCATTTTCAGAACGAACCGCCGTAATAATGATGCGTCCCGGAATTTCCTCCTCTTCTCCCATACACTCATTTCGAGTGACAGGGCCACCTTCCATGCATATTCCAAATGCTTTAATCCCATTCTGAACAAGGATATCATTCACAAGGGCTACCAACTCCTGCGTCTCTTTCTCCGATTCCTCGGCAATGACCAAATAGAGCTCCACCCTTTGATTCTTCACCATATAGGCAATCACCTGCTCCAGTGCCATTTGCAGCAATTGCAGCTCCAACCCCGTAATCGGCATGTAGACTTTCAACTCGCGAATCATCTGACTTTTCCCTAAGGATAATCTCGTATCAAAGGGGGATATATCATAAACTGGGAACCCAGCATCTGCTGCCTCTCGAATCTTTTGGGCGACATTCTCCGTATCCGTCACAGCAAAGCTTGCCTGCGCAAGATCACACCGCAATTTTTCCTCATTCGCAATATCATATCGATCTTCGAAAAAGGACAAAACAACAGGCTGCCCCTTTCTGGATTCCATTATCATCTGATTGTGTACCGCATTGGCCGCAATCACTACTGTTGCATCAGGATCCATCTGTACAAAGCGATTCCTAAGCATTTCTTCAAGTGCACTTTGCAATGAATCATATGTTTTTTTTCTGAATTGATGTCTGCCGTCACTGGTGACGCGGACTTCTCCGGTTTCCTTGTTCTCTGTAAACTGAAGAATCCCATTCTCGTCATAAAATTCCTGCCGGACCATCCTCCCACATTGGAATACAACAGTACTGGAAAGAAATCCTCGATCATCATAGATATCCCTATGACAAATTTTCCCATTCAAATTATAGTATTCAATCCATATCACACGGCCTTCCTCGCCGAATTCAACTCTTGCATATTTTTTGCCCTTGCAAAAGCCAACTACTGTGAATGGTGTGTAACGCCATACCATGTCCCTCGGCCATGATAAATCAAGATAAGAAAACAGTCCCAGTTCCTGTCCGCGTATTCCCTGCATCATATCAAATGCAGACCAATAAGGGGTTGGATATAGCCCCTGTCTATGAAGAAACAATCGCAGTCCCGGAGCATAGGAAAGTATCAGTAACTCAGCCGACTCCTTCGCTTCCCGAAACATACGAAGCTGATTGATTGTATCATCAAAGGCATAGGGTGTTTCTTTCCGATACCAGGAGTTATCCTTCGCAAACCATTGTTCATCTTTCGAATACCAAGAGGATATGAAATAAAACATTGGATCACTGCCTCCTCACAACCACGATGTCTCTCTTCGATACCTGTTAATAATGTCAACGGTGTGAATTTCCTCCAGTATCCCCAGTACAATTCCTGTTAATATCATCACCGACATTGGCAGCAGGAAAATGGATGAACTCAGCTCTGTCTGTTCCTGTAATATAAGCGGCGGAATGATAATGATACATGACACTACAGAGCTTACTATGGATGCAAACCAAACCATTTTGCTGATGCAAAACTTCGTGTCTTTTCCCGGATGAATACCCGGAATGTAATCTCCGCTTTTTTGCAGCTCATCCGCGATATCCTCCGGGTTGATCTGAATCCTGGCAAGTGCACAGTTCAGCGTAGCCAACAAAAACATGAACAGCAAAATCCCCCCTATGCTCTGGAGATTCAAATTGCGTTGAACAGCTACAACAACCCCGTTCTCACCGAACAGGAAGATGTAAAGACTGCAAATGTAGTATGGCAGTGCAAAGAGAGTCATCACATACATCACTGCCATCGTCCCGACCGGATTCAGCTTAACCGCAAGATGGCTGTCGCCGCCAAAAGAGTTATGAATCATAATCCGCTTGATATTCACATGCAGTTCCGATCGTTCCATCAAGACTGTAATCAATATAATTAAAAAAGAAACCAGGCTTGCCACAAGGACCGTTATCACAGGATTAATTCCCTGTTCTCCCAGCTCCTCCACTGAACGAAGGCCGGTGCTCCACAAATTCTGCACAACATTCACCAAAATCAAAACAGAAGTTCCGCCAAGCCCCCATTTTTGGCACCGTTCCGACATCCAAACCATCGAAAACGCACCTGCTACAAGTACAATCATTGTCATTGCATTCAGCACAGGAATTGGAAGAGAATAACTTTCCGCATAGTCTACCCGCATAGTACGAATGGCAGCCTGTAGTACTGCAAGCAGCAATGTCAGTACGCGCACCTGATTCAGTCTCCGTCTCCCTGATGTCTTCTTATTCTGACGAATCGAATGAAACAAGCTGATCACAACCATTGCCGTTATGTACGGCATGAAGCCAACCGCCATTACAGTCCCTGCGTCAGAATTGTTGCCCATCGCGCTTTGAATAAAGCCCTGCATCCCATGCTCGGTATTCCCGCTTTCTACAGCCACAACCCATGGAATATGAATTTTCTTGCAAAAAAGATATGCAGACACAATCAAAAATGAGAACAAGAATTTTCCCAGCAATGGGTTTCTTTGCCTTCTGTTCTTTTCCCCTCTTCTGTGTTGTTTAACGTGATCCGCCTGTCCTGCTCTTAGCTGCATTCCATTCCTGCCATCTCGCATGTTTATTGCACAACAAGAAGCATCGGTCGAATCCAGTTTCTCCCAATGCTTCTTGTTTATCATTCTGTGCTCTGGCCGCCTGTCTTGCTGCTCATTCTTTTAGCTCCTCGGCCATTTCGTGTCTACACTATTTTACTTTTTCTTGCGTCGGAAGTTCTTCCAAACACTCAGCAGAACACCGCTTAACCCTGCCGCTGCAGCGTCCATCAGAGCCATTCCTGCATCACCGGTCTTAACCTGGCCACGCTTAGCACCAAGAACACGTCCCTGCTGTCCATTCTGAGATGACTGGTCGCCATTCTCTGCTCTTACAGCACCAAGTACCGATCCGCTGTCAGATTCCGAAGAACTTACAGACTCACTTGTTGTCACTGACTCTGATGTGCTCAGTGAGCCGGATCCTGATGTGCTCGTGCTCGTTGATCTACTCGTGCTGGTGCTCACACTCGTTGATGTGCTCTGGCTTACACTCGCAGAGGTGCTCAGGCTCATACTTGTGGATGTACTTGCACTCTGGCTTACGCTTGTAGATGTACTTGCACTTACGCTGTTACTCGTGCTCACACTGATGCTCTGGCTTACGGATGCACTCGTGCTCTCACTTACGCTCTGGCTCGCGGATGCACTTTCGCTTGCGCTCTCGCTGATGCTCTGGCTCGGGGATGCGCTTTCGCTCTCACTTACGCTCTGGCTCGCGGGTGCACTTTCGCTT
>CAYLUU010000032.1:0-24275 GCA_964386925.1 uncultured Sarcina sp. | reverse complement strand
CATGGATGCCGGCAATATGCTAAAGCCCATGCTGGCCAGAGGCGAGCTGCACTGCATCGGCGCGACAACTCTGAATGAGTATCGGGAGTACATTGAAAAGGATGCAGCTCTGGAGAGACGTTTCCAGCCGGTTATGGCCGGTGAACCGACGGTGGAAGATACCATTTCGATTCTGCGCGGCTTAAAGGAACGCTACGAGGTCTATCACGGCGTGAAGATCGAAGACAATGCGCTGGTGGCCGCAGCGGTACTCTCGGATCGGTACATTTCGGATCGTTTCCTGCCGGATAAGGCTATTGACCTGATGGATGAAGCCTGTGCCCTTATCAAGACGGAAATGAACTCGATGCCGACGTCTCTGGACGAGATGAAGCATAAGCTGGAGCAGATGAAGATTGAGGAATTCCAGCTGGCGAAGGAAAAGGACAACCTTTCCCAGGAACGTCTGTCAGATCTGCAGAAGGAAATGGCAGAGCTGAATGACCGGTTCAGCGCGGAAATGGCGAGATGGCAGGGCGAGAAGGACAAGATTGATTCGCTGGCGAAGCTTCGCGAGGAGCTCGATTCTGTACGTTCGGAGATTGAGATTGCAACAAGAGACGGCGAGCTGGAGAAAGCAGCAGAGCTGCAGTACGGAAAACTGCCGGAGCTGGAAGCCAGAATTAAAGAAGGTGAGGAGGCTGCTGCCAAAGCCCAGGAAGAAGGTAGTCTTGTTCATGAGAAGGTCAGTGAGGATGAGATCGGCCGGATTGTGTCCAAATGGACTGGAATTCCTGTAGAAAAGCTGACGGAATCGGAACGCAGCAAGACGCTGCACCTGCCGGAGGAGCTGCATAAGAGCGTGGTAGGACAGGATGAAGCTGTGACGAAGGTCGCAGAGGCGATCATGCGCTCCAAGGCAGGCATCAAGGATCCCACGAAGCCGATCGGCTCCTTCCTGTTCCTGGGGCCGACCGGTGTCGGCAAGACGGAGCTGGCAAAGGCTCTTGCACGGGCCCTCTTTGATGATGAGAAGAACATGGTCCGCATTGATATGTCGGAGTATATGGAGAAATACAGCGTCTCCCGCCTGATCGGTGCAGCACCCGGCTATGTAGGGTACGAGGAAGGCGGTCAGCTGACGGAGGCAGTGCGCAGGAAGCCGTATTCTGTTGTTCTGTTCGATGAGGTGGAAAAGGCGCATCCGGATGTGTTCAACATTCTGCTTCAGGTGCTGGATGATGGGCGCATCACGGATTCTCAGGGCAGAACGGTAGACTTCAAGAATACGATTATCATTCTGACTTCGAATCTGGGTGCTCAGGAGATTCTGGCGGATATCGAGAGGCAAGAAGCAAAGAGTAGCGAGAGTGGAAGCGAAGGCAGCCAGGCAGCAGGGAACGCTGCGGCAGGAATTTCCGAAATCTCGGAGACCTGCAGGTCGGCAGTCGATGCAATTCTGCACCAGCACTTCCGTCCGGAGTTCCTGAACCGGCTGGATGAGATTATCATGTTCCGCCCGCTGACCAAGGATAACATCGGCGGAATCATTGATCTGATTCTGGAGGATCTGAACAGGAGACTGGCAGATCGTGAGATCAAGGTTCGTCTGACGGAAGAAGCAAAGCGGTATGTGACCGATGCGGCCTATGATCCGAGCTACGGCGCTCGTCCGCTGAAGAGATACATTCAGAAGAATGTGGAAACGATGTCGGCGAAGCTGATTCTGGAGGATCAGGTTCGCGAAGGCAATACAATTGTGATCGATGTAAAGGAGAATGCACTGAGAGCGAGCGTTGAATAAATATCTGTGGAGGTAAGTGATGCCGAAGGTGAGACGCAGGTAAATTTCTTAAATATACGTCTGCTGCAGCTTATCTGGAAAGCGAATGGAAGGACTGTCCCGGTTGGGGCAGTCCTTTTTTTACAGAAGTTTTGCAGAAAGGAAATAAGAACGCTTACATTGTCCTGCTAGACTGTGTCGAAGTTAAGAAAATGACAACAAAGAAGGAGCAGAAGATATGCTGGAGCTGAACCACATTCAGAAGTCATTCGACGGAACGCCGGTATTGAAGGACATTTCCATTCAGGTGGAGGACGGAGAAATTGTTTCGATTCTGGGACCGTCCGGATGCGGGAAGACAACGCTGCTGAACCTGATTCTGGGTATTGTGCGGGCGGATCAGGGTACGATCGTCTGCGATGGAGAGGATCTGACGAATGCGCCGATGGAGAAGCGGGGATTTAACATTGTGTTCCAGGATTACGCGCTCTTTCCGAATCTGAATGTTGCGCAGAACATCAGCTATGGCCTGAAGAACAAGCCGAATATATCCACGCCGCAGGAGGTGGAAGAGTTGATTTCACTTCTGGAGCTGAAGGACCATCTGAATAAGCGCGTCGACCAGCTCTCCGGCGGACAGAAGCAGCGTGTGGCACTGGCAAGAACCATGGTGATGAAGCCGAGAATCCTTCTGCTCGATGAGCCTCTTTCTGCATTGGACGGCGTTATTAAAGAGTCGATCAAGGACCGTATCAAGACAATTGCAAGAGAATATCATCTGACGACCATCATTGTTACACATGATCCGGAAGAGGCGCTGACGCTATCGGATAAGGTACTGATCATTCACGAGGGCAGCATTGCGCAATACGGCAAACCGGCGGATATCATTCAGAAGCCTGCCGATGAATTCGTAGAAAAATTCATCCTGAATCAGCTGGAAATCAAGCGAAACAACATTTACGCCCTCTTCGGTGATCGGGCAATGGGATTAGCAGGGTGATGTGGCATGCGTAAAAATCGTGAGCTGAAAATCATTTTTCTGATCATTACTGTTTTCTTTGCCTTGTTTCTTGCTGCGCCGGTGGTGAGGCTGTTCGTGAAATCCTTCTGGGGAGAACAGGGCATCACGGGTTCCTATTTTGCTGAGGTCTTCACAACGAAGAACTTCACAAAGGCACTGGGCAACAGCTTTCTGGTTTCAATCTGTGCAGCAGTTCTGGCGGTTGCGGTGGCTTTTGTTTTTGCCTATTGCATTTATTACACAAGGCTGCCGAAGGGAGTGAAGCGGCTCCTGCAGATTATGGCGACACTGCCGATGTATCTGCCGACGATTACGTATGGATTTGCCATCATCTATTCCCTTGGCAAGCAAGGCTTGATTACGCGACTTCTGGGGTATCAGCTCTTTAATATTTATGGCTTTGGCGGCCTTCTGGTGGGATACGTCATCTATACTACGCCGGTAGCGTTTCTCCTGGTCTGCAACACAATGGAATATGTGGATAAGAAGACGATTGTGGTATCCAAGACCATGGGAGATCGTGCGCTGGCAACTTTCTGGATTGCCGTGGCGCGTCCGCTCCTCGGAACGCTGGCAGGGGCTTTGATTCAGGCGTTCTTCCTATGCTTTACGGACTTCGGAATTCCGGCGTCGGTGGGCGGCAAATTCGATGTGATTGCAACGGTTCTGTACAACCAGATGCTGGGCGGCGTGCCGGATTTCAACCGCGGCGCGGTCGTTGCTGTCATCATGCTGCTGCCGTCGGTACTTAGTATTCTCCTTCTGCACTGGCTGGAACGATTCAACATTCGCTATGACAGAATCAGCCGTGCGGAATTGGAATCGAACACTCTGCGGGACACTGCATGGGGAGTATCCGGCGGAGCGCTGGCGATCATTATGGCGGCCTTTTTTGCGGTATTGTTCGTGGTGCCGCTGGTGCGGAACTGGCCGTATCAGACGCAGTTTACCTGGGAACATTTTCGGACGGTCTTCGCCGACAGTGAGCTGCAGACGATTTACTGGCATTCCCTGCAAATGACGCTTTTGACTGCGGCCTTCGGTACGCTGATCGCATATGGGGCAGCATTGATCACGGCCCGCAGCTCTTTGCCAAGGGCGGCGAAGCAGATTGTGGATGCCATTGCATTGATTACCAGTACAATTCCGGGAATGGTTCTGGGTCTTGCGTATCTGTTCGCTTTTTCGGGATCATCATTGCAGAATACCATGACGCTGATGGTGCTGTGCAACATCGTGCATTATTTTTCGACACCGTACCTGATGATGAAGAACTCGCTTTCCAAAATGAATGCCGGCTGGGAAACTACGGCCATGCTCATGGGAGACAACTGGCTTAAAACCATCCTGCGGGTAGTCACGCCCAATGCGGCTTCGAGCCTGATCGAGGTGTTCAGCTATTATTTCATCAACGGCATGGTGACCATCAGCGCATTGATCTTCCTGGCCGGAGCCAGAACGATGATTCTGACAACGAAAATCAAACAGCTGCAGTATGTGAACAAATATAACGAGGTGTTCGTTCTGTCACTGCTGATTCTGTTCACAAATTTGCTTGCAAGAGCCGTATTCAACTGGCTTTCCAATAGATGCAAGACCGCCTAGCCCATGATTTGGTACGGAACTGCTGCCCTTTCTGTGACTGGATCCGCCGCAGGAAAGAAAGCAGGGGGGACCGATCAGCGGGTCTTGGTGAGGAGACGAAAGTATCAAGAGGAGAATGAAAAAGGGAGAAAAACGATGAGACGTAAGAAGGTAACTGCATTGGGACTTGCTGCAGTAATGGCTGCGGCAATGATGACTGGCTGCGGCAGCTCGTCTGAACAGGAAACAACGACAACGGCAGCGACAACAGCTGAAACGGCGGAAGCAGCAGGAGCGGAGACAGAAAATACTGACACCGCAGCCAGCACTGGCAGCACGGAACAGGTCATTATTTATTCCAATGCTGATGATGAAGCCATCACGGCTATGACAAACGCTCTGAACAACAACGGATATGAGGGACAATATGTGTTCCAGACATTCGGAACGTCGGAGCTGGGCGGCAAACTTCTGGCAGAGGGAACGAACATTGAGGCAGACATGGTGACGATGAGCACCTTCTATCTGCAGAGTGCACAGGATCAGAACGATATGTTCCTGCCGCTGACCTTTGACGTGAATACGTTGACAGAGGTCCCGGATTACACGGCGCCCATTACCTCGCAGGAGGGTGCAATTATCCTCAATACCGAGCTGATGGAGGAGAACAATCTGCCCACTCCTACCTGCCTGAAGGATCTGGCAGATCCGACATACTCCGGGTATCTTGCGATTACAGATGTACAGTCCTCCTCAACGGCATGGCTGCTTCTGCAGGCTCTGGTTTCGGAGTACGGAGAAGAGGAAGCACAGACAATTCTGCATGATATTTATACCAACGCAGGGGATCACATCGAATCCTCAGGCTCAGCACCTTTGAAGCTGTGTGAGGCTGGAGAGGTTGCAATTGGTTTTGGCCTTCGCCATCAGGCAGTTGCAGCTAAGGCGGAAGGTCTTCCGATCGATTATGTGGATCCTACGGAAGGCAACTTCTCACTGACCGAGTCGGTTGCTGTGATTGATAAGGGAGATTCTACGAATGCTCTGGCAATGGAGATGGCGCAGTGCATCATCGAGAACGGCCGCGCCGAGCTGCAGGAGTATTATCCGAATGCTCTGTACGAGGGAGAGAGTTCTGACAGCGAGAACAAGTCTGCATATCCGAAGACCTTCTCAGAGCCTCTGACGTTTGAACTGTATGAGGAGCATGTGGCGATCTCTGAGGCAGCTAAGCCCTGAGCTTCGTTACCAGCCAAATAAGTATTACCAATGACAGGAGAGAACAGAAAATGAATCATTCGTATAAACTTCTCACCCCTGGGCCGCTGACGACAACGGATACCGTAAAAGAGGTTATGCTCTTTGATCACTGCACCTGGGATGATGATTACAAACAGATTACTCAGTGGATTCGCAAAGAGCTCCTGGAGCTTGCAGAAGTGTCGGCTCCGGAGTACACGGCTGTGCTCATGCAGGGCAGCGGTTCCTTTGGCGTAGAGTCGGTACTGACCAGTGTCATCGGCAGCAAGGAGAAGCTGCTCATTGCTGCAAACGGAGCATACGGACTGCGCATGGCCGAAATCTGCCGCCACGCAGGAATTGAATTTACGCTCTACCAGCAGGATTTTGACAAGCGTCCGGATCCTGCCGTGATTGCAGATTTTCTGAAAAAGGATCCTTCCATCACGCATGTGTCGATCGTACACGGTGAAACCACCAGTGGAATCCTGAATGATATCGAGGCTGTCGGCAAGGTAGTAAAAGCAGCAGGGAAAATTTTCATCGTGGATGCCATGTCCACCTTCGGCGGCATGAAGATCCCGATGAAGGAATACGGAATTGACTTCATGATTTCCAGTGCTAATAAGTGCATTCAGGGCGTTCCGGGATTCGCATTTATTCTGGCCAAAAAAGACGAGCTCGAGGCCAGCAATGGCAAGGCCCGTTCGCTTGCACTGGATCTGTATGATCAGTGGAAGACGATGGAGGCGGACGGAAAATGGCGCTTCACATCGCCGACACATGTGGTACTCGCTTTTGCACAGGCGCTGAAGGAACTGCAGAAGGAAGGCGGTATTGCAGCACGCAATGCCAGATATCAGGAAAATCAGAAGCTCCTTGCGAAGCGTTTTTCGGAGCTGGGCTTCCGGCCGTATCTGGATCCGTCTGTACAGGGCCCGATTATCACGACGTTCTATTATCCGGAGGGAGCGACGTTCACCTTTCAGCAGATGTACCTGTATGTGAAGGAACATGGATACGTACTCTATCCCGGCAAGGTGATGGAGGCGGAGACCTTCCGCGTGGGCAATATTGGAGAGATTTACCCGGAGGATATTGAGAAACTCTACGGCATTATGAGCGATTTTCTGCAGGAGGCAAAGGCATGAAGACACAGCTGGTGATTCTGGACTGGGCGGGAACGACGGTTGATTACGGCTCCTTTGCACCGGTCAATGCGTTCGCCATTGCCTTCGGTAAATTCGGGCTGACTCCGACGGTAGACGAGATCCGTGCGCCGATGGGGAAACTGAAACGAGATCATATCCGCACGATGCTGGAGATGCCTCGCCTGCGTGAACAGTGGGAGAGTCTGCAGGGCAGTGTGCCGGATCAGGATGCAGTGGAGAAAATTTACGGCGTGTTCGAGGCCTCCCTACTGGAGAGTCTTGAGATGTATGCGACGCCAAAGCCCGGTGTACTCGAAGCGGTGAAAGAGCTCCGGGACAAAGGAATTGCAATTGGCTCTACTACCGGCTACACAGACAAAATGATGGCGATTGTAGTTCCGAAGGCAGCAGAGCAGGGCTATGCACCGGACTATTGGGTAAGCCCCGACAGCGCAGACGGAATGGGACGCCCGTATCCGTACATGATCTTTAACAATATGGCACATTTCCAGATTCCTTCTGTGGAGAATGTAGTGAAGGTCGGCGATACTGTGGCGGATATCCAAGAAGGAAAAGCTGCGGGGGTACGATCCCTTGGCGTTCTGGAAGGCAGCTCAGTGATGGGATATACGTTTGAGGAATATGAAGCGTTGTCTGCAGAGGAGAAGGAAACAGCCAAGGAAAAGGCACGGAAAATATTCCTGGATGCCGGAGCAGATGCCGTCATCGATTCGCTGGAACAGCTTCCGGGTTGGATCGAAGAAAACGAATAACCTATTAGACACGTACTCTACGAAAATCGTTCTACGTAATCTGGTTGGTTATTTTGCAAACGCTGTACTGGTGTGATGATGAAAGAAAAAGAGAGAAGCAGTCTGCCTGCTTCTCTCTTTTTTTTAAAATTTGCTGCTCACACTTGTCTGGGATTCTCAGAACCGAATGTACTGACTGTAGGGCTTGTGCAGGCAGTCACGTGTAATTTCCTTCAAAGATGAGACGCCGCACATCTGCATGGTGGTGGCAAGCTCATTCTGCAGCTTGTCCGTGAGGACTTTAACGCCTTCCGCACCGCCGCCGTATACGGCTGTTACATAGGGACGCGCGATGAGCACGGCATCAGCACCAAGAGCCAGGGCCTTGAAGACATCGACACCGGTGCGGATTCCGCCGTCCACGAGTACCATCATGCGGCCGGCAACGGCGTCGACGATTTCCTCCAGAACCTCTGCAGTAGACGGTGTCTGGTCCTGTACGCGGCCGCCGTGATTGGAGACAATGATGCCGGAGGCACCGGCTTCCAGTGCATCCAGAGCACCGCGAACGGTCATAACTCCCTTAATCAGGAACGGCTTGCCGGACTTCTGAATAACCTCGCAAAGCTCCCTCACTGTCTTACTGCCGGCAGGCGGCGTAAGCCCCTGCAGGAAGGGGAGACCTGCGGCGTCTACGTCCATTGCAACGGCAAAACAATTGGACTGCTCTACCAGTGCGAACTTCTCCTGAAGGGTTTGGATATCCCAGGGCTTGATGGTGGGAACACCGACGCCGTCGTTATCACGAATGGACGCAGTAGCTGCCTTTACAACACCAGGGTCCGAGCCATCGCCGGTAAAGGCGATGATGCCGGCATTGGCGGCAGCAGGAACGAGGATATTATTGTATTCGACGTCTGTGTATTTCTCACCATAATGCAGTTTAACTGCGCCTACAGGGCCGGCCATAACCGGAATGGAAAGCGTCCGTCCGAAGAACGAGAAGCTGGTGTCCGGCTTTTTGTTCTCAGCGATGGTATTCATGTTCACACGGACCTTCTGCCATGCTTCATAATTGCGGACCGCTACATCCCCGGTTCCCTTTGAGCCGGGACCTGGCATCTGCGAGCCGCAGGCACGTCCGTTGCAGACAGGACAGACCTTGCAGTACGGACCGCTGCAGGTCCGCGCGTTAGCGAGCATCTCCTGATAAGTCATGATTCTTCCTCCTGAAGTTGTAATCTATAAACAAAGAATAAACTATTATTTTAATTCTTGCATTCCTTTTGCACCGGTACTATTATAACTACTGTTGATTAGCACTCAACGAAAAGGAGTGCTAACAACCAAGCATTACGGAAAATCGGATTGCTTATCATACAGAGGACGCTGGTTGGGCGGACTCAAAATTTTGCTAAGGAGGCAGTTACTATGAAATTAGTTCCGTTGGAAGACAGAGTTGTTCTGAAGGCACTGGAGGCTGAGACAACAACCGCATCCGGAATCGTGATTCCCGGCGCAGAGAAGGAGAAGCCGCAGCAGGCTGAGGTCGTTGCAGTAGGACCCGGCAAGACATCGGATGACGGCAAGCTGATCCCCATGCAGGTGAAGGCCGGTGACAAGGTCGTTTATTCCAAGTACTCCGGAACCGAGGTAAAGGTCAGCGAGGATGAGACCTACACCATCGTTCGTCAGAGCGACATTCTGGCAATCATGGAGTAATCACTGCAGGGACAAGATAGAAGAACCGGCAGGAAGCGAGACAGAGATTCACAAAAGATGCAGAATGGCATGGAAGTGAATTCCTCTGAAGAAAAAGAAACAGGAGGCTATGAGTTATGGCTAAGGATTTAAAGATGGGAACAGACGCAAGAGTTGCTCTTGCAGAAGGCGTTAACAAGCTGGCAAATACCGTAAAGATCACACTGGGACCGAAGGGACGCAACGTAGTCCTGGATAAGAGCTACGGTGCACCGACCATCACCAACGACGGTGTTACCATTGCAAAGGAAATCGAGCTCGAGGATTCGTTCGAGAACATGGGCGCACAGATCATTCGTGAGGCCGCTTCCAAGACCAATGACGTAGCTGGTGACGGAACCACAACCGCAACCGTTCTCGCTCAGGCTATGGTTAACGAGGGAATGAAGAACCTGGCAGCAGGTGCCAACCCGATCGTGCTCCGCAAAGGTATGAAGAAGGCAACCGATGCCGCTGTAGATTCCATCAAGAAGATGAGCACCACCGTAAAGGGCAAGGAGGACATTGAGAAGGTTGCAACCATTTCCTCCGGCGATGCTGGGGTTGGCAAGATGATCGCAGATGCGATGGAGAAGGTTTCCAAGGATGGCGTAATCACCATCGAGGAGTCCAAGACCATGCAGACCGAGCTGGATCTGGTAGAAGGCATGCAGTTCGACCGCGGCTACATCAGCGCATATATGTGCAATGATACCGAGAAGATGGTCGCTAATCTGGAGGATCCTTATATCCTCATCACTGACAAGAAGATCTCCAACATTCAGGATATCCTGCCGGTTCTGGAGCAGATCGTAAAGATGGGCGCAAAGCTCCTGATCATCGCTGAGGATGTTGAAGGTGAGGCTCTGACCACTCTGATCGTAAACAAGCTGCGCGGAACTTTCGATGTCGTTGCAGTAAAGGCTCCCGGCTATGGCGATCGCAGAAAGGCAATGCTGGAGGATATCGCAATCCTGACCGGCGGCCAGGTAATCTCTTCTGACCTTGGCCTTGAGCTGAAGGATGCTACCATCGAGCAGCTCGGCCGTGCAAAGAGCGTAAAGGTTGAGAAGGAGAACACCACCATCGTTGATGGTGAGGGCGACAAGGCTGCTCTGCATGACAGAGTTGAGCAGATCAAGAAGCAGATCGCAGACACCAAGTCTGAGTTCGATCGCGAGAAGCTCCAGGAGCGTCTTGCAAAGCTCAGCGGCGGCGTAGGCGTCATCCGTGTCGGTGCAGCAACCGAGACCGAGATGAAGGAAGCAAAGTATCGCATGGAGGATGCTCTCAACGCTACTAAGGCAGCCGTTGAGGAAGGCGTAATCTTCGGCGGCGGATCTGCTTACATTCATGCACAGAAGGCAGTTGAGGCAATCCTCGGTGACCTGAGCGGTGATGAGAAGACCGGTGCAGGCATCATCCTGAAGGCACTGGAGGCTCCGCTGTACAACATCGCAGCCAATGCAGGACTGGACGGATCTGTCATCGTCAACAAGGTGAAAGAGTCTGCAGAGGGCATCGGTTTTGATGCTTACACAGAAGAGTACGTAGACATGATGGAAGACGGCGTTCTGGATCCGGTAAAGGTAACCAGAAGCGCACTGCAGAACGCTTGCTCTGTAGCATCCACGTTCCTGACCACCGAGGCAGCAGTTGCTACCATCAAGGAGCCCGCAGCAGCAGCTCCGGCACAGGGCGCAGGCATGGGATATTAATCTATCCACATAGGTTAGTGACACGGGAAGCCCCCGGCCGCAGAATCGCGGCCGGGGGCTTCTTACGTTGCGCAAATTTATGAGCCGTCCCAGCCCTGGACACCTCCGACAGGACCCGTCGCCGGCGTCTACTCAGTAACTACGCCACGCTACCACTCCCTTGTAATCTGTTGCCGCCTTGAATAAACCGCGGATTCTGTGTTAAACTCTTCATCACTATTGGGTTTGGGAAAAGTTTGGGGAGACAGGAGCATTTATGACATCAGTGAATGATTCTGGACGCATCTTCAAGGAGCGTGAGCGAATCGGAAGTCCAACCTCCGGTACATACAGCTCAGGCTCTTCTTTTGCTGTGCCTGCAGATACTGCTGCAGCACCGGCTGTAAAAGAAGAGACCATCGTCGGCAGTGACAAGCCGGCAGGCTTCGATAACGGGACCATTGAGCATATCGAAGAATTTCTGACACCGGAGGAGCTCTATCAGGATCTCCTGATTCGGGTGCGCAAATATCACCCCAGCGATGACCTGTCCCTGATCGAGAAGGCATATCGTCTGGCCAGCGCGGCACATGAGGGGCAAAAGCGCAAGAGCGGAGAACCCTATATCATTCACCCGCTGGATGTCGCCATCATTCTGGCAGATCTGGAAATGGATCTGGAGACCATCGCAGCAGGGCTTTTGCACGATGTTGTGGAAGATACCATCTACACAAAGTAAGAAATTGAAGCAGAATTCGGCATGGATGTTGCCAATCTCGTGGACGGCGTGACAAAGCTCAAGAAGATCCAGCTTTCCGGAGATTATGCAGACAAGACGCAGGCACAGCAGGAGATGCAGGCCGAGAATCTGCGCAAGATGTTCCTTGCAATGGTTAAGGACATCCGTGTCATCCTGATTAAACTGGCAGATCGCCTGCATAATATGCGAACGCTTCAGTACCAGCCGCCGGAAAAGCAGAAGCGTATCGCGCAGGAGACGCTGGATATTTATTCTCCGATTGCATCGAGACTGGGCATCAGCAAGATCAAGGTTGAGCTGGATGATCTTTCCCTGCGTTACCTCAAGCCGGACACCTATCAGGAACTGGTGCAGCAGGTAAAGGAACGCAAATCGGAGCGGGAGCACTATGTAGAAGAGATTGCGGAACGCGTGGCAAAGGCTGTCAAGGAAGCCGGCATAGAGGCCAGAGTGGATGGCCGCGTGAAGCATTTTTTCAGTATTTACAAGAAGATGGTTAACCAGCACAAGACGCTGGATGAAATCTATGATCTGTTCGCGGTTCGCATTATTGTGAATACCGTAAAGGACTGCTATGCAGCACTCGGCGTGATTCACGAGATGTATAAGCCAATTCCCGGGCGCTTTAAGGATTACATCGCCATGCCGAAGGCAAACGGTTACCAGTCCCTGCATACGACGCTGATCGGCAGGACAGGACAGCCCTTTGAAATTCAGATCCGCACGTTTGAGATGCATCGCGAGGCGGAATATGGTATCGCTGCACACTGGAAATACAAGGTGGCCGGTGACGGCCGCAAGGTGGATGAGTCGGAGCAGGAGAAGCTGACCTGGCTGCGGCAGATTCTGGAATGGCAGCAGTCCATGTCCGACAACAAGGAATTCATGCAGCTGCTAAAGAGCGACCTTGACCTGTTCTCCGACAGCGTGTACTGCTTTACCCCCGGCGGAGAGGTCAAGAACCTGCCTGCCGGCTCGACGCCGATTGACTTTGCCTATGCGGTTCACTCCGCCGTCGGCAATAAGATGGTAGGTGCCCGTGTTAACGGAAAGCTGGTGCCGATTGATTACCAAATTCAGAACGGCGATCGTATTGAAATCATCACTTCACAGAATTCCCGCGGCCCCAGCCTCGACTGGCTGAGTGTCTGCAAGAGCGCCTCGGCTAAGAACAAGATCAACCAATGGTTTAAGAAGAACCAGAAGGAAGACAATATTATCCGCGGCCGCGAGGCTTTTGATGCCTATTGCAAAACAAAAGGATTGAAGGAAGACCAGCTGCTGCAGCCCGAATACATGGATGCTGTTCTGCACAAGTACGGCTTCCGTGAATGGGATGCGGTGCTGGCTGCCATCGGACACGGCGGATTGAAGGAAGGGCAGGTAGCCAACAAGCTGCTGGAGCTCTATGAAAAGGATCACCAGGCTCACCTGACGGACGACGAGATTCTGCGCCAGGTCGAGGACAATGCAGCGAAGCCTCATATGCGCCGGAAGGGCTCCGGAATTACGGTTAAAGGCATTCATGACGTAGCGGTGCATTATGCCCACTGCTGCAATCCGGTGCCGGGAGATGAAATTGTCGGATACGTCACAAGAGGACGCGGCGTAACAATCCACCGCTCTGACTGCATTAATATGATGAATCTGCCGGAAATTGACCGCGTTCGTCTCATCGATGCAGATTGGGAGAATGATGCTGAGAATACGGTGGACGGTGAATTCGAGGCAGAGATCAACATCTATGCAAGTGACCGTGCGGGACTCTTGTCGGATGTGTCCCGGACCTTCACAGAGAAGAATATCTCCATTGTGGGCGTGAACACGAGGACGAACAAGCAGGGCTTTGCAACAATGAATGTGGCATTTCGCATCGGCGGAAAGGCGGAGCTGGCGGCTATTATTGAGAAGGTCAGGCAGATTCCGAACGTCATTGATATCAAGCGTGCATAGAGGTACAGCGTAAGATGAATGAGAAGGAAAATCCGAAACAGGCTGCAGAAGCGGAGGGAAACGTCCTTCTGGGCGGTTTTACCATCGGCATGGTACAGACAAATGTGTACTACCTGCACCGGGAAGGCAGTGCGGAAACGGTTCTCGTGGATCCGGCCGACCATGGGAATGCGCTGGTGGATGCCATGGAAGAAAAAGGCCTTCATATTGCGGCGATTTTGGTTACACATGCACATTTTGATCACATCGGCGGTGTGCAGGAGATCGTGGATCGGACGGGAGCGAAGGTCTATATCAGCGAGGAGGAGAAACGCCTGATTCAGGATACGGAGGCAAATCTTTCTGCCGCATACGGGAATCCCAAGACCATTCGGCCGGATGTCTTTTTACGGAATGGGGAGGAGTTTACAGAGGCTGGAATGACCTTCCGATGCATCTTAACGCCGGGACATACAGAAGGCAGCTGCTGCTATTATCTGGAGAATACCGGCAAAGAACCGCTGCTGCTGGCAGGAGATACCTTGTTCGAGGAGTCGGTGGGACGAACGGATTTTCCTACGGGTTCGATGAGTCAGCTGGTCCGTTCCATTCGGGAGAAGCTGTTCACACTGCCGGAGAATACGCAGGTGTTGCCGGGACACGGAGGCACAACGACCATCGGACATGAAATGCAGTACAACACGATGGTGTAAAAGGCAGCGGCAAAATGGCTTACAGATTACGGGAGAACGAAACGTGCTGTTAGTATCGGAGAACATTGATTTATATCGTTATGAGATTCATTCGCTGGTGAAGGCGTTTTACCCGGAGCAGGAAGTGAAGGTCCTGGTGGATGGGGATGCCAACAGTGAGAAAATACGAAAGGATGCGCAGGGACAGGAAGACTTCCTGCGCGTTCGGTTTCTTCCGGGGGAGATTTGCCTGCTCTTTACGGCAGAAGCGTGCAAGCTGGCAGAAAATAAATCTGATCCTAAGAGCGCAGCGGGAGCAAAAAGCGGGAAGAAAGATTCCGGAATGGAGGCTGCAGCAGGAACGGAATGCCAAACGGAGTATCAGCTGCCGGCTCTTGATGGAACAGACTTTTCTGCTAAATCAAAGGAAACCAAGGACAGTCTGAAGCGGTTTCTGTATGACTCGCTTTGCTCGTATACAGGAAGGTCCCTTCCATGGGGGGATCTTATCGGTATCCGTCCGACGAAGATTGCCATGACCTGGATGGACGAGGGAAGCGGCGAGGAAGAGACCGTGCAGCGTCTGATGCAGGAGCATAGAGTCTCTGAAGAGAAGGCAAGACTCTCTGTTGATATTGCCCGGCGCGAGAAACGGATCCTTAGCGGGATTCATTATGAAAACGGCTATAGCCTGTACATCGGAATTCCGTTCTGCCCGACCACCTGTCTGTACTGTTCCTTCCCTTCCTTCAATATTGCAATGTGGAAGGATCGGATCGGTGAATATCTGGATGCATTGGAGCGGGAACTGGAAGAGACAGCCAGGCTGATGCAGGGACAAATCCTGGATACGATCTACATTGGAGGGGGAACACCAACCTCGTTGGAAGCGGAGGAACTGGACCGGTTGTGCACCGCGATTGAGCGGTATTTTGACATGAGTACAGTGCAGGAATTCACGGTAGAAGCGGGTCGCCCGGACAGCATCACGAGGGAGAAGCTGGAAGCACTGCGCCGCCATCCGGTTACCAGAATCAGCGTGAATCCGCAGACCATGAAGGAGGAAACCCTTCGCATTATCGGTCGTCATCATACGGTACAGCAAGTCATCGACATCTATCAGGGTGCAAGAGCGTGCGGCTTTGACAACATCAATATGGATTTGATCCTGGGACTTCCGGGAGAGGATGCAGAAGATGTACGACAGACGACAGAGGCCATTCGGGCATTGAATCCGGATTCTCTGACGGTACATTCACTGGCAATCAAGCGCGCCTCCAGACTGCGCAGGGTGATTGATGAGAAGGGGTATCCTGTCCTCATCAATACTGATGAAACCATGAAGATCGCCGAAGCTGCAGCAGAAACGATGGATATGAAGCCGTATTATCTCTACCGGCAGAAGAACATGTCCGGGAACTTCGAAAATGTCGGCTACGCCCGGGAGGGCAAATACGGCATCTACAACATCCTGATCATGGAAGAAGTACAGACCATCGTGGCGCTGGGCGCAGGATCTGTCACCAAAAGAGTCTTCCCAGGCGGACGGATCGAGCGCTGCGACAATGCGAAGGAAGTCTCGGTATACATGGAGAACCTGGATGAGATGCTGGAACGCAAACGCAGACTATTCGCGGAGAAGTGATACAGGAATGGCGAGCAGGCCCCGGCGCTGCTTTTCAGCTCGGTGGAGATGAGGAATCTGTGGATTACGAGCAGCATGGCCCAGCGGCGCGCATGATCTGCCGCTTGACGGCATATCTGTGTCAGAACAATATGAGCACAAGAGTTTCACGTGACTCGGTGGCAAATGTGAAGAATCCATGTATAATAGATTCTGATTGAGTTCAGTAAGTCGTAGAATTAAGGAGAATATATATGATACAGGAAGATCTGGAACGGATCCGGCAGGAAGCCAAAGAGCGTCTGGAGAAGGCGTTCTCTCCGGAAGAAATCAATCAGATTAAGGTTGATTTTCTGGGCAAGAAAGGTCAGCTCACCGGCATTCTCAAGGGAATGAAGGATGTGGCTGCAGAGGAGCGCCCGAAGGTCGGACAGATGGTCAATGAGACCAGAACCCGCATCGAGGAAGCCATCACCTCTCATCAAAAGGAGATTGAGGCAAAGCTTCTGGCAGAGCGCCTGAAGGCGGAGACCATCGATGTGACGCTTCCGGCACAGCGGGAAGAGAGAGGACACCTTCATCCGAACACCGTTGCACTGCGGGAGATCGAAGAGGTCTTCATCGGTATGGGCTACGAGGTCGTCGAGGGACCCGAAATTGAGAAGGATTACTATAACTTTGAGGCTCTGAACATTCCGGCAGATCATCCGGCGAAGGACGAGCAGGATACCTTCTACATAAACGGCGAGATGCTCCTGCGCACGCAGACTTCCGGTACGCAGATTCATGAGATGGAGAAGGGACGCATCCCGATCCGCATGATTGCACCCGGACGTGTATATCGTGCCGATGAGGTAGATGCGACGCACAGCCCGGTCTTCCATCAGGTAGAGGGTCTGGTAATCGATAAGGGAATTACGTTTGCTGACCTGAAGGGAACACTGGCTGAGTTCGCAAAGTCTATTTTCGGAGAGGACACGAAGGTTCGCTTCCGTCCGCATCACTTCCCGTTCACGGAGCCTTCTGCTGAGATGGATGTGTCCTGCTTCAAGTGCGGCGGAAAAGGCTGCAGCTTCTGCAAGAATGAGGGCTGGATCGAGATCCTTGGCTGCGGCATGGTACATCCTCACGTTCTGGAAATGAGCAATATTGATCCGGAGACCTATTCCGGCTTTGCCTTCGGCGTTGGTCTGGAACGCATTGCGCTTCTGAAGTATGAAATCGATGATATGCGCCTTCTGTACGAGAATGACAAGCGCTTTATTGATCAGTTCTGATGGAACCAGTTCGGATAGGAATGGTTCTGATGGATGCAAACAGAAGACGATAGAAGGAGACAGCAATGAATACACCACTTTCCTGGATTAAGGATTACGTTCCGGAGCTGGATTGCACGGACAAAGAATATTACGACGAGATGACCCTTTCGGGCACCAAGGTCGAGAACTGGAAGAGACTGGATCACAACTGTGAGAAGATTGTAGTCGGCCGTGTGGAAGCGATGGCTAAACACCCCGACGCAGATAAGCTCTGGGTGTGCCGCGTTGGAATCGGCAGCGCCTATGCCGGGAACGGCTACACGGAAGAGACCGATGGTCTGACAGAGCATACGGCAGAGACGGCGAACTGCATTCAGATTGTGACCAGCGCACAGAATCTGCAGGTCGGCGATGTGGTTCCTACCTGCTTAAATGGCGGTCGTGTGGCAGCAGGCCACGACGGAGAGGTTCCGCCGGCAGAGGGCTTTAAGATCAAGTCTGGCAAAATGAGAGGTCTGCCGAGCACCGGCATGATGTGCGGCATCGAAGAGCTGGGCGCCAGCAGAGATATGTATCCCGAGGCCCCGGAAGACGGCATTTATGTTTTCCCGAAGGATCAGGCTGCAGAGCTTGAGCTGGGAAGCGATGCCATGGAGGCGCTGGGCCTGCATGACACGAGCTTTGAATATGAGATTACTTCGAATCGTGTGGACTGCTACTCGATTCTCGGTATTGCCAGAGAGGCAGCTGTAACCTTCCGCAAGCCTTTCAAGGCTCCGGTGGTTACTGTGAAGCACGAGGGAGAGAAGGATACCTCGGATTACGTAGAGGTTTCCATCGAGGATAAGGACTTGTGCACCCGCTATGTGGCTGCGATCTGCACAGATGTAAAGCTCGCGCCGAGCCCTCGCTGGATGCAGAGAAGACTGGCCAATTACGGAATTCGTCCGATCAACAATCTGGTCGACATCACGAACTTCGTTATGATGGAATACGGCCAGCCGATGCATGCCTATGATTATGACACCATTCACGGCGGGAAGATCATCGTGAAGAGAGCACAGGACGGAGATGTCTTCACTACTCTGGATGGACAGGAGAGGAAGCTGGATAGCAACGTTCTGATGATCAATGACGCCGAGCGTCCGGTCGGCATTGCCGGCATCATGGGCGGTGAGGATTCAATGATCACCGAGGACGTACATACCGTTCTTTTCGAGGCAGCAACCTTTAATGGAACGAATATTCGTAAGTCCTCCAAGAGAGTAGGCCTTCGCACGGAGGCATCGGCCATCTTCGAAAAGGGGCTGGATCCTTACAATGCATTGGATGCCATGAACCGCGCCTGCCAGCTGATGGAAGAGCTGGGCTGCGGTAAGGTTGCCAGAACTTATGTAGATGTGCACGCAGAGCTCCCGGAGCTTCGGAGAATTCCGTTTGAGCCGGAGAAGATTAACGCCTACCTTGGAACCTCATATACGAAAGAGCATATGCTGGAGATTTTCGCGGAGGAGGAGCTGTCTTATGATGAGGCGGCAAATGAATTGATTGTTCCGTCCTTCCGTCAGGATCTGAAGGCGATGTGTGACATTGCAGAAGAGATCGCACGGTTTGACGGTTATGACAAAATTCCGACCACCCTGCCGGCAAGCTCTGCGACCGTAGGCGGTCTGCAGCCGATGATGAAGCTTCAGGATATCGCGAGAACGGTTGCCATGGATTATGGCTATTCGGAATCGGATACCTTCTCCTTTGAAAGCCCGAAGGTGTTCGATACGCTGCTGCTGGATGCAGAGGCCATTGAGCGCAAGGCGATTAAGATCTCGAATCCGCTGGGTGAAGATTTCTCCATTATGCGGACGCAGATGATGAGTTCTATCCTGTCATCGCTGGGCACCAACTATTCCCGTCGCAACAAGGATGTGAAGCTCTTCGATCTGGGCAAAATTTATCTCGCCAAGGAGCTCCCGCTGACGGATTATCCGGATGAGCGCCCGCAGCTGACGCTGGGCTTCTACGGCGATGGCAGCTTCTATACGCTGAAGGGCGTGGTGGAGGATTTCCTCCGGACCGCCGGCGTAAAAGAGAAGATGCTCTGCGATCCGAATGCCGGCAAGAGTTTCCTGCACCCTGGAAGACAGGCACAGATTATTCTGTCGGATCCTCACGGCGGCCCGAAGGGGGCAGCTGTGCAGACGGTGATCGGCTATATGGGAGAGGTTCATCCCACTGTGGCAAAGGCCTATGGAATCGGTGATCGTGCATACGTTGCCTGCATCGACCTGAAGGCGGTTCTGGAGAAGGCTTCCTTTGCACATCACTACGAGGGAATTGCGAAGTTCCCGGCGATGAGCCGTGACATTTCCATGGTGGTGCCGAAAGAGGTTACCGCCGGTGCCATCGAGGAAGTGATTGAGCAAAGAGGCGGAAAGCTTCTGGAGAGCTACCGTTTGTTCGATCTGTATGAGGGTGCACAGGTGAAGACCGGCTGCAAGTCCATGGCCTACAGCCTGACCTTCCGTCACAAGGATCGCACGCTGGAGACCGAGGAAGTGGATAAGACCATGAAGAAGATTCTGAATGGTCTGGAGAGCCTGAACATCGAGCTGAGATCGTAAGAAATAAAATCGGTGCATCAAGTGATGTACTGGGAATTGTACAGTGGGGGCATGGCCAGATGCGGCCCTGCCCCTTTGATAATGTAACATTTACGTTGCGCATTTGTCTGATATTGAATCGTTGAACATATTGTATGCAGATCAGAAAGAATAACCAGGCAGTAGAACAGCAGATGAGAGAGAGGGGAGATGCCGCAGGGCACCTCTCCTGGATTCTTGTTGTCCTTTATGCGCTGTCTCTGATCCCACTGCTGCTCATTGCAGGATATGATTATCCTTCGGCGGATGATTATTCCATGGGACTTGGAACCCGGCTGGTCTTCGAGCAGACAGGATCTGTTCTGGCTGTGCTCGGTAAAATTGTGACAGAGACGATTCGCTATTATCGGACATGGATTGGTTATTATACATCGTGTCTTTTCACCACCGTTTCGCCGTCCACCTTCGGCGATGGCTGGTACTGGCTGGCACCGGTCATTGTTTTGGCAGGGCTGCATATCGGCGTCATCAGCTTTCTGTATGCATTGATGGAAAAGGCGCTTGGGATGAGCCGGTCCGTGCGGCGCTGCATGACGGTACTGGTGTTATTCCTGATGGTGCAGCTGATGCCGGAAGGAAGTCTTCGGGTGGAGGCCTTTTACTGGTACAGCGGTGCGGGAAATTACACGTTGACCTTTGCAGTTGGACTTTTGTATCTTGCGTGTCTGATCCTTTGTATTTACGGCGGAAGGGATGCAAAACATGCAAAGAACGGCTGGATTATATGTTATGTTCTTGCCTGCATCTTCGGTTTATTGGCAGGAGGCGGTAATTATCTGAGCGCACTGTCATATGCAATCCTGAGTGTTCTGTTCCTAGTGGTGCTGTTCCTGGTCTGCAGTGGACGGATCGGAATATTCTTTGCAGCGGATGATGTGCAAAGAGCAGAACGGAAGACATCGAAATTTTCAATGCTTGTGAGGACAGAGAGTTCGATTTCTTTCGAAAATATTACGGCGGGGCACGCGCTGCGGCGCGGCGTGTGGAAACCATATCTGGCACTGCCGGTACTGCTCCAGCTCGCCGGCTTTGCAGCCAGCTGTATGGCGCCGGGAAACCGGATTCGCGGCGGGGAAGCGACAGGTTACGGCGCAGTGAAGGCTATTTTGCTGTCGCTGTATTACACATTGTCCTATCCTTTGAATCAATGGATGAACTGGGCTGTGCTGCTGATCGCGGCTGCGGCAGGCGTGGTTTTCTGGATTGAGTTTTGCAAAGAGAATAGATCCGAAGATAATGGGAAAAACAGAAGACGTCTCAGTTACCGGTACCCGCTTCTTGCGTTGGTGTTTGCATACGGCCTTGTGAGTGCTGTGGTGACGCCGGCGCTGTATGCGCAGGGCAATATGGATGCCGGCCGGATTCAGAGTACGTTCTGGCTGCATTGGGTTCTCATTCTGATAATTCTCGAGTGGTATCTGGTGGGATGGCTGTACTGGCATGTGCGGTCAGCCGGAGCCTTACGTGAGACATTGACCGGAGAGAAATTCGGAAATGGGATTGCGAGCGGCAGCTGTAAGAGAACGCTGGCATGCATGGCGGCGTTATTCATCGCGTTTTCTGCACTGACAGTGAAGGCGAACCCGAGGTTTTATACGGCAGCCAGTGCTCTTACGGATCTTATAAACGGGAGCGCTGCGCAGTACGGAAAAGAGAGCCAGGACAGACTTGCGGTGCTGCAGGACGACTCCATCACAGATGCGGAGCTGCCGCTGCACACGGTACAGCCGGAGCTGTTGTTCTATCTGGATCTCAGCACGGATCCAGGGGATTGGGCGAATGTGCGGCTTAGCGAATATTTTCACAAAAACAGTGTTCGCGGCGTAAATGCTGCGGAAGAATAGGAGAGTAAAATGGAACGAGAGAATGTCTGGAACACCTATGATCTGGAAATGCAGAAGCAGTGCTTTGAATTTGCAGAGGAGTATCGTCAGTTTATTTCGGAGAACAAGACGGAGCGCGAGTGCGTGGATACCTTCGTCAATGCAGCAGAGGAGGCAGGGTATGTGGAACTGTCACGTGCCATTGAGGCTTATGAGAAGGACGGAAAGGGTCTGAAGGCCGGCGATAAGGTATACATGACCTGGATGAACAAGTCGATGGTGCTGTTCCGGATCGGACAGAAGCCGATCGAGGAAGGACTGAACATTCTGGGCGCGCACATTGACAGCCCGCGCATGGATGTGAAGCAGAATCCTCTGTATGAAAAGGCTGGGTTCGGCTATCTGGATACACACTATTACGGCGGCATCAAGAAATACCAGTTCGTTGCCCGTCCGCTTGCTCTGCACGGCGTGATTGTAAAGAAGGACGGAGAGACGGTTGTTCTCAATGTCGGAGAGGACCCGGATGATCCGGTATTCTTCGTTTCGGACCTCTTGATTCATCTGGCCCAGAATCAGATGCAGAAGAAGGCTGCTGAAGTGATTGAGGGTGAGGCACTGGATCTTATCATTGGCAACAAGCCGATCATCATTGATGCCAAGACCAAAGCCGGCAAGAAGGACAAAAAAGAAAAGAAGGATGTTAAGGAAGCAGTGAAGGATACTCTTCTGCAGATCCTTGCAGAGCAGTATGGCATTGAGGAAGAGGATTTTGAGTCAGCAGAGCTGGAAGTGGTTCCGGCAGGTCCTGCCCGTGATGCCGGCTTCGACCGCAGCATGATCCTGGGATATGGCCAGGATGACCGCGTCTGCGCATACCCTTCCTTCCGCGCCATTGTGGACACGCAGTTCGACAATAAGGAAAATGCACCGGAGCGCACGAGCGTCTGCCTTTTGGTGGATAAGGAGGAGATCGGCTCGGTAGGAGCAACCGGCATGCAGTCCCGCTATTTTGAAAATGCACTGGCAGAGGTGATGAATCTGTGCGGTCAGTACAGTGATCTTGCAATGCGCCGCTGCCTTGCAAATTCGGATATGCTCTCGAGCGATGTCTCCTCGGCTTATGATCCGAACTGGGCAGAGTGCTTTGATGAGAAGAATACGGCCTTCCTAGGACGCGGCATGGTGTTTAACAAGTTTACGGGTTCTCGCGGAAAGAGCGGATCCAATGATGCGAATGCAGAGTACATTGCTCACCTTCGTGACATCTTCAGTAAGGAAGGTGTCACCACGCAGACGGCGGAGCTTGGCAAGGTAGATGTTGGCGGCGGCGGAAACATTCCCTACATTCTGGCCCTGTACGGCATGAACGTGATCGACAGCGATGTGCCGGTGATGTCGATGCATTCTCCGGCTGAGGCAGCGTCCAAGGCGGATATTTATGAGGCTTATCGTGGCTACAAGGCATTCCTGAAGTATGCCTGCCTGCGGAATGCGAAATAAGAATATTTGTGACTATTCAGAGTCAAGCAGGTTTATTTGGCTTTTGAATCGTTACATTTCTGAATGGCTGCAGGCCTGAAAGGAAAGGGTGACATATGGCAGAAAACAGCAGCGTGCCGATTGGACACAAGACCGCGGATTACTATTTTGACCTGCCCGAGGAGCTGATTGCGCAGGATCCCAACGAGGTGAGGGATGCCTGCCGGCTTTTGTGCATTGATCGCGAGACGGGAGAGCTGGAGCATAAGGTATTTCATGATGTGATCGACTATCTGCATCCAGGAGATACGCTGGTTCTCAACAATACCAAGGTTATTCCGGCAAGACTCCTTGGAACGAAGGAGGGAACCGGTGCCAATGTGGAGATTCTGCTCTTAAAGCGCCGGGAGAATGATATCTGGGAGACGCTGGTACGCCCCGGGAAAAAGCTTCGTCCCGGTACCTGGGCAAGCTTTGGCAATGGTCAGCTGCGGGCTGAGATTCTGGACGTTGTAGAGGATGGAAACCGGTTGGTACAGTTCCATTATGATGGGATTTTCGAAGAGGTTCTGGACCGTTTGGGCGAGATGCCTCTGCCGCCGTACATCACGCACAAGCTGCAGGATCCGAACATGTATCAGACGGTCTATGCAAAGTTCGACGGCAGTGCAGCTGCGCCGACAGCAGGACTTCATTTCACTGAAGAGCTGCTGGAGCGAATTCAGAAAAAGGGCGTCAACATTGCCTATGTCACGCTCCATGTAGGGCTTGGAACCTTCCGCCCGGTAAAGGTCGACGATGTGACAAATCATCACATGCATACGGAATGGTACAATGTGTCTCCGGAATCGGCGGCCCTCATCAATGAGACCCATGCAAAAGGGGGACGCGTGATTTGTGTTGGAACCACCAGCTGCCGGACGATTGAATCGGCGGCGGATGAGAACGGCACCGTGCATGCCGGGGCAGATAATACGTCGATTTTCATCTACCCGGGATATCAGTTCAAGGTGATGGATGGTCTGATCACGAATTTCCATTTGCCGGAATCGACGTTGGTGATGCTGGTGTCGGCTTTTGCGGGAAGAGAGCATGTG
>CAYLUU010000031.1:4675-24508 GCA_964386925.1 uncultured Sarcina sp. | reverse complement strand
CACGGCGAGGCCTCCATTGACAAGAAGTTCAGGGTTGTTCTGGAGCGGACCGAGCGCAGCAGCGACAAGGGACGTTGGCAGGAGCGCATACCGAGACGGGAGGGTGATACCGACACGGATACGGACACCGATACTGACACAGATACGGACACCGACACAGATACTGACACGGATACGGATACGGACACCGATACGGATACTGACAGAGAGGTATTGGGCGTAACTCGTGATCGCGATCAGGACGGCGGAAAGGTGCTGGGAGCAACCAGAGGCCACGGAACAGGTGACGAAGGGAACCTTCTTGGCTCACTTCTGGCAATGCTGACCAGCGGCGGCCTGTTCGGCCTTGGTGCGAAGCGCCGCAGCCGCAAGGATCGCAAGAAGTAATGTATTATTAGAGTAATGGTGGTTTTTAACGCTTGCATCTCGATGTTCTTCGGGAACCTTGATATGCCGGATGTGAAGCTGGATGTGAACAGACACGGAACATGAAAGAGTGAGCGGGCATGGCACCTGCATGTGAGGAGCAGAGAATGCAGATTCACATGCGGGTGCCGTTTTGCGAGTGGACGGAATGCGATTGGTCTGTCATTATTGAGGGGCGCTGGTAAGCCAAGGGTGCAGGAAGCGGGAACAGTAGTTTTCGATTATGGATGCTATGAATACGAAGGTGAACAGGAATACAACTTCACATCGTTTGCTGCTGGGAAGGGCGTCGTATGCATTTCTGATCATGGCGGTGTATCTTTTGGGGCGCACGATTCCGATTCCCTGGGTGGTGCCGGCAGTCACCGATACGCAGGACGGCATTCAGGGACTGGTGATCAGCATCCTGGGGAGCAGCCGGGACAAGACTTCGATCTTCTCGCTGGGACTGATGCCGTGGATTGCATCGATGGTTGTGGTGCAGGTGTTCCAGCATCTGACGAAGGATCGGAAGGAGAAGCGCTCCCAGGCAAGGGCTAACTGGGTTATGCTGATCCTCGCTGCGTGCATTGCCATGCTGCAGGCCTGGATGAATGCAGGGGAGATGGAATACCGGGACGTTCCCGGTATAGGCCATGAAACGCTGCAGGCGCTGACGGCGTTGATGCTGATTGCGGGCTCTTTCATCATCAAGTGGCTCTCGGACCGGAACACGCAGTGGGGCATTGGCGGACAGGGACTTCTCATTGTAATCAATACGCTGGGAAGTCTTGCGAAGCTGGCAACATCCTATCTGGCAACGGCATTTCTCACAGGAGCCGTTAAAGGTCTTGCGACCAAGTTGCTGGTCGGGGCGCTTGGGTGTTTTGCCATTATTCTGGTGATGCTCTTCATGGAGGGAGCGGAGTTTCGCACCACGGTGCGCCGCGTGATGATCAACAACCAATATGCGGAGCAGGACTATGTGGCGATTCGGCTGAATCCGGTGGGGACGATGCCGGTGATGTATGTGATGTCGATCTTCACGGTGCCGTATTATGTGCTGAAGCTCCTGGATCATCTGATGCCGGGGCAGGCCTGGATTCAGGCAGGACTTCGGAATCTGAACCTGAATACCGGCACGGGCGTAGTGATCTTCGGCGTGATCCTGTGGCTCCTTACGATGGCGCTTGCGGCAATTTTCGTACAGCCGGGGGAGATTGCACAGACGCTGCAGCGGCAGGGAGACTATCTGGAAGGTTTTGAGCCGGGCGAGCCGACGGCACGCCATTTGAAACGGCAGACGCGGATTGCGGCGATTCTGAGCGCTTCGGTGGCGAGTGTGCTGGTGCTGCCGATGCTCTATCTGCATGCGAGATGGGGGAGTTTCTCCTCCTTCTATACGCTGCCGATGACAGTGATGATCCTCGTCGGCATGGTGATGAGCATCCTGGAGGAGCTGAAGGTGTACGGAACGATGGAGCAGTACAGAATGTTCCTGTAGATATACCGTGAGATTTGACTTATGAGACTTCTATGAGAATGCAGAGAATGCGAATTCTCAGGGGGCTATGCGATTCTATGAGATGCTGAAAGAGTTTGCCGATGGTGCAGACTATGAGGACGAGAAATGTATCACTTTATACCTTCGTGGTACGAGGGGAATACCTGGAGTGCGCGGTATGTGCCGTGGTATGAGGATTCGGGGGCATCGACCTTTGACGATACGGTGAACCAGATCCGTCTGTTCCGGGAGGCCGGCGAGGAGACGGAGCTCATCTGCCTTGCGTATATGCCGAACCTGCGCCGCTTTCTGCACAGGGAAAATATCTATCCCATCCCATTCTGGTCGGTCTTCGACGCATTGCAGGACGTATGGTGGGAGAAGCCGGCAGTGTTGACGTACGAGGAGCTGCCGTGGCCTCTCGATGTGGAGTGGGTGTATCAGCCCTCGAAGGTACTGGCCTATAGTGAGGGCAGGCTCTATGCTGGGATTGAATTAGAGGAGAGCGGTGCGCTGTGCCGGGTGCAATATTATGAAAGAGCAAGCGGCAGATCGCAGCGGAGCCGGTGCGATATCTATGATGACCGGGGCTTTCGCTCGAGCTCTGTCTGGTACCGAAAGGGAGAGCCCTGGAGGCAGGAATATTATTCGCCGGAGGGTGAGCTGCGGTTCTATGAGAATTTAACGACCGGTGAAGTGGTGCGGTTGGTGAAAAAGCCGGTGAGAGCCGGAAGTGATTCTGAGGTGGATGCGGGAAACGGTGCCAGGATTCAGAAGATTCGTTACCGCGGCATGGCAGATCTCATCCGGGAGGAGGCGAAGGATTATTTTCGCTCGAAGCTGGACCGGGAAACCTACGTGATTGCCGCGAATCGCCAGCACAACCGGATGCTGCTGGAGCTCCTTCGGGATGACGGAGATCAGGATGTGGTACTGTCCTTTTTCGGTGATCGGTATGACCTGGGGGAGACACGGGAGCTGCTGCGGGATACAGCGGATGTGATGCTGGTCGTGACGGATACGCAGAATGCGGCCAGACGGATCCGGGAGGCTGGCGTTCCGGAGGAGAAGATCTACGATATCTCGCCGTTTGATACGCGTCTGTCGCTGGGCAAGAGTCAGCAGATCAAAGAGCTGAAGGTTTTCATGCCGCTGGATGGGCTGGAGGGTATTTTCCGTGAAAAGGCGCTGCGGCAGGTGTTCGAATACATGCAGCGCAATGAGGAGGTAATCCTGCTGGCGGGAATCCGGACGGAGGGACGCAGCGAGCAGGAGGCTCTGGCGGAGCAGATGCGCGGAATCCTGGCAGAGTGCGGGATAACGGATCTGGAGATCGGGTATGCGAATCCGGAAGCCGGAAATGAGGCTCCTGCAGAGACAGCAGATACGACAGAGAATGAGAATGCGCCGGGGCAGGCACGGGTCATGGTGGTGCCCTACCATTCCGAGAACGACCTGATTCGAATCCTGTATGATGTAAGGCTCATCGTGGATGTGCGTGACCAGCCGGATCTGTACCTGCAGATTGCGGGAATCAGTGCGGGAATTCCGCAGGTGAATTATCGCTTTACGAGATATGTGGAGCATTTGAAGGACGGGTATATCATAGAGAATATTAACTACATCACCGGTGCGCTGGAATATTATCTGGACGGGCTGGCGAACTGGAATGAGGCACTGGTATACTGCGTGCAGGAGGTTGCCCGGTACACGGGCGGCCAGCTGGTGGACCGGTGGAAGGAGAAGACCAGGCGGGAATAGCAGATGGAGCAGAACACGGAGCGGCAAAGCGATGCGATACAGATACCGGCGAGTGAGGCAGTCCTTGGCAGGAATTATCTGTGGGACGCGAGGCTGAAGGGCCGCTATGAACTGCATATGGACGGGAGTTTCGGCAAGACGTTCTGTTCGGTGCTCAGCTGGAAACGCAGCGTTATGATCGAGCCGGGGAAGGAGATGAGCTTCTGGCCGGAGTTTCATAAGGATGCGGAGGTGGAGCTGCGTTTCTGCCTGCATCTGCAAAGAGACGATGCATCCGAGGACGAAGACACGGAGGTGCTGGAGGCGGATAATCTGACGGAATCCGTCGTGATTCCGGCCTGTGCATGGAGACGGCGGCTCGGGATTACGCTGCAACTGCGGGGCGTGGGCAGGATTGTGCTGGGTTCCATTCACCTGCGGGAGAAGATTCCGAAGGGAGCGGCCTTCATGGCGGGGAGCCTTCGGAGAGTGGATGAGAACCGGGAGGAGCTGTTCACGTATTTTAACCCGATGGACCGGAAGGCACCGCTGACGGTGTATTTCTCCGGGAGGCGCCCGCAGGAGGGATTCGACGGTGTGGACCTTATGTGGGAGAAGCGCATGCCGTTCCTTCTCATCGCGGACCCGCGGTGCGGGGGCAGCTGCGGATACCTGGGATCAGAGCAATATGAGGACGCTGTGGAGCTGCGAATTCGCGGCGCTATGGAGCAGCTGGATCTTGCAAGTGAGGATGTGATCATGATCGGCAGCTCCATGGGGGCTGCCGGTGCGCTGTATCACGGGTCCCGGATTCATCCGGGAGCGATGGCGCTGGGACGACCGGTGATCAACCTGGGAACAATGGCACAGCGGGAACGGATTCGGCGGCCGGGCGGATTCCCGGCGTCTCTGGACATTCTGCGTAAGCTGACAGGTGACGTGGACGATGCGAGCGCAGAACGGCTGAACCGGAGAATGTGGAGCCGATTGGATGGAGGAAGCTTTGCACGGTCGGAGATGGCCATCGGATACATGGAAGAGGACGACTATGATCCGGAGGGATACCTGCAGCTATTGCATCACTTGAGAGGACAGCAGTGCCGGATCTACGGAAAGGGATTTCCGGGGAGACATAACGATAACCAGGAACAGGTGAAGGACTGGCTGCGGCTGCAGTATGACCGGATCCTGACGGAGCGCTACGGGCGGTGAGGAGCCGACGGCGATTCCGCACATCCTGGATTGGATGCTGAAAAGCTGGGAGGATAACGATCAGAGGTTTTATGTTAGATAGAATCGTGATCGCTGCGTATGAAGGGAACAATGCATGGAGGAGTGGCAGGATAGCCGGCGCGAGCGGATCGCATGGCTGATATATTGGGATGAGACTGCACAGGACTCCTATGCCTACGGGAGCAATGTGTCCTTTGCGTGGGACGGAAGTGTAGTATTCGAGAATGAAGGGATGCCGCCCGGTTTCGTCATTCGGCAGTGGCAGTCCTATTCGGATTATGGGGCCAGCCTGACGGCGGCGAAGCTTCCCATGTTGGAAGAAGGGAAAAGCTATCATCTTCGCGTGATTAAGCAGGACGAGCCGGAGGGCGGAAGCTTTCTTCGAATCAACTATTACGACCGAAAAGGGGAACTATTGGAGTTTCAGATGCTGAAAGAGACGGAGAGCGTGATCACGTATCCGAAGGGCGCTTTCCGGTATACATTGCAGCTCGTACAGGGCGGCGCCAGAACCATTCGATTCCGCAGAGTGGAGCTGGTGCCGGAGGAGAACTGGGCAGATTGGAACAGCTGTCAGATCCCGGAACGCGAGGACGGCAGGACGAGGACCTGCAGGTGGTAGTTTTGGCAAAGGAAGATGAAACGGATGCGAAGCAACCAGTTTCAACTGAATAAGCTGCAGAAAGTGCTGCATGAGGTGAATTCCCATGCTGACGCCATGCAGGCTCTGACGGATGCAGAGCTGCGGGGGATGACGCAGAGGTTCCGGGAGGAGCTGCAGCAGGGAGCAACACTGGATCAGCTGCTGCCGCGGGCCTTTGCGGCGATGCGGGAGGCAGCGAGGCGGGTCCTTGGCAAATTCCCGTATGATGTGCAGGTGATGGGCGGCATCGTGCTGCACCAGGGCAAGATTGCCGAGATGAAGACCGGCGAGGGCAAAACGCTCGTAGCCACCATGCCGCTGTACCTCAATGCCCTGAGCGGGCAGAGCTGCATTCTGGTGACGACCAACAGTTATCTGGCAGCCCGCGACGGCGAGGAGATGGCTCCTCTGTACGAATTCATGGGACTGCGGGAGGCCGTCGGCGTGCCGCAAGATGAGGGCGGGCGCTTTACCAATGCACAGAAGAAGGACATCTACGCGGCGGATATCGTATATACCACCAATGATGCGCTGGCCTTTGACTATCTGTTCGAGAATCTGGAAGACAAGGCGCAGAAGCGGTACCTTCGCGGTATGGATTATGTCATCGTGGACGAGGCGGACGCCGTGCTGCTCGACAGCGCACAGATTCCTCTTATCGTGTCCGGAATGCCGCGGGTACAGTCGAATCTGTTCGGGATTACGGATTATTTTGTAACCACGCTGGAGCCGGAACAGGATTACAAATGCGAGGATAAAGACGTGTGGCTCCTGCCTTCCGGCATCGAGAAGGCGAAGCGCTTTTTCCGCACGGATGAGCTGTATGGAGAGAGTGAGCAGGACATCGTGCGCCATATCTGCCTTGCCCTGAGGGCACACCTTGTCATCGAGAAGGAGGATCGCTACATTGTGCGGGACAATGCCGTGCAGCTGCTGGATGAGAGAACCGGACGCGTGCAGCCGAATACGAAGCTGCGCAGCGGCCAGCATCAGGCCCTGGAGGCCAAAGAGCAGGTGCCTATCACCCAGGAGAGCCGGACCGTCGCGTCGGTGACCTATCAGAGCTTTTTCAACATGTACCGCAAGGTTGCCGGAATGACGGGGACCGGTGTGACGGATGCGGATGAGTTTCGTCAGATTTACGGCCTGGATGTGGTGGTCATTCCGACGAGAAAGAAAGTTCAGCGTATCGATGAACGTGACCGCATTTACCCGAATCTGGAGGCGCAGCTGTCTGCGGCGCTGTCGGAGATTCGTGGGCTCCACGAGAGGCAGCAGCCGGTTCTGGTGATTGCCAGTTCAATTCATATGTCCGACCTGGTGTCGGAGCGTCTCCTGCGCGAGGGAATTCCTCACAACGTGCTGAATGCCTACAACATTGCGAAGGAGGCCGCTATCATTCGAGAGGCCGGTCAGAAGAATGCGGTCACGGTAGCGACCACGGTGGCCGGCCGCGGCACGGACATTCGCCTGGGAGAAGGCGTGGAGGAGCTGGGCGGGCTTGCCATCATCGGAGTGGGCCTCATCTCGAACCGGCGGCAGGAGCTGCAGTCGCGGGGGCGCAGCGGCCGGCAGGGGGATCCGGGATTTTCCCGGTTTTACCTGTCATTGGAGGACGAGGTTGTCACAGAATTCGGCAAAAAATGGCTGGCGGCCTGCCGGGACGGTGAGCAGGAGATTCATAACCCGGCCATTGTGCATGCCGTGCACGATGCGCAGCGGATCTCGGCGGAGATTGCCCGGGCCAGCCGAAAGGCGACCAAGGAATTCGGCGAGAGCATGGAGAAGCAGCGCCTTTTGGTGTATGACGCACGGAACCGCATTATGGAGAAGGTGCCGATGGAACGGTCCTTCTATCATGATATCTTCGAGAAGGTGGTAGACAACTTCCTGAATACGTGTATGGCAGAGAATGGGAGGCTTCCGGATGAGGATGATGTGGTGCGTTTTGTCATGGATCACATCAGTTATTCGTTCCGGGAGTTTCCGGAGGAGTCGGTGCTCGAATCGAGGGATACGATTCGGGAATATCTGCTGACGGCGGCGGATGAGGCACTGGATCAGAAACTGCAATCCTTCGAGACAACGGCCGCGGTAGCAAGCTACATGAGGATGATGACGCTGCGGGCGATTGACCAGGCCTGGATTGAGCAGGTGGATTATCTGCAGCAGCTGCGGCAGGTGGTGTCCGGGCGGCAGTATGCGCGGCACAATGTAAAGTATGCCTTCCACGAGGAGGCCTACCGGGCATTTGAGAAGATGCAGATGGAGATCCGGATCGGCATGATGCGCAACATTCTGCTGGGAGAGCTGATTCCGCGGGCAGACGGAGGCATGCGGGTGCTGTATCCGTAGGGAAGTGGTCGATGTCCGTTTGTTGAACTGATTGTTTGAGAAGCGGCGTAACAGGAATCGATAGGAATTGCTGCCCATGAGTTTGTACTGAATTTGTACTGGATTTGTACTGAATTTCTGCTAAGGGTGTATTAAGTTTGAGCTATGAGTTTATTTGATGTTTTGTCCTGGGAGGGAATTTCGTTTCTGTCACTGGGATATCTTGCATTCCTGATGATGGCTGTTCTGGTGCGGTATCTGTGTCCGAAGAGAGGAAGAGCGGCAGCGCTGCTCGCCGTCAGCTGGCTGTTCTACTGTACCTGGAATCCGGTGTGCCTGCTGTTCCTTTTAGTGACGATCGGGAGTACGTACCTTGCCGGATTATGGCTGGGGCGTGTGCCGGTGATGATGGGCGCAGCAGATAGCATAGACGGAGCAACTGGCTCGGAATGTGCGGAAGGTATGAAACGTACAGAAGGGCTGGGGCGTGCAGTGACCGCCAGGGAGAGTGCGGCAGCCCGGAAGGGGATTCTGGCGGGCTGCCTTATTCTGAACCTGGGGATTTTATTCTGCTGCAAATATTGGACGATGTTCCTGCCGGGGATTCTGGAGCAGACGCTGCTGCCGGTGGGAATTTCCTTTTATACCCTGCAGGCACTGGGATATGTGATTGACTGCTATCTGGGGAAGGAGAGAGCGGAGAAGAGCTTTGTGGCCTATGCGCTGTTCGTATCCTTCTTCCCGGGGATTACGTCGGGCCCGATTGAGCGCGGCGGGAATCTGCTGCCGCAGATTCATGCGCTGTCGGGGAATGGAAGAAATGAAGAGGATTCCTGGGAGAATCTTCGGAACGGTGTTCTGATTCTGTTCTGGGGATATTTTCTGAAGCTGGTTCTGGCAGATCGGATTGCGATCGTGGTGAACACTGTGTACGGTGATCCGCAGAGCTGGAAGGGAACTGTGGTTGTTCTGGCGGTGCTCCTGTATTCGATTCAGATTTACTGTGATTTTGCCGGGTATTCGGCGATTGCAATTGGATCGGCGAGGGTTCTGGGCTTTCGAGTGATGCAGAACTTTACGGCGCCGTATCTGACAACCTCGATTGCGGAGTTCTGGCGAAACTGGCATATCTCACTGTCAACGTGGCTGCGCGATTATCTGTATATTCCGCTTGGCGGCAACCGCAAGGGAGCTGTGCGCAAGCACTTGAATCTCCTGATTGTGTTCGCGGTGTCCGGCCTGTGGCACGGCGCCGGTGCAACGTATCTCGTATGGGGACTGCTGCACGGCGTGTATCAGGTGGTCGGTGACCTGAAAAGGAGGGCGCTCCTTCGAATGCACAGCAAGGAGGTGCTGGAATGCTCTCCTTTGCGAAAACGTTCCGGTGAGAAGATGATATCCCACAGAGAAGGAAAAGGAAGCAGTATGTCGGGCTCCGGTGGGGAGTTCGGAAGAGACTTCTCCGGCCGGGTTCTGCGGACGATTGTTGTATTCGTGCTGGTATCCTTTGCCTGGATTTTCTTCCGGGCGGAGTCGTTTTCCAAGGCGTGGGAGATTATACGCTGTATGAGAGGTGTGACCCTGTGGCAGCTGACCGACGGAAGCCTCTTAAAGCTCGGGCTGGATACGGCGAACTGGGTTCTGCTGGCCTGCGGCATTCTGCTGCTGCTCGTTCGTGACATCTGCGTGCGGCGCGGGATTTCACTGCGGGCGAGAATTCTGCGGCAGAGTCTGTGGCTGCGGTGGATTCTGTACATCGGAGTGATCCTGCTAATCCTGGTCTGCGGCATCTGGGGACCGGGGTACGATGCATCGACATTCATTTACAGTCAATTCTGAGATGTTTACTTCAATCCGTTCAATCGTGAATCCGTCCACAAGTGGACGATTCACGTTGAAATTGTCAGATGCTAAACAGAAAAACATATGAAAAAAACAGCAATTCGAATCATTTCTATACTGGCATTCCTGGTGCTGCTGTCCGGCGCGGTTCTGTTGGCCGGGCGGTTGGTGGAGCGAAAGGACAGCGCGGAGAAAAACGGCTCGTATTTTGCCCTCGCAGACAAGGTGGATGTGCTGCTCCTGGGATCTTCCCACATGATCAACGGCATCAATCCGGCACTTTTGTATGAGGACTACGGCATTGCGGCATACAATCTCGGCGGGCACGGGAATACGATGCAGGTGACGTACTGGGAGTTCGTCAATGCGCTGGATTACGGGACACCGAGCTATGTGGTGATCGATACCTACCTTCTGGACAAGGACTACCAGTACCTGGATGTCATGACGGAGCAGAATTCGGATGAGGACCGGAGTGCAGCGGTGGATCAGCTGCACGAGGTGCTGGATGCGTTCCCGATGAGCCGGAACAAGGAGGCCGCCATTACAGACCTTATCTCGGACAGGGAGCTGCGCTGGGAATTTCGTTTGGATTTCATCCGGTATCACAGCCGGTGGTCGTCTCTGGAGCAGGCGGATTACGAGGGCGTGTTCGGGGAGCCGACGGGGGATTCCATTCTGGGAGCTTCCATGCGCTATGAGGTGGATCCGGATGTGGAGACGTATGCACGCATTGATCCTTCGGACAAGATGGAAGAGGGGACAGTCGGCAAGACATACCTGCGGCGAATTCTGGATCTATGCAAGGAGAAGGGCATTTACGTGATGCTGGTGCAGGTGCCCTTTGAAGCCAATGAGGATCTGCAGCGGGTGGCGAACAGCGCACAGGACATTGCCGATGAGTACGGCATTCCTTATCTCAACATGAATTTCGTGGAGAATCTCATTGATCCGGGTACGGATCAGCAGAGCCAGACGCATCTGAATGCGCTGGGAGCCGCGAAAACAACGGCCTGGCTGGGAAATGTTCTGTCTACCGAGGTCGGCGTGCCGGATCGTCGGGGCAATGAAGAGTATCAGGCCTGGGAAGAGGCGCTGCAGACGTACCACCAGCAGGTGGTGGATCATATTCTGAATCCGACGGATCTGTATGCAGAGCTGATGGCACTGAATTTCAACGATGTCAGTACGATTATCTTCATCAATAACGATTCTGTGGCCTTTTATGATGAGTCACTGAAGCGGTTTATCAAGAACCTATCGGGAACGGACGGAATTGAGACCATGGCAGATTCGCCGCTGGGCTACTGCCTGATTCACGATCCTGCGACAGGAACCAATGAGGAGACGACGAGTGATGTGCCGCTGACAGACATTCAGACGAGCTTCGGCGTGGTGAATTTCACGTCGTTGGAGAACTACGATCTGCTGAGCGTAGGTGACAATCTGGACGAGAACCAGCTGGATTATGTCAACAACAGCGAGATTGATGTGCAGATTCTGGTCTATGATCCGAACACGGGAGAGAAGATCGGACATCTGTTCTTCAGTGACGGCGGTCTGCTGCAGATGGGGAAATGAGGTTGTGTCGACCTACCAATCTGCGACGGGGTGGCGGAGATTGACAAGCAAACTGCAACAGGCTGTTGATATAATTGTGGACAACGGAATGCAAAATCGGCGAAGTGCTGGAAGAGGGGGATCCTTTTCCGGCACTTTTTGCGAATTGACCGGGAAGCGCCTGCAAGAGTATTCTGAACATGCTCCATCGCGGTGTCATCATCCGGGCACCCGGAGCATAACACAGAAGGCGGATTCAAGAGGAATTGCTGCCGAATACTCGCCGGACAGTTCCGTCAGGATCTGCCGCGGCCGGTATGCGGACAGTAATCGGAATCCAACTCTCATCATGATGAAGGATCAGGAAGATGGTTTTTCCGCTGCTCCTTGCATCTGCTGCCGGCAGCAAAGGCCGTATCGCAGCATAATCTCAGAAATCACGACGTTGTCAGACAACAGAATGAAAACGATGAAAAAGACTTTCAGATAAAACGTTAAATTCTGCTTGCCAACATCTATATTCAATGATAATATCTTACTTGCGTCTGACGGAGACGACAGATGCACAAGAGAATAGATGCTGGCATGGCTCAGTCGGTAGAGCGTCGCATTGGTAGTGCGGAGGTCCCGGGTCCGATTCCCGGTGCCAGCTGATTTGGAGAGATGAGATTGGAATTCCAGTCTCATCTCTTTTTATTCGTGGTGGTGCCTGCGCGAGAATGTCACATGAGCCCCTTCTGTGTTCGTATCTATCAAGTCATTCCGGAAATCACCGGAGAAAGGTTCCAGGGAAATGGGTTACAGAGAAGGACAGTCAGAACAGGAATAGTGGGAACTTCTGGATGGACAGAAGAGACGAGGCAGAAATGTGCGTTCAAGCCTGCGCATATCACCGGTTATGCCGGCACTGGCGGCGATGCTGGCCCTGGCAGGCTGTACACTGGGCGTTCTGATCGTGCAGGGAAACCGGACGAGGCAGCGGGAGGAACTGCAGCAGTCGAAGGATGCGGCAATTCAGGAACAGCTGGATGAGATTCAGTTATATTTGACCTCTGTGGATGAGTCGCTCGCCACCGGACAGCTGTCGGATTCGAAGAGCTATGAGGAGCTTTCCCAGGAGGTTAGCTCGATGCAGCAGAATCTGACAGAGTATCGGGAGAACAACACGATCAGCGATGAAGCGATCGGTACGAATCTGGACGATGTAATTGCACAGCTCTCCAGTATCCAGGACAATCTGGAAGAGGAGAAGAACGTCAGTCAGAAGCTCCAGGACAAAACGAGTGCCAACGGGGCGGCGGCCAGCGCGGCGCAGGAAGAGAACCGCAAGGCCGCGGAGAGCCTGCAGAGCACAGTGAATACCCAGCTGTCGGATGTGCGTGAGGATATACGCAGGTTGATGAAGGAGGCATCCGGAGAGAATAAGGCAGAATACCAGGAGCTTCTGGCCGTTCTGGATGGAACCGATTCCGACCTGGAAGCGCTGGAGAAAACAGTCGCGGCCAACCATGAGAGGCTGCAGAGTGCGTTGAGTTCCGGCCTTGGCAACATCAGCGGCAGTGTGAGTGGACTGAAAGGAACTATGAGCAACATGCAGGAAACGCTGTCTGGCGTGAAGGAGCAGCAGACGCAGCTGATGGCTGAGCTTCAAGGGCAGCAGGCGGAGATGAAGCTGCAGCAGGAACAGCTGCAGTCGCTGGTGACGGTAAAAAGTCAGGAGCTGCAGACAGTCCTGGAAGCGCAGGGACAGGAGCAGTCCGGAACGATGGAAGAGATCTGGACCTCGTTAGAGTCGCTTGCAGAAGGCCAGACGGATCTTGGCCAGAAGCTGACAGCTGCCAATGATGCGTTGAATCATCGGGTGTACGGCTTATCAGAGCTGCAGCTGATGCTGACAGATCAGCAGATTGATCTGGACGAACAAGGCAAGCTCCTGAAAAAGCTGTCAGGTAAAGGGACTGCAGATGAATCGGATTCGGGTGACACGGCAGGAGGAAGCGGAGAAAATGAGAAAACGCCACTCGAGCTGCTGCAGGAGCAGATGACCATGATGCAGGAGAATATGGCTGCGATGCAGGAAACCCTGGAACGGATCGACGAGAAGCTGGGCGGCGATGAGAGTGGGGAAGCAGAGCTGCCTTCTTCCGAGCAGAATTCCTGATGGCAGTAAGGAATGGTATTTGCCGTCAGGAAGTCGCCGGAACGACCGGATGGATAGAGCTGAAAAGATAAAAACGGCCTTGCCCGAATGCGCTGCAGTTGATTCGTTCGACAGGTGTATAGGAAAGCGCAATTCGGGGAAGGCCGATAAGTGATGATTGGTTATGAAATGAAACGGAGTGTCAGGTGCTCAGACAGATGCTCCGTTTTTCTGGCTATTCGGAACGATTTCTTCCCCGAAGATTCGTCCTCTGTGGGGCAGAAGCGCTGCGATGAGAATACTGCCGAAAATAACGCAGCAGATGACTTCACCTGCGCCGACGGTAAGGGCGAGAAACCAGAGGGCACCGGGCGTTGCATAGGCATAACGCAGGACCAGTGGGATGATGATGGCGTTGGAGATTACAGGAGGCAGCGTGCACAGGAAACGATGACGACGCAGAAGGTAGGTGAAGACTGCACCGATCAGGGTTGCCAGTGTACCGAATACGATATCCGGCAGAGCGCTTCCTGTCAGAATGTTCGCGAGAAGACAGCCAATCGTGACACCCGGAATGGCAGCAGGTGTGAAAAACGGCAGGATCGTGAGCATCTCCGAGAAACGAACCTGAATGGCACCGCTGGCCAGATCAAAGCCGGCTGCAAAGGCGGTGAGAACAACGTAGATGGCTGCGATGAGCGCAGCATGAACACAGAACAGAACCTTTTGATGATGATTCATTTGAAACATGATATTCAGATCTCCTTTAGTTTTGTAAGAGTGGGAAGGAATGTCTGTCTCTTCACACAGACCTGCCGCATACTGCGGGCAGACGTATGAGAGCACAGCACGTAACACTCGTCGAACAGCCGCTACCTTAGCACGATGAGAGATGGTTTGCAAGAGCAGAGAGGCGGACGTAACAATAATGTAACATCTTTGCCTTCCCTGCTGGAATGCTGTAGAATAAGCTGATTCTTTGGCTTTTGGCAGCAATTCGAAACGGACGATTCTGCAAACGGATGCTGAATCGTTATGCGGTTGGAATTGTATGAAAGGTATCTATTCAGGAAAGGTTCTGTTAAGGTAGCTATGAATTACGGAAGAGCGGGAGTATCCCGCAGAGCAAAGAGTCTGGATTCCAAAACGCGGAAACGAACGAATAAGGTGGGACTGATCATTACCATGCTGGTGTTCCTGCTGGCCGTTGGGGCAGCCTGCATGGTGATTTGTGTAGGCCTCGGTGCGTTTCAGGGAATCATTGACTCGGCACCGGACATCAGCAACATTGATGTGACGCCAACAGGCTATTCTACGTTTGTGTATGACAGCGACGGCAATCAGACGGCAAAACTGGTATCCACGGATTCCAACCGTATTCCGGTGACATTGGATATGGTTCCGGAGGATCTGCAGCATGCCTTTGTGGCCATTGAGGACGAGCGCTTTTATCAGCATCCCGGTATTGATATCCAGGGTATTCTGCGTGCGATGGTGATTGGTGTTAGCAGCGGCAATTTCTCCGAAGGCGCCAGCACGATTACGCAGCAGCTGATTAAGAACAGCGTATTCACCGGCTGGACAAATGAGTCCTTCTCGGACAGTGTGCGCCGTAAGATTCAGGAGTGGTATCTGGCGATTGAGCTGGAGAAGACCATGAGCAAGGATGACATTCTCCTGAACTACATGAATACCATCAACCTGGGACATAACACACTGGGCGTAGAGGCTGCTTCGAGACGGTATTTTGGCAAGTCGGTGAGTAAGCTGAATCTGTCGGAATGCGCAGTTATTGCCGGCATTACGCAGAATCCGACTTACTATGATCCGATCAATTATCCGGAGCATAACGCAGAGCGCCGCAAACAGGTTCTGGCCAATATGCTGGAACAGGGCTGGATTACGCAGGAGGCGTATGATGAGGCTCTTGCAGATGATGTCTATTCCCGCATTCAGGTGGTCGACAGCAATACGGATGACAATACCGTTAATTCGTATTTTGTAGATGCGCTGACAGAGGAAGTTCTGCAGGATCTCATGAACAAGGGATATACCGAGACGCAGGCCTATACGCTGCTGTACAGCGGTGGACTGAACATCTATTCCACGCAGGATTCAGAGATCCAGGACATTGTCGATGAGGTTGTCAACGACGAGAGCAATTATCCGAACGGAACCCGCTGGTACCTGAACTATCAGTTGACGGTGCAGTCAGCCGACGGAACGGTGACGAACTACAGCACGGAAATGCTGGAGAGCTATTTTAAAGAGTCTAATGCATATTTCTCACTGATCTTTGATTCCAAAGAGGAGGCGCAGGCCTGTGAGGAAGAGTACAAGCAGGCAGTGATGTCGGATGGAGACACGGTTCTGGCAGAGAGTGAGAACATTACGGCACAGCCGCAGATCTCATTGACACTGGAAGATCAGCACACAGGTGCTGTTCTGGCGATTTCCGGCGGAAGAGGAGAGAAGACAGCGAATCGTACACTGAACAGGGCAACGGATTCCGTCCGGCAGCCGGGATCTACCTTTAAGGTGGTGTCCACCTATGCACCTGCTCTGGATGCCGGCGGAATGACACTGGCAACGACAGAGAACGATGCTCCTTATTCCTATGCTGATGGAACGCCGGTCCGCAACTGGTATGGCGAGTCTTATCGCGGCCTGTCTTCCCTGCGCCTCGGAATTCAGAACTCCATGAACATTGTGACGGTAAAGGTTCTGGAGGAGATTACGCCGCAGCTGGGATATGAATATCTGCTGGATTTCGGCTTCACTACGCTGGTAGATAATGAAGTGATCAATGGGAAGACGTATTCGGACATTCAGCCGACACTGGCTCTGGGCGGAATTACGAAGGGCGTTAAGAACATTGAGCTGAATGCGGCTTATGCGACGATTGCCAATGGCGGCGTATATCTGGAACCGAAGATGTACACCAAGGTGACGGATCATGACGGGAATGTCATTCTGGATGCGGACGAGGTGCGCCAGACGCGGAGAGTGCTCAAGGAAACGACAGCCTGGCTTTTGACATCCGCTATGGAGGATGTGGTTACCAAGGGAACCGGTACGAAGGTGAACTTCGGTACGACGCCGATTGCCGGTAAGACAGGTACGACATCGGACGAGAACGATGTGTGGTTTGCCGGTTATACCAACTATTACACCTGTACAACATGGGCCGGCTACGATGAGAATACGGACCTTGTTGGCTCGGAATCAGGGATTGCGAAGACAATCTGGCGCGGCGTTATGGAGAAGGTTCATGAGAACCTGCCCTCTTCTGACTTCGAAAAGCCGTCCGGAATTGTGGAGGAAACGGTCTGCAGCCTGTCCGGTAAGCTTCCGGTTTCCGGATTGTGCGATGGAACGCTCACGACGGAGTATTTTGATGAGGACAACGTTCCTACGGAGAAGTGTGACGTTCATTATCAGGGAACCATCTGTGCATATTCCGGACTGCCGGCAACGGATGAGTGCCCGTTCAAGACAACCGGTGTGTCAACCTACACAGAGTCTGGTCTGAAATGTATTCATACTGCAGAATTCATGGCACAGGCGAACATTCAGGAGATTCTGGCTCAGGAGCAGGCAGAAATGGATCAGGCAGCAGCAGAGGCTGCGGCGAAGTCAGCAACGAGTGATGCACAGGCAACGCTGGATGCGGCGAATGCAACGCTGCAGGAGGCGGCGAATAACCTGCAGGCAGCCCAGAGTACGCTGGTGGAAGCGCAGCAAAGCGGAGACGCAAATGCGATTGCCGCGGCACAGGCTGCAGTGGATACGGCATCCACGAATTATAATTTTGCACAGCAGCAGGTGGCCGCTGCGCAGCAGGCACTGACACAGGCACAGGAAAGTGCGGCGGGAACGACGGATACGACAACCGATACGACAGCGCCGACCGGCTGATGGATAGGATGAGCTTGTGCGGCACTGTAAGAGATGCAGATTTGTCAGTAGCTCTTTGACTGACTGTATACAGGAGGCGGCGGGCCATTCGTAAGGTGGCCGGTCGCCTCCTGCTGTTATGACAACAATTCGTGGGCGGCAGATTTGCATAAACGGCAGAAGAAATATTTACATTGTTGAGTTTTTTATCGCTAATTTATCGGTCGGGAACGTCACTTGCGAAAAGAATATACGGGAATGAACCAGCGGCGTGAGCAGTAATCGAGAGCATGATGGGAGGAACGCAATGTCCTACTACACAATTACAACAACCGGACATGGAGAATATGAGGAGAAAAAGTCCCGTTTCCTCGGAGAAGCCATACCGATCCAATCGGAAGAAGAAGCAGCAGAGCATATAAATCGAATTCGCAAACAGCACTATGATGCGAGACATCACTGCTATGCCTATGTCCTCGGTGAGAAACGGGACCGCAAAAAGGCGTCTGATGACGGCGAGCCGCAGGGAACAGCAGGGCTGCCGATTCTGAATGTCATCGAGGGAGCAGAGTGCACCGGCCTGTTGATCGTGGTGACCCGTTACTTTGGAGGGACGCTTCTGGGGACCGGCGGATTGGTGCGTGCCTATACCAGTGCGGCGCAGGCTGCACTTGCGGCAGCGGGTCCGGTCTGCATGCGGGAGGGCGAGATACTGGAGCTGTTGATGGAATACTCATTGCTCGATTCGGTACGATATTCGCTGGAAAAGGAGAAGATCCAAACGGAGGATATTCAATATACGGACAAGGTGTCACAGCGCATTGTGGTGCCGGCAGAGAAGGTCGATTGCATCCGGCAGAAAATGTGCGAGTTAAGCGGCGGTAAGATTACGGTTAACTGTGTGGAAAAAGGCTTCTATGGCTTTGACATTGAACAGGCGGGAGACTAAACTAACCATTCAGAGCTTGTTTTCTTTTGTCTAGTACCTGACGTTTTCAACATGAGTTGGTCGTTTACGACCGGATACATGATTGAAATTGAGGTGGGTTGAAACAGTTACCAGGACATTTCACTATGGCATGAAGGGAGGTGGTTTTTCATGGAACACGGAACATCAGACAATCCGGCCCCAGGGCGAAGTTGCAGTAAAACCACACAGATAGGAGATTTCATGCCATGGAACTTAGAGAAGAAGAGGAACAGCAGAACGAGGAGCTTCTGATCGGACTCCTGGAATCCAAGCAGTATACCAAGCTTCGTCAGACGGCCGCTGAGATGCAGGCAGCAGACATTGCAGCCATCATGGATGACCTGGAGGACGAAGATTCTCTCAAAATATTCCGCATCCTGCCAAAGAGTATGGCAGCGGACGTATTCGCGGATCTGGAAATTGACGATCAGCAGTACATCATTTCATCGCTTTCGGACAAGGAAGCATCCAACATTATCGATAACCTGATGGCCGACGATGCAACGGATCTTCTGGAGGAGATGCCTGCCAACGTTGTTAAGAAAATTCTGGCCAATGCCAGACCGGACACGCGGGCGGACATCAATCATCTGCTGCGTTATCCGGAGGATTCCGCTGGCTCTATCATGACGGTGGAGTATGTGGATCTGAAGGAAGACATGACGGTGGCGGATGCAATCAACCGCATTCGTGACATCGGACTGGATTCAGAAACGGTCAACATCTGCTATGTTCTGGACAAGGAACGAGTACTGGTCGGAACCGTGGCACTCCGGTATCTTCTCATTCACAAGCCGGATGAGATCATCGGGGATATCATGAATGAGAACATCATCTCCATTGGAACCCTGATGGATCAGGAGGAAGTGGCAGATGTTTTCCAGAAATATGATTTCACGGCCATGCCGGTCGTGGATAACGAGAACCGAATGGTCGGCATCATCACCATCGATGACGTCGTGGATATCATGGAGGAAGAGGCCACTGAGGATATTGAGAAGATGGCGGCTATCGTTCCTTCGGATAAGACTTATTTCAAGACAACGATTCTGGAAACCTATAAAAATCGTATGCCATGGCTGTTGATCCTGATGGTATCTGCCACGTTCACCGGAGCCATCATTACCGGATACGAGAATGCTCTTGCGGCCTATGTGGTATTGACAGCATACATTCCCATGCTGATGGATACGGGCGGAAATGCGGGCTCACAGGCATCGGTATCCATCATTCGCGGACTGTCGCTGGATGAGGTGGAGTTTTCGGATCTTCCGAAGGTGTTGTGGAAGGAGCTGCGCGTCGCCTTCATGTGCGGTGTAACCTTGTCAGTAGCCAATTTTGTCAAGCTCCTCCTGTTGGATCGGCTGGAGGTGACAGTGGCTCTGGTGGTGTGCCTGACATTGGTGGTCGTGGTTGTATTCGCTAAATGCATTGGCTGCACACTGCCGCTTCTGGCAGCGAGAATTCATCTGGATCCTGCCGTGATGGCATCGCCCTTGATCACCACGATTGTGGATGCGGTATCACTGCTGACGTATTTCCAGATCGCGACGCATTTGCTGCAC
>CAYLUU010000031.1:2656-4575 GCA_964386925.1 uncultured Sarcina sp. | reverse complement strand
CGGCAGTGATAGCGGTGGCACATTTCCTCGTGGAAGTGGTCGCCTGTCTGCAGCGAAAGAGACTGGCTAAGGCGCTTTACATCAGTCAACGAGTCAAGATTCCTCTTTACCACATCCTTGTTGCGTTCAAAAAAGGACAGCTGCGCGACCAGTCCCTCGCGTAAATCCCATTGACCGGCAGCAGCAAATAGTTTGAGCAGCTTGCCAATCTGCAGCATTGTCACCTCTCGCTGCAATTCCGGAATATCCTGATAATGCCGGTAAAAAGAAGTGCGGTGAATGCCGGCCAGACGGCAGATATCGCTGACGGTGATATTGGCCAGAAGCTTCTCACCGGCTAGCTGTGAATAGGCTCCTAGAATGCGCTCCTCTGTGTTCTGATATCGTTTGTTGTTCTCTGTATTCATTAACGCTACACCTAACGATGGATTGTCGGTTGTTCTATATAAATATATGGAATATTCTTGATTACAGCAAGACATTAAGAAAAACATTAAAGCTACAAATTGGAAGGCTGTTCAGCAGACACCTGACGATTTCAATCGTGAATTTGTCTGTGAGGCGGTCGATTCTCGTTGGAATCATCAAGTGCTGAACAAATAACAAAAGAGGTGAACGAAATGAGAAACGAAAAGGTTATGGAGCAGGGGAGCTTTGGACAGCTGGTGGTGCGTTTGTCACTGCCGGCGATGATTGTCATTGTAGTTATGATCCTCTATAACCTGGCGGATACCTTTTTTATCGGGCAGACAGGGGATCCGAATAAGATTTCTGCCATATCCATCTGCATGCCGGTATTCACGATCCTGTCCGGCATCGGGACGCTCTTTGGCGTCGGCGGCGGCACGTCTGTGTCCATTGCGCTCGGAGAGAAAGATTACGGGAGAATTCGTGCCGTTTCCACCTTCTGCAGCACCAGCGCCCTGGTGATCGGGATTGTGTATGGCGCAGCGGTGTTCGCTTTCGCACAGCCGCTTTGCCGAATGCTGGGGGCAGAGGAAGCATTCCTCGCGGATGCGATGATTTACCTTAGGGTGTTCGCATTGTCGAGCCCTTTTGTGATGTTCTCGCAGACCTATGGCAATATTCTGCGCTCCGATGGAGAGGCAGCTACACCGATGATGGCGAATCTCGCGGGGACCTTTCTGAATATTGTGCTGGATGGGCTGTTCGTCCTTGTTTTCCAATGGGATGTATTCGGTGCAGCGCTGGCAACGGTTCTGGGGAACGTCATGAGCTTTGTCCTTGTGATCTGGATTCTGAAATGCAAAAAGCCGCAGTTCCTGCCGGAATTCAGGAAGGTGAAGGCATCAAAAAATATTGTGCTGCCTGTCCTGACTCTTGGATTGCCGATGACGTTCTCTACGGTTCTGAGCAGTGTGTCGAGCGCTGTGCAGAACCGGCTCATGGTAGCGCATGGCTCGACCTATCTTGCGGCGCAGAGCGTGGCCGGCAAGATGGGACTTATTGTGACGATGCTGATTCTAGGCTTTTGCATGGGAATGCAGCCGGCCATTTCCTACAACTACGGCAGCAAGAGTTACAGGAGAATGTATGAGATTGTTCGGAAGATGGCAATGGTCTGTGTTCTGGTCGGGGCACTGCTGGCAGGGGTAATTATTGTTTTCCGCAGGGCAATGGTAGGAGCATTCATTCAGGATGAGAGCGTGATTGCCTACGGCGAATTCTTCGTCATAGCGAGTGTGTGCGTGGGACCGATCTATGCCGTTTATCAAACCTGTCAGACGTTCCTGCAGGCAACCGGGAAGGCTGGATATGCCATTGTGGTTTCGCTTCTGGATAAGGGGCTGGTGTTCCTGCCGGTGCTGATGGTGATGAATCGCCTTTTCGGGGCGAACGGTATTGCCTTTTCGCATGCAGTGACCATGATTGTGTCGGTAGTCATTGCATTGCTGATG
>CAYLUU010000031.1:0-2556 GCA_964386925.1 uncultured Sarcina sp. | reverse complement strand
TTTCTTCAGAATGCTTTGCTAAAATGCTGAATTGTGTCTGTATGAGCGGACTTTAACAGTAAGCACAGGATATCGTTTGTAATCGATGTACTGGAAGGGGAGAGAGGCATGAGAAAGATCGAAAACATGCTGCGTGCAGCCGTGACGGCTGCAGCAGCTTCACTGCTGCTGACGACCGGACTTATGACTGCGGGAACTTTGCTGACGGCCAGGCAGTCGGAAGAACAGAGCATTGCTGCCGTACAGGAGAGCGGCTTTACCGTGGACGGTGCGATAACCGCAGAGGCGGCAACAGCTTATAGTGTAACGAATAAGGCGGCGGTGATTCAGGGCAGCAATGTCGTGGTGACGGCAACAGCATCTGCGATTCCTTCCTCGGATGACGGCGTGTATCATCTCATCGCCTCCTCTGTGAATCAGGCGGATAATGTCGGAACGGAAGTGGCAGTGGCCTATGCCGGGAAGTCGGCAAGTTTTGTTTTCCCTCTGAATAAGAATACGGCGAGCTCTAATCTGTGTAAGAAGTTCACTGTCTGTGTGAAGCGAAGCGGCGCTTATGTGGCAGTTTCCAATGCCATTTATGTGCAGAACCCGGAGGCAACAGCAACCCATACGACGGCGCGCAGGGACCATGGCAAAAAAGGTCTCCTGCCGGAGTCGACGCTCCTGCACAGCGGGACCGTGAAGAGCGCAGGGGTTCAGCAGATCACGTACAATGTTCTGCTGGGTGACATTCTCTCCGGAACCGGCATTACCTACAACTACAACGGCAAGACCTATACCTTCAGCAAGGCGGCGGTTGGTCAGCTCGATGATCTGGTGCCGCTGATGAACAATCAGGGGATTCAGGTGACGCTGATCCTGCTGAACAACTGGGCTGCAGGCGGAACCTACGTGCATCCCCTGTCCAGAGATAATACGTCGCAGAACTATTATGCCTTCAACACGGTGGATCAGGCGGCGGTTGAGAAGCTGGAGGCTGTGGCGGCCTTCCTGGGCGAGAGATTCTCGAACACGGGACATGGGACGGTTGACAACTGGATTGTCGGAAATGAGATCAATGCCAGATCTCCGTGGCACTACATGACGGCCGGCGCAGGCATTAACGTGTTCACGGCGGAATACGCGAAAGCCTTCCGGATTTTCTACAACGGATTAAAGTCTGCAAACGCAAACTGCCGGGTTTATACCTGCGTAGACAATGAATATGCGGTGGCGGATTCCTCCTTGCATTATGCAGGACAGACGTGGCTGGCTCTCTTTAATCAGACGATCAGTGCCGGCGGCAACATCGGCTGGGACGTAGCTGTCCATCCGTACGATTATCCGCTGTATGATCCGCTCGTTTGGCTGCAGACGACCAACTATCCGACCAAGGTCAACCACACACAGTCCTCCAGTTATGTGACCATGGCGAACATTGATGTGTTCACCGATTATATGTCAACGCCGGCGATGCTGGCACCGAACGGTCAGGTCCGCAGCATCATCTGCTCGGAACAGGGCTATGTCAGCGTTCCGTCGGAGGATTATCAGGCAGCGGCCGTTGTTTACGGCTATCTGCAGGCGCTGAACAACCAGCACATTGATGCCTTTATTCTCTCGCGCGAGATGGATCATCAGACGGAGATTGCACAGGGACTGGCCATGGGCATTCGGGGAGCCAATAAGACGGCAAAGAAGGCGCTTAGCTGGTATTCCACAGCGGAAACCGCTGCAACGCAGGCGGCTGCCTCTGCCATCATCGGAGCACCGATTGCAACGCTGCTGACGCCGAGATGATAATGGGTGAAATGCCGATCAGCCGGCGGAGTTAAGAGGCAATGGCCTGGCAGGGAGCGCGCTGGATAACTATGATCTGAATGAAAACGCATTTTAATCCCCCATCTGAGATGGGGTGAATGGAATAAGCAGTGGCGTTGCTGAGAGTACCAGAATAAAAACCTCCTGATAAAATGTTGTGGGTTTCGCGATCCATAACATATATCAAGGAGGGTCCAAATGGACAACCAAAGTATACAACATACGAGGTGGAATTGTACCTATCACATTGTGTTCATTCCAAAGTACAGGCGAAAAATAATGTACGGATCTAACAAAAAGGACATCGTAGAGGTAATCAAGAAGCTCTGCGAGATGAAGGGCGTAGCCCTCATCGAAGGAAAAGTCTGTGTTGATCATGTACACATGTATGTGTCGATACCACCCAAAATGAGTGTATCTGATTTTATGTCGTATCTTAAGGGAAAGAGTGCGTTGATGTTTTTCGATAGGCATCCAGAATTGAGGCCTAAGTGGAATGATCGGCATCTTTGGGCACGCGGGTATTTTGTTAGTACAGTTGGAAATGTGAACGAAGAGACAATCCGAAATTATATCAGGGAACAAGAAGAGAACGATAAGTTAGAGGACAGTCAAAAGTAAAAGAGCCTCCACCGGAGGCTACCAGGAATGTATCTTGGTATTGCGAGACCCGCCTCTGGCGGAACCAGAAAAATGCGGCGGAGCCGCTAAAAATAAACCCCCATTTGAAATGGGGGTTGGTAACTTAGATAC
>CAYLUU010000030.1:23457-24940 GCA_964386925.1 uncultured Sarcina sp. | reverse complement strand
GCTGTCAACCCATAAAAAAAGACTGCGGAATATTTTCCGCAGTCTTAATAGATAACGATCTTAAAATCATTTAGCGTCGATCAACCGTAGTCGGCAAGGAAGCACTACCTCAACTCACCCAGCAAAATTAATCAGCGCATCCTTCGGCTCTTCACAAGGCTCTGCCAGGATGGCATGCAGTACAATGCCCTCGCCCTCATACTGCTCCAGGAATTCCTTGCGAACCTCAGCGGTCAGCTGAATCCAGCTCTTCTCTGCAATGGAATCGATGGTATCGCACTTGCAGGCATATCCCAGGAACTGCATATCCTCTGCGCAGCAGGTCATCGCCATGCGGCCCGGAACAAAATATCCTTTCGCAAAGCCATCCGGCTTGGCAACGATGGCACGGAAGCGGACTTTTTTTCCTTCATAGCGTTCCATATGCTCCATCGCATCCAGATACCAGACGCCGTAATTAATTCCTTCCAGATCGATGACCTCCTGATTGATATCAAACGGCAGATCCTCTTCTGTGGTCAGATCAATCTCGCCGTCCTTATCCTCGAAGATCAGCTCTGCATTGGCGCAAACCGCCTTCACATTGCGCTTGTATTTGATCAGCTCCTCCTCTTCGATGTCATCGCAGCGGTTGAACATGATCAGCTCTGAATTGCGCAGCTCCTCGAAGAGCAGGGAACGCATCGCAAGATTGGAGAAATACATTCCAAATGAGGAAGCATCAATGCAGGAAATCTGCTGCTCCAAAACCCACGCATGAGGCAGGCGGAATTTACGGAAGTCCCACATGCCGTTCCACTCAATGAGAACACGTCCCGGCTGGTATTGCGCATTCAGTGCCATCAACTTCGCCGGCGTGAACTCGTCCACAGAATCAATCACAGCCATATCTGTTCTGGACTGCTTCAGCAGCTTCTCGCTGTACTCCACCTCACCCTCTTCGCAGAGGATCAGCAGCGTACGATCCGGAGACTGAAAATAAGGCTGTCCAATGGTATAGGTATAAAACGAAGATTTCCCGGAATCCAGGAATCCATTGATAACATATACAGGAATCTTTTCCATCTCTATCACTCTCAATGCCGATACTGAATCATTGTGAACTGTTATATACACAGCTTAACGCTGATGTTCAAAGGCCAGTATCCTTGCATTATCACTTTCTCTTGAACAGCTTCTCCAAATTATCCTGGTTCAGGCCGGAGCCGATGACACAGATCTTGCCTGTCACATCTGCTGCACCGCAACGAACCTGCGGCTCCCCGGGAACGTAGTCAAAGTGAATCCAGGTACCATCTCCTGCGGGCAGCATACCCTTTGAGCGGAGAACGAAGCCGTACTGTTCATTGTCATCCAGTGCCGTCAGGATGTTCGTAACCTCTTCCGCTGTATAGGTGTGAGGTGTCTCCATGCCCCAGCTCTCGAACACTTCATCTGCATCATGATCATGATGATGGTGATGCTCATGCTCCTCGTGGTCATG
>CAYLUU010000030.1:15453-23357 GCA_964386925.1 uncultured Sarcina sp. | reverse complement strand
CATGGTCATGATGGTGGCAGCAGTGCTCATGCTCCTCGTGATCATGATCCTCATCTTCATGGTCGTGATGATGGTGGTGTGCACGATAAACCGTAATGCCGTCCTCATCCGTGTATTTCTCTGCATGCTCATCGTGATGATGGTGGTGATGATGCTCTTCCTCGCTGGCCAGAACCTCTGCCAGAATCTCACTCTGCAAATCCTCACCACCCTCGATGGTCTCCAGAACCTTCTTGCCGTCCAGCTCAGCGAGCGGAGTGGTGATGATGGTTGCCTTTGCATTATGCTCACGAATGAGCGCAACCGCCTCATCAATTTTGTCCTGCGATGCCTTATCGGTACGGGTCAGGATAACCGTCCCTGCATTCTCAATCTGGTTGACAAAGAACTCGCCGAAATTCTTAAAATAAACACGTGCCTTCGTTGCATCCACCACAGTCACGGCGCTGTTCAGCTTCATGCCGGGAATCTCAGCTGCCGTCTTCTCAATCGCACGCATTACATCGTCCAGCTTACCTACGCCGGAGGGCTCGATGATGATTCTCTCCGGATCGTAATTCTCCATTACCTGCTTCAGCGAAGCATTGAAATCTCCGACCAGTGAGCAGCAGATGCAGCCCGAATTCATCTCGCGGATCTCAATGCCGGCATCCTTGAGGAAGCCGCCGTCAATGCCGATCTCGCCGAACTCATTCTCGATCAGAACAACCTTTGTGCCCGCCAGAGCATCCCCGATCAGCTTCTTAATAAGCGTTGTCTTTCCGGCTCCCAGGAATCCGGAGACGATATCTACCTTTGTCATATTCTTTCCTTTCTGCTGCAGTCTGTCTGCAGCCATCTATGTACCTGTTTATTGTCCATGTCCGTTCCGAACCCAGTGATTTCAACAAGGCTCACTGTCATCGGATGGATTTACAATCAGAATTATTCCGCGATGAAAGATCAATGTACTATCTTCACAGCACTTGCTGGTTCAATAAAGAGACAATCTCGTTCGCCGAAATGCAGGCCGCAGTTCCGTCCTCTGTCCCCTGTACGATCATGCCAAGGTAGTTGCCGGACTTGCCGTACAGCCCGGATCCGGACATTCCGTTCTCGCTGCCGATATCGGACAGCAGAAGATCCGCTCCGATGCCGTCAATCGATGCATCGGTATCCGTCACGCTCCCGGAAACCAGTTCTCCATCCTTTAACACATAGGCCGGATCACCATCCGAAAGCCGTCCCAGAATGTCACGGGAGTAATAGACATCTACTTCCTCCGCATACTGGCACTGGATAAAAGCAATATCTGAAACTGAGCCTGCCGCCGTTTCGCGATATACGACCGTTCCCTCTGCCGTTGTTCCATCCGGCAGCGTCACAGTCACGCTGTCGCAGTCTCCAACGACATGAGCAGCTGTCACGATGGTCAGCGTATAGGTTTCATCCTTTGTCGATGCCTTCCTGCCATCCAGAATGGTTCCTCCGCCCTGCATGGTTCCAGCCTCTGACTGCGACTGGATGGCGACTTCGTATTTAGCCAGTGCGGTATGCAGCTGATCAGCATCCAGTGTATAGAGCTTATCAATTGTGCCGCTCTGCAGCAGGAGACCACGCACGAGGAACAGCAGCAGGATCACAGCAAATACAATACTGCCGACCAGTCTCTTGTTCCTGATCTTATGATTGTAAAGATTCATGTAATACTCACTCTTGAATATGTATATCGTCTAGCACCTGTCGATTTCAACACGAATCGACCGCTCGCAAGCAAATTCATGCTGAAATTGGCAGGTGACCAGGCGGCGCAGCCTCTTCCGAACAGCCACGTCGATAAATCCACTAAAAAATGAGCAGAGCGATAAGCCGGGTTCTGTCGTTGGACGATCATCTTTCTAGGACTGCCGTTGCCGACAGCCTCAAGCGACGCACCTGGAAACGGATCGGGCCAATCCATTGTTTCCGTTTCGGTCTTGCTTCGGATAGGGCTTGCATGGCTCCCCGCATTACTGCGTGGACGGTAGTCTCTTACACTGCCTTTTCACCCTTACCGTCTTCTGATGAAGGCGGCGGTATGTCTCTGTTGCGCTATCCCGGGAGTCTCCTCCGCCGGCCGTTAACCGGTATCCTGCCCTGTGAAGCCCGGACTTTCCTCACCCCCGCCAAAGCGGGGCCGCGATCGTCTGCTCTGCTCACAAACTATTAATTTAGCACATATTGTGTGATATTGCTAATACATCTTTAGTTTAGCACCTGACGATTTCAACATGAATCGGGCGCCTTGCGGACGAATTCATGATTGAAATCGTCAGGCGGCCAAGTGACGGAGTCACTCTGGCCAGCCACATCGAGGTTTTCCACAGGAAAATCTCGATGCGAGTGCTAAGGAAACGCTGATTAAATCAGCATTTCCTTAGCAACCTCCGGTGGATCGCACGGATTTGCAAGGGAAAATGCTGCTTCGCAGCGCAAATCCGGCGAGGGAAACGCTTTAATCAGCGTTCCCCTAAACAAATGGCATATGCCGCTTAATCCAGCAACAGGGCGACAGGGGATGCGCGGCGCACGCCCTGTCGCCCTGTTGCCAGCCGTCTTTTACACAGGGAAGCATCCGCCGCCCACGAATTCGCGGCAGATAGAGTTGGCCGGCAGTGCCGCCGTATCCACTCCCACAAAATATTCCAGGAATTTCAAAAGCCTTTTGGCTTCGTAGTACTCCGGCGCATCACCTGGCACCGAGAACAGCTGCGGCTCCGCGAATTGCTTCAGCACAGCCTGCTCATAGATCAGGACAGAGTTGAATACGGCGTCCACATGCTCCCGGTAAGGGAAAATATATTTTTCCTCGCCTTCCCGGACTTTCTTCCACAGTGCAATGGTCGCCCGGGCATCTGCGCCGCGAGTTCTCGAATCGCGCACAATCCGGCGCAGCAGGCGCGTGTCCGAAGACGGGATCTGGTTGTGCTCATCGATGTTCATCGATGTCATCGCGGAGATATAGATCTTGTATTTGCTGGCAGCCGGAATGTCCTCGGAGCTCTTCGGATTCAGACCGTGGATTCCCTCCACAATCAGGATGTCCTCCGGCCCCATTGTGATCGGAGAATTGTTGTAGCGGCGCTTTCCGGTCTTAAAATCATAGACTGGCAGATCCACTGCTTCACCGGCCAGAAGATCATTCATATCGTCGTTGAAGAGGCGAAGGTCCAGTGCCTCCAGACATTCGAAATCATAATTGCCGTCGATGTCAATCGGTGTCCTCTCTCTCGGAACAAACCAGTTGTCCATGGACAGAATCCGCGGGCGAAGGCCGAAGGAGCGCAGCTGAATAGCAAGGCGATGGGCAAAGGTTGTTTTGCCTGAGGAGGACGGGCCTGCAACCAGCACAACCCGTACATTCTCGTTATCCGCAATATCCTCTGCAATGTCTCCGATGCGGCGTTCCTGCAGCGCCTCCTGCACCAGAATCATGTCCGAAATGCTCCCTTTGCAGATAGCATCATTCAGATCACCTACCGTGGAAATATCCACCAGCTGTCCCCACTCCGTTGAGAGCATCAGCTGGTCATAGAGGTTTTGGGCCTCCCGAAAGGGTGTCAGCTCGCCAGGCGTTTCCTGGCCCGGCAGGTTCAGCAAAAGGCCCTCCCGATAGCTCATCACCTCGAACTGACGAATATAGCCGGTAGATGGCATCATGTAGCCGTAATAGTAATCGTAGTAGCCTTCCAGACTGTAGACATTCACAGTGGAGCTCCGGCGGAAGCGAAAAAGCTTCGCCTTGTCCTCCATTCCCTGGCGGCGGAACAGCATCATCGCATCATCCAGAGGATAGGTCTTCTTGGTAATCGAAGCGTCCTTGTCCCGCAGGGTCTCCATGGCTTCCTGAATCTGGGCGGCAAATGCAGGCGGAATCAGAATGTTCCCATCCTCCGACTTCCGAAAGCCCTGCGCTTCCAGCTCCGGTGTCAATTCCCCGTGGAACGTGCAGAAATATGCGTTCCCAATCGCAAATTCCACGCGTACACGAAGCGCCTGCCCTTCTGCTGCTCCTGCAGGATCCGATGTTCCCGGACTGACCGCCATTCCTTCCTGATTGATGGCCTTCGTCAGATCCGCCACTGTCTTCACCAGCATCAGCGTCGCGGTACGGACATAGGTAAGATACCCTGCAGAATCCCGCGTGGTAATCACAGAAACCACGCCATCCTTATCCAGGCGCTTATTCAGTTCACGCATCTTGCGGTTAAAATAAACCAGCGCAATTCCATCCTTGTATTTGGGCTGGAATTCTTCGACAATCTTCTCAAATGTGGTTCCCTTGTCATATTGGCGCTGCTGCCCATCGACGAATACAGTAGGCATGCGATCCTCCTTTCGTACATCATCCTGCATTTTTTGTTCAGCCACATCAAGGTTTTCCGTATGCAAGGAGAAAGCTGCACAGGCGTTTTCTCCGTACCACGAAGTGCTGAATAGTTACATTGAAATCAACGCAGCAAGTGCACGTTTGTCTATACCGTCCAGAACGGCTCCTTCACCGGTGCGCACACAACCTCGAGCTCCGGGAATTCCCGGGCCAGATAATCCTGCATGTACGGCACGAAGATTTTCTCCACTCCGTAATGTCCGGCATCGATCACTGCGATTCCCTTCTCCACAGCATCCAACCCGACATGATGTGTGATGTCCCCGGTAATCATGACGTCAGCTCCCTTGGCAACTGCGATGTCAATGTCGTCCTTGCCGGAACCCGGCAGAACCGCCGTCATCACAATTGCGGTGTCCGGATCGCCGTACACCCGCACACTCGGAATATCAAACGCTTCCTTCACATACTGTGCGCACTCCTGCAGCGTCATATGCTCCGGCAGCTCTCCGATCCGTCCGATTCCCTCATGGGACACATCATCCTCATAGGTCACCTCCAGCACATCCGGATTCACAAGGTGCAGCCGCTCTGCAGCCTCGGCCCCCATACCCATGACGTCGAAGTTCGTGTGCATCGCATACAAAGCCATATCGTTATTCAAGAGCCGCACGATGCGTTTCCCGATGAAATCCTGATCCGTCACATGCTTGAGTCCGCCAAAGAGTAGCGGATGATGCGTTACAATCAGATCGGCATGCTGCCGGATTGCGTCCTCGACCACTTCACTGGTGGCATCCACTGCCAGATACACCTTTCGGATTTCCTTATCACTTCGCCCAGCCTGCAGTCCCGGATTATCCCATTCCATGGCAAACGACTTCGGACAGAATTCCTCCACCTGTGCCATAAATTCCGATAAGAGCATATGTAATCCTCCTTTCGTGATCACGCCGCAGATCCCAACACAATCTTAACCGCCAGCAGCGTCTGGAAAACGCCGATATCCGTCTGTATCTCCTGCAGTCTGTGCTGCAAATTTTCATTCTGCTGCCGCGCATCCTTCCGGGTCAGCTCTCCCGCAATCCGAAGCCTTCCTCGCAGCGTCTCCACCAGAAAGCGTTCGAAGCTGGCCGCCGTCTCGCTTCTCCCCACAGCATCGATCGTTCCGATATCGTCCGTATCCTTCTTCCCTTCGAAGAAAGTCTTCAAAATGCACGGACCATAAAGCCTTTCCACCATCGACTGAAAAGAAGGCTCCCGCAGCAGTTTGCAAACGCTTTCCCGGTTCACGTTCGCCTTCTGCAGAATTTCCTGTGGCAAAACATCAATTCGATCTGCCATCTCTTCCCACGCGGGACGCAGCTGGCAGCACATGGACCTCTCATGCACAGCGTTCTGATCCGCATCGGGATCTGCGCCTGGTACGCTCATGCCAGGCTTTTCTTCTGTAAGAGCACTCGATTCGGCAATCGTTTCTGCATTGTCAGAGTTTCCCGGCACGCAACGCATCACCGTATAATACTTGCCCTCATCCTCCAGAAAGCGTTCCTCCGTAATGAGAAAGCCGTTTCGGAGCAGCCAGTCCCGCACCAGATGAATCTCCGACTGCGGAGACAAAAGGAGCTCCCGGAAGCTGGCTGCCTTCTCCGGCTCCGCCTCCAAAAGGGATTCCATCAGGATGCCGCCCATCCCTGCGCAGATCATGACGTCCGCCTCACCGGGCTCATATGCGGCAAGGCCGTTGGACTTTCGCAGCTCGCAGCGTCCCGTATCGTAGAGCTCCGTCAGCTCCAGATTCGCCTTTGCTGTTGCCAGCGGACCATCCGCCACATCCATGGCCAGGGCTCCTGTGATCCTGCCCTCCTGCAGCAAACGAATATCCACGTAGGCATGGTCACAGCCCACATCGCAGATCCGCATGCCGGACGGAACAAGATCACAGATTGTCTGTAGTCGCTTTGATAGCTTTATCATTTTAATCTAAGTAGTCTTTCAGTTTTCTCGATCTTGACGGGTGTCTTAACTTTCTAAGTGCTTTGGCCTCGATCTGGCGGATACGCTCACGAGTAACATTGAACTCTTTGCCTACCTCCTCCAGTGTGCGGGCACGGCCGTCGTCCAGGCCAAAGCGCAGGCGCAGCACCTTCTGCTCGCGCTCTGTCAGTGTCTCCAGAACCTCCTGCAGCTGCTCCTTCAGCAGTGTATACGCCGCAGCCTCTGCCGGTACCGGCACGTTGTCATCCTGAATAAAGTCACCCAGATGAGAATCCTCCTCCTCACCGATCGGCGTCTCCAGAGATACCGGCTCCTGTGAAATCTTGATGATCTCACGTACACGCTCCACAGGAATTCCCATGCGCTCTGCAATCTCCTCCGGAGAAGGCTCACGTCCCAGCTCCTGCAAAAGCTGTCTGGAGATTCTCACCAGCTTGTTGATGGTCTCTACCATATGAACCGGGATACGAATGGTTCTCGCCTGATCAGCGATGGCTCTCGTGATGGCCTGACGGATCCACCAGGTCGCATACGTTGAGAACTTAAAGCCCTTGCGGAAATCAAACTTCTCCACTGCCTTGATCAGTCCCAGATTGCCTTCCTGAATGAGGTCGAGGAACAGCATACCGCGGCCGACATAACGCTTCGCAATCGATACCACCAGTCGAAGGTTCGCCTCCGCCAGCTTCTTTCTGGCCTCCTCGCCATCACCGACCACGTACTTCAGATCCTGCTTGGTCTTGCCCTCCAGAACAGCAGCCTTCTCCTCGATCTCTGCACGCAGCTCATCGCTGTTCAGATACTGCTCCATCTCTTCTCTTGTGGTCACGCGCTCGGTGTCGTCATCGGCAACATCCTTGAACAGCGTGTCCAGCATCTTCTGCGCGATATCGCCATTCTCCATGCGCTTGGCAATGGTGACCTCCTGCTCAGCGGTCAAAAGCGGAACCTTGCCGATCTCCTTCAGGTACATACGGACCGGATCTTCGATGTTGACCACATCCATATTGCTGCTCAGATCCAGCTCGTTCTCCGCTTCCTCCTGCTCGATCAGCGCAAGTTCCTCATTCGGAACCTCATCGTCATCGACGTTGTCCTCATCTTCGAGATCCGGAACATCATTCTGATCCTCCTCCAGGTTCAGGACATCAATTCCCTTGCTCTCAAGATAGCTGGTGATGAGGTCGTATTTTTCATCCTCGAGATCCATATCGGCAAAGGACTTCAGAACCTCCTTGGAATCCAGCACATCGCCGTTGCTCTTGGCCTGCTTGACCAGCTTCTCCAGACGGGCCTGAAACTCCTCTTCATGGTTCTGGGTTTCTGCGGACTCTGCGCTCTCCGGCTTTTTGGCCGCGGGTTTTCTGGCTGCCACTCGTCTTGCCGCCGGTCTTCTGGCCGGTGCCTTCTTCTCTGCAGCAGCTGCTTCGTCGATCATCTTCTTTGTCATGTTCATCTCCTCACATATTCAGTGATATTGGGATCCCCTCATAAGATCAAATTCAAGATCAGATTCTCATGGAAGGTTGGAGCCCTTGTTCTCTGGTATCCTATTCAA
>CAYLUU010000030.1:12967-15353 GCA_964386925.1 uncultured Sarcina sp. | reverse complement strand
CAAGATCAGATTCTCATGGAAGGTTGGAGCCCTTGTTCTCTGGTATCCTATTCAATCTATTCTTATATAAAATTGCCGCTTTGCAGCGCAAATCCTGCGCGGAAAACGCTTTAATCAGCGCTTCCTTATGCTTCTGAAAGCGTAATCGGCAATGCCTGAATCGCTGCCAGGTCTTTCTTGGCCTTCATCATTTTGCTCAGCATGGAGGGGTCGGTCATATCCGCCGACATCCGCTGAATGGTGCTGCGCTTCACGCTGCACAGGACATCCTTCAGTGCCTTCTCCAGCTCTTCATGTGTAATCCCCGAAAGCCTTGTCTCGAAGAGTTCTGCCGCCTGGCGCTGCTGCTCCTCATCCTCGAACATCGCCACCACCGTCCCCGGAGACGAGCGCGGCCTTCCGCCGTTTCCGGAAACCACTGCCAGCTTGTCGCCGGCCTCACGCTCGAGCATGGCAAAATATTTCTCTGCCGCCATTCTCGGCACGCCTTCCGTGAAATCTTCTGCCGAGATGTAATCCCGGATCTGCGGATACAGATTCGGATCGTCAGAAACCCAGGTCAGCAGCAGGCGCTCATTGCGAAGCCTTGCCTGGTCGGCAGCGGATATTTTGGCTCCGCCGCGGCGCTGTGCTCCATAGGCAGTTCCAGAGCTTCGAGGATCCGAATTCTGAAATTCAGAGCCTCTATATTCCGGCTGCATTGCTGCTCCTCTTTGTTCGAACTGCGCAGCTCCCGCCATGTCGCTTTGTGCGCTGCGTCCTCCGCCCGGTCCAGCCTCGGCGCCAGACGAGTAACCCGACGTATCCGGCATGGCCGCGCCGGATGAATTCCCGGAAGGGCGAAGGCGCGTATTCACGGTTCCGTCCTCATTTGTCAGAACCCGCCCGTAGGCCGCCACCTCCCGGCGGAGCATGTTCTCGTCAATGAAATATTTCTGCGCCATTGCCTTGATGTAGGAATCGCGCTCGATCTCATCCGAGAACCCGCACAGGCGCCTTGCAATCTCATGATAGAAATCTGATCGCGATGCCGGATCATCCATGCGGTAGTCCTTCTCGATCTGCCGGATCTGGTAGAAAAAGGAATTCTCTGCGTTGTCGAGGCGCTTCTGAAACTCCTCCGGTCCCAGGTTCTTCATGAATTCATCCGGATCCTTAAAGGGCTCCAGATTCACCACCTTGCCCGTGAGGCCGGCATTGTGAAGAATCCCAATGTTCCTCATGGCAGCCTTCACACCTGCGCCGTCAGAATCATAGGACAGGAGAACCTTTTTCACGTATCGTTTCAATACAGTTGCCTGCCCATCCGTGAAGGACGTTCCCAGCGACGCTACAGCCTGCGTAAAGCCCGCCTGGTGCATGGCAATGACGTCCATATAGCCCTCGCAGAGAATGAAGTAACCGCACTTCGTCTTCTTCGCGATGTTGAGTCCGTACAGGTTGCGGGATTTGTCGAACACTGGCGTCTCCGGAGAGTTCAGATATTTAGGCTTCGCGTCTCCCATAACACGCCCGCCGAACCCGATGACCTTATTGGTGACATCCATAATCGGGAACATCACGCGGTTCCAGAATTTGTCATGAAGCCCGCGTTTCTCGTCGTAGGCTGCAATTCCGGAGAGCAGAATGTTCTCATCGGAAAAGCCCTTCTCCCGCAGATGCCGGACCATGTCGGAGCCGGCTCCGTCTGCATATCCAAGGCCAAAGGCATTCATTGTCTCGGTAGAAAGCTGGCGCTTTGCAAAATATTCCAGCCCCTGCCGGCCTTTGGGCGAGCGCAGCAGCTTGTAGTAATAGGTAGCAGCCTCCTTGTTGATGGCCAGAAGCTGGGCGCGCTGTTCGTTTTTGCGCCTTGCCTCCTGCGAATAATTCTCCTCCGGGAGCTTGATGCCGGCCCGGTCCGCCAGGACCTTCAGGGCCTCCTGAAAAGAGTAATTCTCGTATTTCATGAGGAAGGTCAGAGCGTTGCCGCCTTCTCCGCAGCCAAAGCAGTGGAATACCTGTTTGCCAGGGTGCACTGAGAAGGAAGGGGTTTTCTCATTATGGAACGGGCACAGGCCCATATAGCTCGCGCCGCTCTTTTTTAAATGTACGTAGGTGCCGATGACGTCGACGATGTCGTTCGAGGCCAGCACCTGCTCGATGATGTCTTCCTGATAATACATAGTCCTTCTCTTATTTCTTTATTCCTCGGGTGGCGAGCTGTATCCGCTGCAGGGACGCTTTCGCTCCGTCCTCGGACCTAACGGCACTAAGCTCACAAAATACGTTCGCAAGTGCCGAGGCCTCGCAAGGCCCTGCAGCCGGATCACAGCTCACCGCCCTTACGCAGCTATCAAGCACCCGAACTGCCAATGCATGAGCAGAAACTCGTGTATACGATTTC
>CAYLUU010000030.1:0-12867 GCA_964386925.1 uncultured Sarcina sp. | reverse complement strand
GGAGGCGCCCAGCCGACACTCGTAACGAGGGAAGGCGCCATCGGGCGCCTGACCCATCAAAGTGCGAAGAGAAACTCGCGTATGCGATTTCTCTGATGCACCGAGTGGAGACCTCTGGTCGACACTCGAAGCACGAGAGGGTGCTATCAAGCACCCGAACTGCCAATGCATGAGCAGAAACTCGTGTATACGATTTCTGCGAAATGCCGAGTGGAGGCGCCCAGCCGACACTCGTAACGAGGGAAGGCGCCATCGGGCGCCTGACCCGTCTCACTGCCAACTCTTTGGCACGTATATGTCTGCGTAGCGTGCGATGGCGAACCGGTCCGTCATCGACGAGATATAATCGCAGGTCACACGTTCGCGGGAGTCTCCGCAGTCATCCATGCGGCGCTTCAGATAGGCCGGCAGGAGGTCGATATTTTTGCAATAGTAGTTATATAGCTGTTCCACAATTCCCATTGCTTTGGACTCTTCGCCTTTTGCCTTGGGATTGGTGTATACATTCTCGAACATGAAGTCCCGGAACTGCCGATAAGCCTTCTCCACAGGTTCTGACATCTGCAGGATCGGCTTTCCCATGGAATTCGAGATGATGTCGTGGACATACGTGTTCAGTCGTTCCTCCATGGAGTGTCCCAGCACCTGTGCGATCTCCTCCGGTACGTCATCATTTGAGAGAATTCCGCCCCGGATTGCATCGTCCATATCATGATGGAAATACGCAATCTTGTCCGAATAACGGACGACCCTGCCTTCCAGCGTCGAGGGACTCCCGTCTGTCTGATGATTGGCAAAGCCGTCGAGTACCTCCCATGTCAGGTTCAGTCCCTGTCCGTCCTTCTCCAGATATTCCACCAGACGCACCGACTGCTGTGCGTGATCAAACCCTTCCGGGCAGAGCTGATTCAGAACCCGTTCGCCGGCATGCCCGAAGGGCGTATGACCCAGATCATGTCCCAGTGCAATGGCCTCCGTCAGATCCTCGTTCAGCTGCAATGCCTTCGCAATGGTTCTCGCAATCTGCGATACCTCCAGAGTATGCGTCAGCCGCGTGCGGTAATGATCGCCGTCCGGTGTGATGAAGACCTGTGTCTTGTCCTTGAGTCTGCGGAAGGATTTGGAATGAAGAATGCGGTCGCGGTCTCTTTGGAATACCGGGCGAAGATCGTCCTGCGGTTCCTCTTTCCTGCGTCCTCTCGACTGCGCCGAAAAGGCCGCCCACGGCGCCAGAATCTCCTGCTCCCGTTTCTCTAACTGTTCCCGAATCAATTGCTGACTCATAGACGCAATCCTCCGATTACAAAACCCCACAGAACTATTATTCTGCGGGGTCAGTGAATTTCCTTTTTTTAATCTAAAATGATCCAAAGAAATCTTGTTCTACGTTACGTTCACCAAAATCATACCGCAATTATAGTTCAAGTTTCATTACGGCAAAATAAATTCCCACTAAAATCGATGCATCGGAGGATTATAAACGAAGAGTTCTATAAAAATTCTATAAGAAATAGCTGAAACGCAAACAGAACAACCGACAAAGCAGTGAGATTGAAAATAATACGGCCAGCAGGGCTCGAACCTGCGACCTCGTCCACGTCAAGGACGCGCTCTCCCAGCTGAGCTATGACCGCATATCTGAGAAAAAAACAGAGCCTGCAATTGCTGAATAACTGCTCGGCTCTGAATTCGTGCAGAAGAAGGGACTTGAACCCTCACGACATTGCTGCCACAGGCACCTGAAGCCTGCGCGTCTACCAATTCCGCCACTTCTGCGAACGAGTGATATTGTATGAAAACATCCAACAACTGTCAAATGCTTTCTTTGTATGAGATGTTCAACCGAAGCCAACAGCATCAATCCATCTCACGCTGCGGGAAATGGGACTTGAACCCACACGACCTTGCAGCCACAAGAACCTTAATCTTGCTCGTCTACCAATTCCGACATTCCCGCATATTGCTTATTATCTTTGCATCTCTCCGTTCAGCCCAATTGGGTTCGAAACCTTTTCAAAGAGATGATGCAGAAGAAGGGACTTGAACCCTCACGACATTGCTGCCACAGGCACCTGAAGCCTGCGCGTCTACCAATTCCGCCACTTCTGCGAACAAGATGTATAATACATCGCACCCTGTTCTATGTCAAACAAATAATCGCATTTTGCTGTTGCGAATATTTCTGTAATTGTCAGATATTTCCGACATTATGCTGTGATCCCACGCTGTACCGTTTTTTCCATGGATGCTTGGATTGTTATGCGTTTTGTGTTCTCGCATAGGCACGGCTGGGAGGGCCCATGCATGTTCCGCCGACACATAGTACCATCCCAACTTCTAACGAAAGCAAGCTCTCATCAGAGGTTGGGACTTTGGTGTCCTGGTATCAGCTTACTGCTGCGCGCTGGGATTCTGGCTCACCCAATCCACAGTATCCGGATCCACGCCTTCCCCAATGTCATATCCCATTGCGCGCAGTCCGATTCTGCTGATCAGGTTTGCGTACTTCACTCGTCCGGATGCCGTCAGATGAATACCATCCAGCAGATCCTCAGAGGCAGAATAAATATCAATGCCCGTGTTCTCATAGGAATTCACGGTGTAGGTATTCTTGTGTCCGTCCGCCGGATGTGTTGCCGTCTCCACATAGTTGTACAGGGTTCCGTATCCGTTGTTGATAATGTTGGAGTCGCCCAGGAATGCTCCTGTCCCGGCCTGCCAGAACTGCGCATACGTCGGTGTGCAGACCAGAATCTTGGCATCCGGGAAGTTCTCCCGGATATTCAGGATCATCGATTCCAGTGCCCCATAATACGTATATACGCTGTTGGGATTCGAGTCATCATAAATCTGTTTCTTGCTCAGGTAATCATTGTCGCCGTATGCGATAACGAACAGATCCGTTTTAGAGAAATCACAGCTGTTGAACACATTCATCTGATAATCCCATCCGTTGAGGCAGGAATTATCTACCTTGCCGCAGATTGCCATCATCAGGTTCACGCCGCAGGTAGTTCCCCACTGTGAAGGATCCTTGTTAAGATCTTCCTGCTCTGCCGCGGCACACTTTCCGCCAAGGCTCAGATTATACACATTCGCATGCATTTTCTCCGACAGGAGATATCCAAGTCCATCCTCTCCCAGGAAATTACCGAACTGTGAATCGCCCAGTATCACCACCTGGAACAAGGCCGTTCCTCTCTTTCCATACAGGGTAGAAGCTACCCCGTCCGGAAGACTCGCCTCTGCCAGCGTAGGATTCTCAATCTCAGAAGGATCCACCGTTGTCTCCTCCGACGAAACCTCAGACTGTGCTTCATGAGTAATCGCCCCGCTGCCGTCATTTCCAGATGACTGGTACTCCTGATCTGCAGCATCCACCAGATCCGAGTTCAGATCCTGCTCATGCTGATTTGCTGTAGTTTCCTGCGTCTCCTCTTCCGCTGCCTCATCCTGTGAGCTTTCCATAGACGCATCCTCGGAAGCAATCTCTGCCGTATTCTCTGTCTTCACACTTTTTACCGATACACGTCCCAGTAAAAAGCCCGCCAGCAATGCCACTGCTGCAATGATTGCAGTTACCGCGCTGTACATATTCCTTTTCTTCATTTCATCCTCCGTGTCTTCATTGCGTAACATCAATTCCCGAATCGATGTTCTCCAGCTGTTCCAGTACCTCTTCCGTCACCCAGGAATTGTCATATGCATGCTCATGGTCTTCATGACTGCAGGACATCGTCAGTACATGCGTCTCCGGATCAATGGACATCTGCACCTTTGCCCCGGAACGACAGAAATCATCGGAAGAAAGGTCATCCCGCAAGGTCAGTTCAAAATGTGCCTGGATTACCTTCCGCAGCAGTTCTTCGTAATCAATCTCCTGCTCCGTCTTCCCTGCCTCCAGAGATTCCTGAATGGCATACTGATACCAGATTCCGGTCATGAACATGGCCTGCTCACAAGTTTCCTTATAATCCTCTTCCGCAAAGGCCTCATACCGCGGCCACAAAAACAGTGCCGCAGCCGCCAATGCTAAACCGGCAAGGCCGGCCGCCAGCCACCTTCTTCGATTCATTCACATGCTCCTTTATAAACTACGCCTTAACTGTTATAGTTACCAGAGCCATAAGGTTTTCGGCTCCTCGAAATTCATTCACCTGCAGCAGTGAAATTCATCCCCGATGTCATCGTGACCGATTCATCCTGCATAATAAATAACGCCTCATACCCATCCAGCTTCTCAATAAGACTCTTCCCCTTCTCCGATCCCAGAATCAGGCAGGTCGTAGACAGTGCATCGCAATCTGCTGAGGTCCCGGCCGGTCCGCAGATCGTCACACTGAGAACATCGGTATCCACGGGATATCCTGTTTGGACATCCAGAATGTGGTGATATTCCTTCCCATCCACCGTAATATAGCGTTCATATACGCCCGATGTCACCATTGTACCATCTGCCAGATCCGATGAGCCGACAACCTCTGTTCGATCTGAATACGGCGTCTCAATCCCAATGCAGAACGCGGTATATTCTGCATTCTCCGTTTGGTATCCTATGGTGTCCGGCTTGCTGCCGATGCACTCGATGTTGCCGCCGAGGCTGACAATTCCCGCAGTCACCCCTGCCTGTTCCAGCGCCTCGCAGACACGATCCGCGATGTATCCCTTCGCAATGCCGCCCAGATCGATCTCTGCCTCCGGATCCTTCAGCCGAACCGTACCAGCTGCAGTATCGATCTGAATGTTCCGATAATCAACATGGGTAACAGCCTCTTCCAGTGCCGTTTCGTCCGGAAGTCCGAATAACAATTCAGAAGACGCTTCCTTTAAATTCGCTCCCTGCGCACTGCTGGTCGATTTGTCAGAAACATTCGCATCAGAATCATTCTTATCCGAAGTTTCCTCTGTGAGCTCATGAAAATTCCACAGGTCTTCCGCTTTCCCGATCGTGATATCAAAGCCTCCGTCCGAGAGTTCTCCATAATGAATGCCCTTTTCAATCACTGCAATCGTTCGGGAGTCGCAAGGCACCGCCTCTCCGGCTGCATGATTGATATTCCAGATATCGGAGCCTTCCACAGTCTTGCTCAGCAGCTTTTCATATTCGCTGCACAGCGCGAAGGCGTCTGTAATCGCCTCCTCCGCCTTCTGTTCAAACGTCCGTTCAGGTGTCTGTTGCCCGGATGCATTCTGTTCAGAGTCATCGGGCTGCCCGGAGTCGGCAGCTGCCATTTCATAAATGGTAATCTGACAGATTGTGTCAAAATAAAAGCTTTGCTTCGTTACGGCCGTCTGCCCGGAATTTTCTTCCGAGCGAACATTCTGCAGCACGCCGTTCCATCCACCGTTTCGACATACCGCGCAGGCAAAAATCCCCAATATCGCCATGCACGCCAGCAGGCATATGCCAACCTTTTTCTTATGCAAGTGATTTCCTCGTTCATTCACAACCGATCACCTGTCACCGTCAAATCTATGATGATACAATATCCGTGGACTGTTCCAAGCCACAGGCAGAGGTAAGTTTATCATGCTAAAACAAATTAAAAAAGGCGACGTCATCCTGCTCCTATGCTTTCTCGCACTGGCAGCAGGTATCGCCGCATCTCCCATATGGACAGCCGGCGTTTCTGCGGCCGGCAATAATAACAGCAGCGCCAGCCAATCGGGACATTCAAATTCTTCGTATTCTTCCACCGATGCATCCTCCGACGATGCAGTGCAGCGATCTACAGAGATCCTCGTTGCGGGCGAAAACTGCGGCACTTATTCTCTCCAGGAGGATCAGACGATCACCATCGACAACCAATACGGCAGGAATGTGATCACCATTCAGGACGGCACCGTATCCGTGACAGAGTCTGACTGCCGCAATCAGGTCTGCGTCCAGCACGTTTCCATTGACAAAGCCGGCGAGTGGATTGTCTGCCTCCCGCACAGACTCACGATACAGATTATTGATAATGAATCCGCATCCGGAAATTCAGCAGGATCCGGCAGCGGATATGATGCGATTGTCCACTGACACCACGAAAATATGACTACTCCTCGTAAGTCCTCTACGCAGGACGCTTTACATCCGCATACTTTTTCTGATTTATCACTTGCAGAGAGCCTGACGGTAACTGCTATGCTCTCTGCGCTGGCGCTGGCGCTGTCCTGGTTGGAGACACTCATTCCGTTCCTGCCGAGTCTCCCGGGCGTGAAGCTGGGGCTGGCGAATCTCGTCGTTATTTTCGCTCTCTATCGGCTAAGCCCACGGTCTGCTCTGCTCCTCAATGTCGTGCGCATTCTGCTCTCCGGCTTTCTCTTCTCCGGAGTCTTCGGCATTCTGTATTCCATCGCCGGTGCCGCAGCCAGCTTCCTTATCATGGTTCTCCTGCTGCGCCAAAATCAGAAAAGAACAGCCCGCGGCAAGGCTGAGCTGTTCTCCATCTATGGTATCAGTATGACAGGCGGCGTATTCCACAACCTTGGGCAGCTCCTCGTCGCCCTTATGCTGCTCTCGAATCTGAATCTGATTTACTATCTCCCCGTTATGATCCTCTCCGGCATTGCTGCAGGAATTCTCAACGGCGTCATTGCAGCCCTTCTGCTGCAGCGGCTTCCCAGCGGATTATTACAAAAATAGTATCTATTCCGAAGCTTCTTCCTGCTCCGTCAGTCCTTCCCGTGTCACAACTCCTGTCAGACTGCGGTCGCACAGGTAATATAAGCCATTCCGTTCATAATATCCGATGTTCTCATACTGCAGATATTCCAGCGCAGTATCCCAATCCATCGTAATGATCAGATTCGTCCCGATTGCACCGGTAGCCTTGATCTTAGCCTCGATATCGGCAGACAGTTTGCTGCTCACGTCATAGTTTCCACTGTTGGCTGTAGAGAAATACAGCCTCATATGATGCTTCAGGGCAGGAACGGACAGCGCTCTCGTCCCCTCGCAATAGCCATCCATCATAAAGGCATCCGTGTTCGCCATGATGTCATTGAGCTCCGGTTCCTGCAGTACGGAGGAACTGACCGCCTTCTCCTGCATCTGTTCATGCTTTTCCCGAATGCAGCCGTGAAGATCCCACAGCTGCACGATAACCACCAGTGCCAGGACAGCAAAGGCGATGCACGAATCGGCTCTTAAGTCTGCACCGGATACTCCAGATCTTCCTGCAGGCGAAGTGGGCGATGCAGTGAATGTACCGTTGCCTTTTCGCCCCTTTCCCAGCTCCCAGATCCGATAAATCACCGCCGTCATAATGCAGTAATACACCGGATAGAACAGTCTCGAACTCGCACGGAAGATCCCGCACACTTCCAGCACGCGCTCCGGCAGCGGAATGGTGCACAGAGTCTGATCGTTCCAGGTCACTACGTTGCTGATTGCAAATAACGTGCAGAACACCATCATCAGCATCGCGATCCCGTAATGTCCGGCTGTTCTGCATTCTTTACTCGCGTCTGCATTCCTAACCGGCAGTGCCTGTTCCTCACCTGCTTCCCTATGATTTCCAGAGATCCTTGCATTTCTGACCGTAACCTTGTGCCAGCGCTCTGCCGCGTTCCCTGCCAATGCTGCTGCAATCGTCAGCGTGATGCCGACAATCATACCAAAGCCCAGATAATTAAAGCCGTCATAATTGCCCAGCGTCTGCGGCAGCACCTTCAGGACAGCCGACCATGTATATCCGCCCAGACTGGAGGGATTCCACAACGCATTCAGATTCATGCAGTAATAGCCGTATCCATCCCGCGAGCTCTGTACGCCGCTGCCGAGAACACCGATGCAGCATCCGGTCACATAGGTGATTCCGAGCTCTGCGAGCACGATCGGAACGGAAAGCCACCTTCGCACGCGGAGATCCTCCGTCACCGTCAGGAACAGGAACACCGCTATCATCGGAAGAAAATACGGATGAATTCCAATCGCCAGCACCAGCAGTGCAAGGTACCCGATATAATGACGCCATTCCCGCTGGTCCCTATGCCGCAGCCACAAGAGAATCGCAAACAGCACCAGCCACTGCGATCCCAGCGCCACATGCCGCATCGACCGCTCCATCATAATAGGCGCAAAATCAAAGAGCACCGCTCCCAGCAGTGAATACCCCACGCTGTGACTCTTCCGATACACAATCAGATACCCTGCCACGCTCTGCAGAACATAGCATAGCAGCGCATATAAACCGAAATACTGAAAGGTCTCCGGCAGCAGCGGGCTTACCAGCTTGCACAGAATGGCGGCCCACGGAACACTGTCCGTAAAGGAAATACAGGTTCCCTGTCCGTAAGCCATGTCACCCGCTATGCCGATCGGAAAGGTCCATTCCGAATTCCGAAAGGCCAGCCAGCCGGAATAATGCTGAATGATATCCGTCTCATCATAGCCGGCCATAATCCAGGCATCGTTGGTCACATGGAGCGGCGCCGTCCCGTAGAGAATGACGAACGTCAGAATTCCCAGCAGCATCGCCAGCGCTATCCCGCCAAGGACATTTTTATGAATCCGTCGCTCTTGCACTTCATGATTTTGTTTCAATATCAAACTGCCCAAATTCATCTTCCCCCGCAGCTTATCATCCACAGCTTCAACACTGTAATGTCCTTTTTTACGCTGCCTGTCTCATTTCTGCCCTTTGGCAAGTTGAATATCTCATAACGAACCGCAGTTTCCTTCACGGGTTATATGCCCCTCTGGCGTTTGCGAACAGAATTTTCAAAAGCTCCGCGTTCCCCTTCAGAAAGCTGATCTTCGTCGGTGTCTTCCCGCTCGCAGGATATGCTCTCGTTACCGGAATCTCGCAGGCTCTCATCCCCAGCTGTGTAGCGCGAACCGAAAGGTAGGCCAGGAGCTCATACGTCATGAACACATCCCGCAGCGGCTTCACCCGTTCATCCGTCAGATACCGTCTGGAATAAGCCCGGTACGCATTGGTCGTATCCGTAAAACGCTGTCCTGCCGTCAGCGAGATCACCGGTGCATGCAGAAGGCGCACAGAGACAGTCCGAATCCACGGCGTATTCACGGCCTTTCCACCGTTGATAAACCGTGACCCCTGAATCAGATCATAGCCCTCCTGCAGCTTCTCAATGAATCGCGGAACATCCTCGATGCTGTCCTTATCATTTCCGTCGATCGTGATAATACCCTGATAGCCTCGCTGCAGTGCCCACCAAAAGCCCATCCGCAATTGAGCACCCTGTTTGCCGGCGCTGCGCTTTACGAGAAGCGTATTCACCTGCAGACTGCGCAGAAGTCCTTCCTCCGTGCAGCCGTCCGAGGAACCTCCGTCGCAGATCACAATGTCCGCATAATCGGATACTCCCGCCGCAGCTGCCCGTTCCAGCTCCCGGCGGATGCGGTCCCCTTCGTTGATGATAGGAATCAATACCACGTATTCTCTTGTTTTCTCCCGATATTCCGTGCAGTCAAATTCCGGAACACCGTCCTGTCTCTTATAATGCTGCAACTTCTTTCCTCACTCCCGGAACACTCCGCTCACATATTCCATGCATCGCAGCAGCTCTTCCGGATTCTCCGTTCTGCCCATCTCGATCGAGATGAAGTTCTGATACCTTTCTGCCCGCAGCAGGTCCCGAAGCTCCCGATGCAGCGCTCTCTCCTGAATCGGCTTCAGCCCAGGCTCACTGATATGGACATGATTGATCTTCGAAACCTCTCCCCTGAGAACGGATATCTCTTCTCCATTCTGTACCATCGTCCCGACATCCAGATTCAAAAGGAACCCCGGCGAATTCACCTCCTGAATCAAGGCAAGTGCCTCCTTGGTCCGGTTGATAAAGTTCGTGTTGTAGATCGGCGGATTTGCCTCCATTCCGATAACAGTCCCCTTCTCTGCCGCGTAGTCACCAACCTCCCGGAAAAATAAAACAGCCTCATCCGGGAATCTACGCTCTGTGAGTCGCCTCTCCGGGAAGTCTCCCTCCCGGTTTCGTCCGGCGGCTGGCTCTCCCTCATATGCCAGCTCAGCCCGCCTGTTCTCCGGAAGATTACGATTGCGCGGGCAGCCGAACACCAGATTGCGGCACCCGATCGCCTCAGCAAAATCAATGGCCGCCTTTGTATAATCCGCCAGTGCCTTCCGCTCTTCCTGCGTCCCGAACAGGCTCTCCTGCCGTCCGAACCAGATCGATTGCATAGAAGGAATGGTAAAGCCCCGGTCCGACGCCATGGTACGGCTCCAGGCTGCAGCCTCCCGCAGATGCTCATACGGACGTTCCGGGAAGATTCGCGTCGGAGCAATCTCCAAACCGGTGAATCCATAATCTCTCATCTTAGCGTAGACATCTTCGTCCTGCTCCGCCGTCCAGCCAATATTTGAAATCGACAGCTTCATCTTCTCTCACTCCCGTCCAACTGCCTGCCGCAATGCTACCTTCAAAGAGACTCTGCAGCAGGTCACGTTTCCTGTTCCTCTCTCTTCCCGCGAACCCAGTCCACAACATACCGCAGGATTATGTAGATGCAGATCTGCACGAAGCCGCAGTACCACAGTACGAAATTCATATGCGTGTGTACGAAGGAATGAGATTTAGCCAGCACGAACCAACTGATGGTGCTAAGGAAGCTGAGGATATACAGCGCCGTCTCCTCCGTGTACTGCTTTTTCCTCTCCTTCTCCCTACTGCAGGACAATCCCGATTCCGAGTTCCCGGCAGGTTGTTCTCCGTCTGCTCTTCCCTTTTCTGCAGCAACTGTCATATTTTTTCTGCTGTGCTCCCAGAGGAAAATAACAATCGGAGCCAGACACAGCAGCGGGAACAGACTTCCATCGATTCCCGCAATAATCTCCGTCTTGAAATGGAAATACTTGCACAGCGTTGCCCAGGCCGAGGCATTCAGTCCCGCCTGCTCAAAGTCCGGCAAGGACGAGAATGCATTCAAATCTGCCCCATAGGTTCTGCGCAGAACATCCTCCTGAATGATCAGGCGAATGCCCTCAATCACGCTCCCGCCTGATTTCAGAGGTGCATGAAGGCAGATGGCCGCAGCAAACCCCAGCAGTGCCGATATGCCGACGCAGAAGATTGTACGTACCAGCAATCTGCACTCGTTATGCTCTCTCTGTGTCCAGGCCACTGCCAGATCCGCCAACAGGAACAGAATCGTCCCCATCATGACAGTAGAAATGTACTCATATCCGCAAAGGCATTTCACCATAATCGTCAGGAACACCAATGCATAGCTGACAATCCGCCATTTCCGGCTTTCAAGTTTTATCGAGCACAACAGTCCCGCCGCCATCGGCAGGAACCAGGTGAATTCCACCCAGTAAAGGTTGTTGGCAAAGTTCACCACCCACGGCGAGAGCAAAAAGACGCCATAGAATACCATACCCATCAGTCGGTTATACTTTCTCCCGATCAGCCAGGACACCAGAAGAAGTGACGCTGCGGTTCCCAACGCGCAGTACAGGCGAAGCATATCCAGATCACTGCAACAATGCGACAGCTTCTGGAATATTTTTCCCTGCAGTCCATATTGACTCATGTAGGGCTCTGCAACTGTAGACGGAGCATCCGTTCCGTCTGTCAGCACCACCGACGCTCTTGCCAGATCCCCCAACTCCCCTTCCTGTATCGGACAATCGATATCCAATACCACAGTCAGCCAATCCTCATCCGTCTCTGCTACGGCCAGAATTTCATGTACCTCTCCGTTTTCAAAGCGGATAGAATTCCCCGCCGCCACATACTCTTCGGTATATTCCGAATTCGGCAGAAGGATAGCAGGATCTGTGCGGTGATAGCCGTTGTCCCAATTCTCATCCGTCTGAAGGGTCATTTCCGATCCCCCAACCGATGTAATGGTATCCAGCTTCAGAAGACCCGTCCCGGACGGATTCGCAATGCCCTTCTGCACTGCCTCAATCGCCTGTGTTACCAATGCTTCACTGTCCGATTGAAAATTCTCAAAGGTGTCATTGTTGCCATTCAGTGTGTTGAAGCTATAATTCCAGGCAAGCCCAGTCACCAAAATCAGCACCCAGCCGGCAGCTGACAGCGCCTTCGTTACAGAGCTATGGCCGGATTTGACGCTTGCTGTCTCCTTTTTCCATCCTTGCCCTGCGATCGGCAGCAGGAGCAGAATTCCGCCCAGAATGAGCAGCGTGATCAGTACCTTTTCAACCTCAGTAAAATCCGGGTCCGCATACCCGTAGGCGATGAGAAGCGAATTCTCCGAGCTCTCTTCCGGTCGAAATCCCTCATCCACCAGAATAAGAGACGGTGCCGTCACGTAGTCCGCCGCCTCAATCTCCAGCTGGTAGCTCCTGTCGGTCCGAAGGCTTGCGCTCATCTGCAGCTTGTAGGCCTTCTCATTCTCCACACCCGACAGCTTCGCCTCGGAGTCTGCAATCAGCTGACCTGATTCCTGATACAGGCTAACCTTTAATGAGCCGGTATCGGCGTTGCTCTCCGGATCGTTTTCCAGATAGATTACAAATCCTGCAAGATCCTCCTTTTCCGGCGTGAACTGCACACAATAGGTTCCCTGTGACAGGTCATACGTTCCGAGAATACTGTCTGCCCCCACGTTCTCATAGTCTCTCGCCTCAGCCGTAAAGCCATGACGGAACATCCTCGTACCATCCAGGCAAAACAAAAAAATAATCCCTGCCAGAATGGCTGCCGCCGGCAGGATTATTTTACCCAGGCATTTATTCCCGCATTTCTTAACAATTCTCCGATTCTCTTCCATTGCACCCTCTGATCACGATACCTGCTTCACAAACTTCTGAATGGAATCCAGGACCTCTTCCTTCGTCATGATATATCCGCTCTCCTGTTTCCCGCCGAAGAGTTGCGCATGCATCGTCCGGTAATCATAGTCTGCCGGCGCCGCTCCGCTTA
>CAYLUU010000029.1:0-25112 GCA_964386925.1 uncultured Sarcina sp. | reverse complement strand
GTCCAATTGAACAATCCGTTATTTTCCGACGTACAGATTGCAAAACAGCCTGCTTAATAACACCGAACATTTTCCCGATTGCACAATCTATCGATGATTTTCGAGCGTCCCCCCACGTCTCAAACTTGATACTCGAAGCCGATTACGCTAGCAATGCCTCTCGCAGCGGAGGGATCAGCTGCTTCTTGCGGCTGACGACATTCTGCAGGAGAACCTTTCCTCCCTCGGCCTCCACGCCAAAGGCGCGGCTAACGACTTCATCTGAATCCTTCCCGACATAGATCAGTTCGGTGCTCTCGTTCAGTACTGACGTCAGCATATAGAAAATCATTGAGTTCCCGGAATGGGCCAGAGCCGTCGGAAGGAAATCAGTTACCATCTTCCCCGCCTCCTGATAGGCCTTTTCACTCATGAAGAAGCCCTGTCCAACCGAGATGGTCTTGTCACCGATGTTGAATTCCTTGTAATCGGTATGCAGAACGTCCTCGGCATCGCGCCCGGCCAGATCCTCGCCGGCCTCGAACATCTGCTTGCCGTATTCCTCGATGTCTTCGCCGCAGATTTCTGCCAGTTCCCTCGCTGCCGCCTTGTCTACCAATGTACAGGTCGGCGAGTGGAACATCAGCGTATCAGACAGAATCGCAGACAGCAAAAGTCCCGCAATATCCTTCGGAATTGCAACATTATTCTCATGGAACATTGCATGCAGAATCGTTGCCGTGCAGCCAACCGGCTCATTGCGGAAGAAAACAGGACTTCCCGTCTCCAGGGTTCCGATTCTGTGGTGATCAATCACTTCCAGAATCTCCGCATCCTCCAGACCGTCTACTGCCTGAGAACGCTCGTTGTGATCCACCAGAATCACTCTCTTGCGGTGCATATTCAGCAAGTTACGTCTGCTGATCACGCCGCAGTATTTGCCGTTCTGATCCAGAATCGGGAAATACCGATGGCGGACATTCGCCATGACCTTTCTGGCCTCCTCCACCGGAGTGTTCACGTTAAATCCCAGAAGATCATCCGTCTTCATAAAATGCCGGATCGGTGCCGCCATGCTCACCAGTCTCGCCGCAGCATAGGTATCATACGGCGTCTGGATGACCGCACAGCCGGACTCGGCCGCCCGTTCAATCAGTTTTTTCGGAACTGCTGCGTCCACGCATACCACCAGGCACGCTGCGCCGTAGTCGATGGCGCACATCTGTGCCTCATAGCGATTGGTCACCATCACAAGGTCTCCCTTGTGAATCAGTTCCTCCATTGCCTCCGGACTGGTTCCGATGTGAATCTGCCCGGTGGTCACACACCCATCCGGATCACCGGTCAGGAGCTTGCCGTTCAGAACAGACAAAAGGTTCCGATAGCTTGTATGAGACTCTGCCAGAACCTCCGTGTGGAACAGGTCCATATTGGCGTTGGCAATGTCGCGCACCGTGATCAGTCCCAGAAGATTGTTCTCCTCGTCCGTCACACAGAGCGTGTCAATATTGCGTTCGTTCATTCTCTGCCAGGCATCCCGTGTTGACATCTCCTGATCAACGCCCGGCTCCTGACGAATATCGATATAGCTGATCGTGGGACTCATGTCGACCGAGAGCTTCGGCACCTTCGCATGAAAATGATCCAGCACGAACTGCGTCTCCCTGCTGATCTCACCTGCGCGGCGCGGCTCATGCAGCTGGTCGCTGATCTGATTTTTCAGGTATGCATAGGAAATTGCTGAGCAGATAGAATCCGTGTCCGGATTCTTGTGTCCAATCACACGAATTACACGCTGTCTGGTCGTATCAAACATATTGTCACCTCTCGCCTGCCTTCAATCACAAGTCCGCAAGCCATCATTTTCACCAATCATACATCCATCAACACATCCGTCAAGACAACAATCAGCTGCGAGTCCCCTTCGGTATCTTCGCAGCTGATTTTATTTCTGGCCTGAATTCAGTTATCCATCTCTTCTTCCGGAAAGGCTCGTTCCACAGCCTCTTCATCCGCCATCATGCTCTTATTGGTTCTGGACTCGACAATCTTATCCACAACTTCCGGAACCATGTCCACCAGGCGTGACAGGGAATTCTGGTCCTTTATATTCACTACTTTGGTGTTGCCGTTCTTGATGATAAGTACAGCACTCGGAGACATCTTCGCCGTAAAGCCGCCCATGCCGGCGTTCTTGTCCTGTCCGTTATTGGAGCCGGCCGCTGCGCCGACCGTCACATCGGACAACGGAATCAGGAGCGTATCTCCCACTGTAATCGGTTCTCCAATGACCGTCTTGCTCGTCAATACTCCGCCGGCATTCTCCATCAATGAATGCATGACGTTGTCAAAGCTGTTGCTGCGTCCCTTTACCGCATTCTTTTCCTGATTCTTCTCAGCCATAGTATGTTCCTCGCTGCCTTTCTGTTACTTATCCGTATATCGCCCTCATTGCCCGCCGGCGATCCGCTGCACATCTGCAATCAATCCGCGTACTTGCGTATTCAGGAGCATTATCAGAAGCGCTGCCAGAACATGTCCCAGACAAATTCTTCCACTCGCACTCCCCTTCAGGTCGAACTGATATCCTTCCATCTGCGGTTCAATCCAGACATGTCCGCAGACAAACGGATATAACAGAGCCTGTATCTCCATGAACGATGCCGTTCCCTCCGGTCCGCCAAGACCTGCTGTGCCGGTCAGTTCCCACCTTTTCGGCAATAAACTGCGCAGGGCATGTCCAACCTGCTCCAGAATAACACGAATCGCACACTTCGTCTCGCTTTGCTGCAGCAGTTTCAGAATTTGTCCCCACCGGATGGGCGGCTTTTTTTCTTTTTTCTCCCCGACTTTTTGTTTTCCGGATGATGCAGGCTTTGAGCTCTTCTCTTTGCTGCCGATCGGAATTCGCCAGAACAGAACATTAACCGTCAGCTCCGGGCATTCCGGATAGCGATAGGAAACCCGAACCAGATGCAGCAGCCAGGATAGGCGGACATCTGCATAAGACCTCTGTATCAGCTGCTGCGTGGTCTCCTGATCCACCTGTTCATGCGGATTTGGATCCTCCAGCGAACCTGACACGCAGTACCGAATCGGAACCAATAAAATCAGCAGAATCAGAACAAGAAAACCAAGCAGAATTCCCAGAAGAATTTTCCCGAGAACAGCCAGAATCGAGAGCAGAACCGGTATTCCCGTCATGACTGCTCTCCTTTCTCCGGCATCAAAATGCGTACATCACGCTTTGCCAGAAAGGGAACCAGGTCTGCGCCTCCGGTGCTGTCCACACACTCCTGCACAATCTTCTGGATCAGCGCCACCGCATTCGTTCTGCCTCTGGCCAGTCCGATGATCATCGGACAATGCTGCCGCAGATACCTCTGTTCCAGAAACGCACTGTGGAAAAACTGCAGCTGTCCGCCTTCGTCACACAATGTGATGACATACAAAGAGAGGCTTCCCGCACGATGGCGAAGCCTCCACTTTGTTATCTCCGGATGTTCAATCTCCGGGCTCACATACATGTCACGATAAAATTGCATGTTCCCTCTTCATGCCGCATCTTGTGTCCGCAGCAATGACATCCATATCTGCTATGGTGTAGTTTGCGTCGCATTTGCATTCGGATCTGCGGTTGCCGTCCCATCTGCAGCCGCGCCGGTTTGCGTTCCCGCTGCAGCATTCGGATCTGCCGTTCCGGTTCCTGTCGCTGTTCCTGCGGCATCTCCCGTAGTGTTCCCGGTCTGTCCGTTTTCATCCGCAGCCACTGTTCCATCCGTGTTCTGCGTAGTTTCTCCCGTGTTCTCGGTTCCGGCTCCCGCAGTGTCTGCCGTTCCGGTTGTCGTATTCGTTGTCGTGGTTGCAGCCGTCTTCGTCGAGGACTCCGGAATCCCGTCTCCGTCCAGATCATAGGCATCTGCAACGCCGTCCCCGTTGGTATCAATGGCATCCATCACACCGTCTCCATCCGTATCCATATTCAGGGTTACGGTGGTTCCTGTGGACTCTGACGGATCCGCCGAGGTCGATGAGCTATCATCAACGCCCACCATCACATAATTGGCGTCATCGTCTTCCCCTTCCGAAGGTGTGTAGTTGAAATATTCATCCATGACACTTCGGGCGACCGGGACTGCTGAAGTTCCACCGCTGCCGGCGCCTTCTACAATTACGGTAATGGCAATTTCCGGATCTTCCTCCGGAGCAAATCCGGTAAACCATGCATGAGAGGTAGACTCACCCGTTACGATTTCTGCGGAGCCGGTCTTGCCGCACGGATTGTAGGGTCTTGAACTCAGCTTCGTAGCAGTTCCCTCTTCGACAACATCGCGCATCATTTCGCGCATCTTGGCAGCCACTTCAGTGGTCATTACCGTACGGTAATCCTCTGTCTCGGTTTCCGAAAGGACGGTTCCGGTGCCGGTCTTCACCGAATCGATGATCTGTGCCTTATGGATGGTTCCGCCATTGGCAACAGCCGCCGTCACCAGATTCAGATGCATCGGCGTCATCAGCGTAGAGCCCTGTCCAATGGACAACTGCGTCACATCCTCTGTACTGGTTGTATCCGTCAGATCATACGAGCTCGTTCCACTGGGCAGATCGTACGGAAGCGATTCCCCGAACATCATGGAATTCAACAGCTCACAGAACGAGGTACGGTTCAGGCTGTTGCCGATGTTGACAAAGGCACTGTTGCAGGATTTTGCAAAAGCCTTCTCCAGACTCAGCTCCCCATGGGCAGTCCAATGGTAACAATGAATCGGCTGTCCATCTTCCAGCGTATAATTGTTGTCATATCCAATACAGTTATACGAGAAGTTATTGGCCCCTGTCATATCTTCATTCATGAACTCAATGGCATCAAAGATTTTGAAGGTGGAGCCTGGCGCATACAATCCCTGTGTCACACGGTTCACCAATGTACCGGAATCCGAATCTGCTCCCAGAGATTCCCAATCCTCTTCAATGGTATTGGGATCAAAGTCCGGCTTGGATACCATGCAGAGAATATCTCCCGTTTTAACGTCCGTTACAATAACCGCACCTTTATTGTCTCCCAGCGCATCCGATGCCGCCTGCTGCAGTGACAGATCTAACGTTGTGTACACATCATCCGCAGGATATTTTTCACCGGCTGCATCATAGGATGCCTGCTCATTCAATGAGATATCCGCGTGCGTCAGGTTATAGTCTTCCAGCTGCTCCACACCGCTGCCACCCTTATAGGTATATCCGATGATGTGGGAGAACAGATTGGCGTACGGATAAGATCGTACTTCATTGCCGTCCGAATCCGTCACCGTCTCTGCCAGAACCTCGCCGCTGGCTGCATAAATCTTGCCGCGGGTGTTCTTCTCCAGCAGTGCTTCCTCACGCTTATTGTAGTCATTTTCAAAGAGTTCTTTGGAATTAGAATTGGAGTAGATCAGAAAATACACGATCATCGCGCCGAACAGTGCCGAGATCATGACTCCTGTTGCGAAAATCTGCCGACGAACCCGAACCTTTTCTCTGGCCAGGGCGGCCTTTTTACTCTTTCTCCGATCCATGCGTCTGTCAGTCATCGTAGAATCCCTCGTCATCCGAGATTCGGATCATGTTCCGGCTGCCTGTTCTCGTATTCTCACCTGCTGCATAACGCAGCTCGCTGCGTCCTGTGTATCGGTTCTGCGCCCCGCGGCTATAGCTCTCATTCCTCGCCCCAGAGCTATAGGCAGTCCGGCGCCCCCTGTCGCCGCCGACGCTCTCCGTTCTGCGATAGTCCCCATAATTCGAATAGGAATCCTCGCGGCTTCGTCTTGCAGAAGACATCCGATCGCCTGTATAGCGGCCCCGTTCCGTTGTCCCCAATCGTTCCTCTGTTCGGCGCATGGGCAGTGCCTGCCGTGACCCGCCCTCGATACGGCGTGCCGGCTCCGGCGATCCAATGCGTCTGCCTGCACGTCTGGAAGAGCCTGAGGGATATGATTCCCCTCTTCCATATCTTCGTCTATCCTCCAGGCGATCCATGCGTTCTCGGGATCTTGTCTCTCTTGCTCTCTTGCGCTGGAGCTCCTCCAGCTTCTCACCGCGAAGGATGCACATCACCTCCACCAGCGTAAAGATGATCAACGTCGACAGAATAGAACTGCCGCCATAACTGATAAACGGCAGCGTCACGCCGGTCAACGGGATAAATTTAGTCTGTCCGCCCAGTGTCAGGAACATCTGGAATACATAACAAATCGCTGCGCCGTACGCCATCAATCGATAGAACCGATCCGCAAAACCGGCTGCCAGCTCCAGCATTACCATAAAGCAGCTGATCCCCACCAGAATGACACATACGCCAACCAGCTGTCCCAGCTCCTCGCAAATAGCCGCGAACACGAAATCTGACTCCACGAACGGAACATCCGACGGAGTTCCCTGCCCCAGACCAACGCCGAACAGCCCGCCAGCGCCGATTGCAAACAACGACTGCGTAATCTGATAACCAATGGAATCAATCAGGCTCCACGGATCCACAAAGGCCTGCACACGTTCCCGAATGTGAGAGAACAGGAAGTAACACACCGTTGCTCCTGCGCCGCCAGCGCCAAAGCCGGCCGCCAGAATCCACCACTTGCCGGTGGCAATAAACGCCATGAACAGGAATACAACAAAGAAAATCAGTCCGGAACCCAGGTCCTTGGATCCTACCAGTACCAGCACATGCGCTGCTGCAAAGGCTGTCACAATAATAAGGTCTTTCAAGTCCTTAACATCCTTGAGCGTTCCTGCCAGGAACAGAATGAACAGGATCTTTACGAATTCCGACGGCTGGAAGGTAACGCCCGCAATGGTATAGGTGATGTTCGCTCCCAGCGTAGTAGCGCCCAGCAGCATAACCACAGCCAGAATAGCAATGCCGACAAAGCCGCAGATCAGACCGGTAGATTTCAGAAACTTAAGCTGCCCTCGAAGAAGCGGCAGAACAAAGGCGATGACCAGTCCCATCGAGGCGATCATCATCTGATGCACGGCATTATTAAATGAAAGTCTGGATTGAATCACCAGTCCTACTGACAACAGCAGGCACATATTGTTGAACAGCGGCATATTCGCATGCCGGTACAAGGTCCGATACAGCAGGAAAATCGCAAAGAACGCCCCCATCACCAGACCGGCGAACAGCAGATACCTGCTCTCCCCCAAGGCGACATAGAGCGTGAAATAACTGATAAACTGAAATACGAGAATCAGAATGTTCTCTACCAGCGTCAGCAAACGGATCCTCTGCGCCTCCTTCTGAAACAGAAGGTAGAACGCCAGAACCGTATAGGCAATCATGACGGCGACAATGCCGTATTTGGTCAAAGCAAGGATATAAGTCCGCATGTAATAGATCTTTTGTTACCGCCCTACAGGGCTCCTTTTCGATAATGACCGTAGGTGAACGCTTCCGGATGAAACTCACGCGCTGCCTGCGTGCCCGCAAAGGCATCCAGAACTGCTGCCGTTTCGGATCCGTTCTCCGTTGTAAGGCTGATCAGAATACTCTCACAGCTTCGGATCAGCTCATCCTCCATGCATTTGTGAAGTGATGTCGGTACGCTGTTATAAATGATGTTCTGACAATGACTGCATTCCGTTCGAACAGGGAAGATGGCTCCCGTCCGATCCTGCAAGCCAAGGAATCCACGACTGCAATCCGGAGAACATCCACTGCCTGTTCTCTGCAGACAGTTCGCCGTCAGCATCAGAGGCACTCTGCCATATACCATCAGAACCTTGTCCTGCAGATCACGCCGGAAGGTATCCTCCAGCTCGCGGCGCCCCAGTTCCACCGGGAGCAGCATATGCAGATCCGCACGTTCCGGTCCCGCCTTTCGCAGTACTTCCGCGCTTTTCTGATTCCAGACATAGAGCATACTGTCCGCAAGGACCGTTCCATCATACTCTTTCTCTTTCAGAAATTCCAGTTCTTCCAGCGATCTTGTAATAAATCCGTAAAAATTCCGATGATTTTTGTAATAAAACTCCTCCAGCCATACCAGATCACGTTTTCTCATGATGTAGGGAAGTGCCGCCATAATCCTGGTTGGCCAGTTCTGTATTTTCTCCCGAAAATTCTTTTCATCATTCCTCTGCTGATTCGAATCAGCGCTTCCCGGATGACCTGCAAGGTCTCTCATCTCCCCGTCCAGGATCAGACACAGCTGATCGGATATCTCTTTTTGTCCTGCACGCTCCTGTACACAGATCCAATGCCGTACTGCATCCAGCTGTTCTTCCGACTGCAGCATGACAAGGATTCGCGGAAAGCTCGTCTGCGATGTGCACTCTCTTTGTTCCGCCCGTTCTGATCCTGAAACGGCGTTTTCTCCCCCCCTTGTTCCTGCAGATTCCGCTTGTACGGCATTTACTGCAGGTGCCATAATCCCGGCGTATTCTGCCGTCTCTGACTGCTCATCCTGCACTGCCCATTGGATATCTGCTGCATGGTTCTTCGTCATTTTCTGCAGCAGATCATCCACTGCATTCCGCCGCAGCTCGCCCAGTGCCGAAACCGGCAGGAATGCATTTCCGTCCGTTTCAATTTCAAGAGAATCAAAGACAATCGGTGAATCTCCCGTTTTAGAAAGTTTATTCCGAATATCCTCCTCGGTTAGGGCGCGGCTTCGCGCCTCCTGCACCAGTGGTCCTTTTGCCTTCCCTTTCCATGCAGACTCATTGCTCTGCTCCTTGCCTGTGTCTGCCTCGCTCTTCAGCAGCAGAATTTCCATCCGTGCCGGCTCTCCCACACGGATCACAGCCTTTGCCGCAGCCGTTCTCTTCCTGTCCTTTTCCAGATATTGGGCCCGGATTCGTTCCAGCAGGGCCGGATCCGCCCCCCGATATCCAGGCTCATGAATGGTCACCATATTCCGGCCATTGTACTCATGATAATAGCCCTCGCACAGATCTGACCGGATGTAGAGACTGTTCAGCTCCTGCAGATCCTCCGGATCAATGCTCCAGCGGCTCTTTCTCCCCTCTGCATCCCACTGGTAGAACCGGTCGATATATTTTCGGTAAACAGCGACCGTCCCGGCCACGTACTCCGGCTTTTTCATTCTTCCCTCGATCTTGAAGGAATCAATGCCGGCATCGATCAGCTCCGGCAGAATCTTCAGTACACACATGTCCTTCATAGAAATCGGATAGCATGTGCCATCTTTTCCCAAAGGCATTCCATTCTCCTGCAGAATCTGATAGGGCAGACGGCACGTCCCGGCGCATCGCCCGCGGTTGCCGCTGCGGCCGCCGAGAAAGCTTGACATCAGACAACGCCCTGAATAGGAATAGCACATAGCTCCGTGAATGAAGCTTTCGATCTCCAGGCCTTCCTTTTTCAGCTCACGGATTTCCTGCAGCGACAGCTCTCTTGCCGGTACCACGCGGACGAATCCCTGTCCTTTCAGAAACCGGACCGCTTCTCTTCCCATCACCGACATCTGCGTGCTGGCATGCAATTCCAAGCCGGGGCACCTCTCCCGCAGTGCCGCTGCAACGCCCAGATCCTGCACAATCACGCCGTCCAGCCCCCCCTCATATATACGGGATACGAATGCGCTCAACTCCGGCAGTTCCTCCTGCCTTGTCAGCGTGTTCACCGTCAGATAGATTCGTACGCCGAACATATGCGCGCGCTGCAATACCTGCAGGAGCTCTTCTTCACTGAAGTTCCCTGCATAGGCTCTGGCACCGAACTGCTGTCCTGCCAGATACACGGCATCCGCTCCGGCATTCAACGCACCGCGAAAAGCCTCCATGCCGCCTGCCGGTGCCAAAAGCTCCACTTTCTTTTTCCCGTTCCTGCCGCTGCCTTGTCCATTCTGACTGTTGTTCCCGATATCCATGCTGCAGCAGCGCTCTCTCATAATTCCCATATCTTCCTTTAACCGTTTCCCTCGCCGGATTTGCGCTGCGAAGCAGCATTTTCCCTTGCAAATCCGTGCGATCCACCGGAGGTTGCGTTGCAAATCCTCGATGTGGCTAGCCAACGAAAACACAGAGCGGGACATCGGACGCCGCCGATGCCCCGCCTCTTTGCTCCTGTTCGTAACTCTCAGCAATGCATATCTTGCCACCACAGTGCTGAATCAGCTCTGCTGCATTTCAACGCAAAGCCATCTTGTAACTATCGCTTCGTTTCCTGTCTGGTCTTCAGTTCGGTTTCCAGACGAATGATCTTCTTGGCATTCTCATCATTCTCTGTACGTGCTGCCTTCAGACTCTTCTCCGTGTTCTCCAGTTTCATCTGTGTAGCAATCAGCTCATGCTTCAGATCATAGAGATCCTTTTCCCGGGTCTCTGCCTCCTTCTGGAGATCCTCTGCCTCCTGTTGCGCATGAAAATAATCATCCGCAATATTGATCTGCAGCAGAACGTTGCGAAAATCCGGATTCAACCGCGTAAAGCTCTCATTCTTGCGGAGCTCATTGATTTTCCCATTCAGATAAGATGCAACCTTCTGAATATATTCTTCACTCTCAAAACCGGAAATGGTATACACCTTTCCGTCAATAATTACCTCTGCATCCGTCTTCGCTGCCATAGCCTTCTCCCTGCGTCTGCTGTCACACAGCCATATTTTTAATAGATACCCTTATTTTTTACGATAATACCAAAACCATCCTCACCTTTGTCCGGATCTGAATATTCGCTTTAAATCTTAACCTTCCCCTTCCGGGAATTCAAGTCCCAGGTGTTCATATGCCGCCCGTGTTGCGACGCGTCCTCTCGGCGTACGGTTCAAAAGCCCGTTCTGTAATAGATACGGCTCCACCACATCTTCAATGGTCCCGGCATCTTCACCGATCGCCGCCGCCAGTGTATCCAGGCCGGCAGGCCCACCGCCGAAATTCTGAATCAGTGTCTGCAGAATGCGGCGATCACTGCGATCCAGTCCCATTTTATCCACATCCATGAGATCCAGCGCGGTTCTCGCCACCTCCTCCGTAATCACTCCGTCAAAGCGCACCTGTGCGTAATCGCGAACCCGTTTCAGAATACGATTTGCCAATCTTGGGGTCCCGCGTGAGCGCTTCGCCATCTCCGTTGCACCGTTCTCCTCCACGGACACTCCCAGCTTTGCTGCAGAATTCATGATGATCTGCCGCAGTTCACTGACCTGATAGAATTCCAGCCGCTGGATCATTCCGAAGCGGTCACGAAGCGGAGCCGACAAAAGTCCAGCCCTCGTTGTTGCACCCACCAGCGTAAATTTCGGCAGATCCAGCCGGATAGACTTGGCAGCTGCACCTTTCCCGATCATGATGTCGATAGCAAAGTCCTCCATCGCCGGATAAAGGACTTCCTCCACCTGCTTGTTCAGGCGATGGATCTCGTCCACAAAGAGGATATCTCCTGCCTTGAGCCCGTTCAGGATCGCCGCCATCTCGCCAGGCTTTTCAATGGCAGGACCGCTCGTTATTTTGATATGAACACCCATCTCATTGGCCAGAATCTGAGCCAGGGTTGTCTTGCCAAGCCCTGGCGGGCCGTAGAACAGGATATGATCCAGCGGCTCCTCCCGAAGCTTCGCCGCTTCAATGGCGACGCTGACGCTGTCCTTAATCTTGGTCTGGCCGATGTAGTCCTTCAGCTTCTGCGGACGAAGGGATCCCTCGATCTTCTCGTCCTCCGGTGTGAAGCTGGTTTCAATCATTCGCTTTTCCACAGATGCTGTCTCCTAAACTAAGGTCAGAATATATTTCATCACAGATATCGCAACGCACCGCTGAGCAGGGCCTGTGTGTCTGACTGTTCCATGCCTTCCTCTGCTGCAGCAGATCGCACAGCCTTTGACGCCTCTGCCCTGGAATATCCCAGCGCCGTCAATGCCTCAATGGCTTCGCCTGCCGCACCACTTTCCGTCACCTCAGTCCCCGCTGCCCCTGCATCCGTGCCTTCCATCCCGTTCAAAGCCGCAGCGGCGGTCAACTCCAGCTTATCATGCAGATCCAGCACCAGACGCTCTGCCGTTCTCTTGCCGATTCCCGGCGCTCTGGCAATCATTTTGGCATCGCCGGACAAAATAGCGAAAATCAGCTCATCCGCACTCATTGCAGACAGCAGTGACAATGCCCCCTTCGGCCCGATCCCGCTGACGGTGATCAGCTTTTTGAAAAGCCCCAACTCGTCCGTATTCAGGAATCCGAACAGTGTCACATCTCCCTCTCTGCCAAAGCTCATATATGTATGAATATGAACCTCTTCGCCTTCTCCGGAAGCTGCCAGCGCCCGTATTCCCTCTGCGCTCATCTTCACGTCAAAGCCGATTCCGTTCACATTCAGCACAACGCCGTTATCATCACAGGCCTCCACGAAGCCGGTCAGGGATGCAATCATCGTTTTTATCTCCTAGTACTATAACAAACGCCAGCCGGAAGCGATCAACGAATAAACAGTAACATCTCCCATGCCACGAATTTATGTTCGAACTTATTGAGTTTATCATGATCCTCACGATTGTGGTATCATGATTTGCAGAAAAAACAAAGGAGGCACCTATGCGCATTATTTTTATTCGGCACGCTGAACCGGATTATGAGCACAATACACTGACTCCCCGCGGTTTTCATGAGGCAGAGCTTCTCTCTGACCGCGTTCCTCACTGGAAGGTGGATCGGTTTTATTCTTCCCCGCTTGCCCGCGCCAGGCTGACCGCTGAGCCTTCTCTTCGCAAAATGGGGCGCACGGCCGAGATTGTTGACTGGATGCAGGAATTCTCCTACGCCGTCACAGATCCCACTACCGGGGAGCAAAAGGTTCCGTGGGATTTTATGCCGCAGTTCTGGACCAACGAGCCTCAGCTGTATGACAAAGATAATTTTTATCAGCACCAGGTCCTGCAGTCGAATGCCGAATATCCTGCCGCTGTTCAGAATCTGCGTAACGGTCTCGACGGAATTCTGGAGGAGTACGGATATCATCGAAAAGGTGGTTATTACGAGACCGACGAGGAGAAAACCCGCGGGGATGAAGACACCACGATTGTATTCTTCGCCCACCTTGGGGCTAATCTGGAGGCTGTCGGATATCTTCTCGGCATCTCTCCTGTTGTTCTCCAGCAAACGATTTACCTGGCTCCCACCTCTGTGTGTATTCTAAACGCCGAGAAACGCCAGTGCGGCAGTATCCCCGGCAATGTCCCGGGAATTGCCATGTTCCGGGCACAGGTTCTCGGTGATGTAACGCACCTTCTGACAGCCGGACAGCCGCTCTCCGAATCCGGATCCTTTACCAGAGTATTAAGTATGTAAAAAATGCCGAATCCTTCCAGCATTGGAGGATTCGGCATTTTTTACCTCGATGGGTTTGGTCAGACGAGCTTTCGCTCGCTGACCCGCAGAATCATCAATCCCGATTCCTTCCGCAAGCGGCGGATTCGGTCTTGATGATTCTGCGCTGCTGCAGCGCTTCTTACTTATTGTTCACGTAGTTAATCAGCCCGCCTGCATCGATTAATCCCTGCATGAAGGGCGGGAATGCCTGTCCTTCATACGTCTTGCCGGTCGTCTCATCCGTGATGATTCCGGTGTCAAAGTTCACTGCTACCACATGATCCTTCTCAATTTCTTCCGCGGCTGCCTTGCACTCGATGATCGGCAGTCCGATGTTGATTGCGTTGCGATAGAAAATTCTCGCAAAGGTCTCTGCGATCACGCAGGATACCCCGGCTGCCTTAATAGCAATGGGTGCATGCTCCCGGGAGGAGCCGCAGCCGAAGTTTTTGCCGGCTACAATGATGTCTCCTGCCTGCACATTCTGAATAAAACTCTTATCGATATCCTCCATGCAATGAGCAGCCAGCTCAGAAGGCTCTGAGGTAGCCAGATATCTTGCCGGAATGATAACGTCGGTGTCCACGTTGTCACCGAATCTGAAGACGCGTCCTTTTGCTGCTTCCATATTTTCCAGTTCCTTTCCACCAGTACGTACTATATCTGGCGTGTCGATTCAGCATCCATCTTCTTCCCTTTCGGAATGGAATGATTGTAATTATTTAGCCCCCGCATCTCGAATCGCTGCGCGATCCTCGATGTGGCTGGCTCAGTTCTGTGCCTTGCGCGGATCTGCGATCACACCGGCGATGGCAGATGCTGCTGCCGTTGCCGGGCTTGCCAGATAGATTTCTGAGGTTGTATCTCCCATACGACCTACAAAGTTGCGGTTTGTGGTAGATACGCAGCGCTCTCCGGCTGCCAGAATTCCCATATAACCGCCCAGACATGGTCCGCAGGTCGGTGTAGAGACCACTGCTCCGGCATTGATGAAGATCTCGATCAGACCTTCCTTGATGGCCTGCATGTAAATCTTGTTGGTCGCCGGAATCACGATGCAGCGCATTCCTTCTGCAATATGCTGCCCCTTCAGAATCTCCGCTGCCGCCCGCAGATCGCTGATGCGGCCGTTGGTGCAGGATCCGATAACAACCTGATCAATTTTGATCTCCGGGATCTCATCGAAGGTCTTCGCGTTCTCCGGAAGGTGCGGGAAAGATACTGTCGGCTGAATGGCAGACAAATCAATCTCAATCGTCCGCTCGTACTCCGCATCCTCATCCGGAGCGAAGATCATGCCCTCGCCTGCGCCATGTTCCTTCTCGTAGGCCAGTGTCTTCTCATCTACCGGGAAAATACCATTCTTTCCGCCGGCTTCAATTGCCATGTTGGCAATGGTAAAGCGATCGTCCATAGACAGTGCAGCAACGCCGGGGCCGGTGAATTCCATCGACTGATACAAAGCGCCGTCTACACCGATCATTCCGATGATGTGCAGGATAACATCCTTGCCGCTTACATTGGGCTGGAGCTCACCGGTCAGATGGAACTGAATGGCAGACGGAACCTTGAACCAGGCCTTTCCTGTTGCCATGCCGGCTGCCATATCCGTGGAACCGACACCGGTGGAAAATGCGCCGAGTGCGCCGTAGGTACAGGTGTGTGAATCCGCACCGATGATCACATCACCGGGAGCAACCAGTCCCTGCTCCGGCAGCAGTGCATGCTCAATACCCATCTGTCCCACTTCAAAATAATTGGTAATCGAATTGCGGTGTGCGAATTCACGAACACACTTGCAGTTCTCGGCCGATTTAATGTCCTTAGCAGGCACAAAGTGATCCGGAACCAATGCAATTTTGTCCTTATCAAATACCCCTTCTTTGTTGAACCGATTCATTTCCTTGATGGCAACCGGGGCGGTAATGTCATTGCCGAGGACAAGATCAAGATCTGCCTCAATCAACTGTCCTGCCTTTACCTCCGGAAGATTCGCGCGCCGAGCGAGAATCTTCTGTGTCATTGTCATTCCCATTGCTAATCTCCTACGTATACAAAAAGGCAGGGGAGCTTGCTCCCCTGCCCCTTATCCATTGCTCTTTTGCTTGCATGATTCATGTCGTCCTTCGAATTCTCACCCGAAAAACGACCGAACCCGAACAACTGTCTTACCTGTCTTATTAGTTGTTGATCAGCATATCAGACTCGTTGTTCCAGCTGTACAGCTTGCGGATCTCAGCGCCTACAACCTCAGACGGATGAGCTGCAGCCTTCTTTCTCATTGCCTGGAAGTGGATCTTGCCGTTCTTCATATCCTGAATGAACTCAGATGCGAAGGTACCATCCTGAATGTCAGACAGAACCTGCTTCATAGCAGCCTTTACCTCAGGGGTAACGATCTTCGGGCCGGTTACATAATCGCCATACTCAGCCGTGTTGGAGATGGAATAACGCATTCCTGCAAATCCGGACTGGTAGATCAGATCTACGATCAGCTTCATCTCATGGATGCACTCAAAATATGCGTTGCGGGGATCATAACCAGCCTCGCACAGAGTCTCAAAGCCTGCCTGCATCAGCGCACATACGCCGCCGCACAGAACAGCCTGCTCACCGAACAGGTCGGTCTCAGTCTCGGTCTTGAAGGTGGTCTCCAGGATACCTGCACGAGCACCGCCGATTGCAGCGCCGTAAGCCAGTGCCTTCTCCAGAGCCTTGCCGGTTGCATCCTGCTCGACAGCTACCAGCATAGGAGTTCCCTTGCCTGCCTCGTACTCAGAACGAACGGTATGTCCGGGAGCCTTGGGAGCGATCATGGTAACATCGACATCTGCCGGAGGAACGATCAGCTTGTAGTTGATGTTGAAGCCGTGTGCGAACATCAGCATATCGCCGGCCTTCAGGTTGGGCTCAACGTCCTTCTTGTACATATCAGCCTGCAGCTCATCATTGATCAGGATCATGATGACATCAGACTGCTTTACAGCCTCAGCGGTGGGCAGTACAGTCAGTCCCTGTGCCTCAGCCTTAGCCTTAGACTTGGAACCCTCGTACAGACCTACAACAACATCGCATCCGGAATCCTTCAGATTCAGTGCATGTGCATGACCCTGAGAGCCATAGCCGATGATGCAGATCTTCTTACCCTCGAGAAGGGACATGTTACAATCTTCCTGGTAAAAAATTCTTGCTTCTGCCATTTTTGAAATCCTCCTGTTATTTGGTAGATTACTATATATTTTATCGTCATCGGATCAGTCAGCTGTTCCCGGTCTATCTATCCCGGATTCTGCTGTTCCTGTTCGAGTGGATAACAGTGTTATGGGCCATCAGCCCGGCACGCATTACTGCTCGCGCATCACATTGCCTTCTTCATCCAGATACACGACATCCTCGGTTCCGCGGGACAGACCTGCAATACCGGTCCGCGCCAGCTCCAGAATCTCATAGCCGGACAGAAGACGAAGGAATGCATCAATCTTGCCCTGGTTGCCGGTAATCTCAATAATCAGAGAATCCGGTGCCACATCCACGATATTGCCGCGGAAGATATTCGTAATGGCAATGATGTTCTCCCGCTTGACATCGTCAACGCGAACCTTGATCATCGCCAGCTCGCGATAGACCGACTGCTCCGGCGGCAGCTCATGAATCTCACGAACGTCTACCAGCTTGCGAACCTGCTTCTCGATCTGATCAAGTATATCATCATCTCCGGAAGCCACAATGGTGATTCTCGTATACTTCGGATCAGCCGTTACGCCGGCCGTGATCGACTCGATATTGTATCCTCTGCGTGAGAACAACCCGGAAATTCGTGACAGAACACCGGATGTGTTGTCAACCAGAAGCTGAAAAACCTTCTTATGTGATGTTTCCTGCATGATAATGTATCCTTCCCCTGCGGGAACTCTCCGCAGCCTGCAATGCAGACACACATCGATCTCCCATTATGAACCTCTGCTCTTGAAATGTAACGAAAACCTCGATGCATTTCGGCTTATGATATCGCAAACGTTCATCTTTCCATATCATTTTCCTATTGATCCGGAAATTAAAGCCGATTATAGACCCCGTATTTTGAAAATGCAACCAAACGACCGGCAGACTACAAAAGAAGTATGGTCATACAATTTCCGAATGATAGAGAGTTCCTTATCCTCTTCCGAGCCGCATCCGCAGTGCATTGGTATCCTGCGCATATTCCATCGCCGTCTGTTCGCTGATGAGCCCCTGCCGGCAGGCTTCCGCCAGCGAATCTTCCAACGTCATCATTCCGGCCCGGCTGCTGGTCTGCAGAATCCCCTGAATCTGGAAGGTCTTATTGTCACGAATCAGGCTTCGAATGGCCGTGTTGCAGTGCATCACTTCAAAACATGCCATTCTGCCGTTTCCATCCATTCTCGGCAGCAGCCGCTGGGACACCACTGACTCCAGTACCATTGACAGCTGCGTCCGGATCTGTCCCTTCTGCGCATCCGGGAATACATCCACAATGCGGTTCACCGTCGAAGCCGCGCCGAGCGTATGCAGCGTTGAGAACACCAGGTGTCCTGTCTCTGCCGCTGTCAGTGCCGTGCTGATGGTCTCAAGATCGCGCATCTCCCCCACCAGAATCACATCCGGATCTTCCCGCAGGGCTGCCCGCAGGGCTCCTGCAAAGCTATGAGAATCCAGACCGATTTCTCTTTGATCTACCAGGGATTTGTCATGCCTGTACAGATACTCTATGGGGTCCTCCAACGTCAGCACATGACAGTGCCGCGTCTCATTGATCCGCTGCAATAAAGAAGCTAACGTCGTAGATTTCCCGGAGCCGGTAGGCCCGGTGACCAGTACCAAGCCGGACTGCTTCTGCGTCAGCTCAATCACCGATTCCGGCAGCCGCAGCTCCTCCGGCCTCGGAATCACACCGCTCATAATGCGGATGGCCGCTGACATCGAGCCTCTTTGCCGGTACACATTCACCCGGAATCGCCCGGTGCTGGGCATTCCGAAGGCGAAGTCCACTTCTCCATTTGCCCGGAAGGTCTCCAGATGCTCTTCATCCATGATGCTCATCAAAAGTCGTCTGGTATCATCCGGCAGAAGCCGCCCTTCATCCTCCATGCGCATCAGTTCGCTGTTTACTCTCACCGCAGGAGACGTTCCAACCGTCAGATGCAGGTCGGATGCCCCCATCTTGGCTGCACGAATCAGCAATTCTTCCAGCTTCGGATCCATTTCCATCGTCACTATCCCCTCAGGACTCGCTGCACTTCGGAACAGCCAGCGTTCCTGTTCTCGTGATTTCCACGATTGAGATGGTCTTAAAGGTCTCCAGGAACATCCGTACCCGCTCCGGCGTATCGCACATCTGGATCGTCATCATGTTCTTGGACAGATCAATAATCTGTGCCCCCATGATGCTGCAGTTCTCCATAATATCCCGGCGATTATCCCGGTTGTATTTTACCTTCAGGAGCATGAGCTCACGGCTGACCGCCTCATGCTCATCAAACGTCTTTACCTTGATGACATCAAGCTTTTTGTTCAGCTGCTTTTCTACCTGTTCCAGCGTTTTCTCTTCTCCGCTGGATACAATGATCATATGCGAAACCGACGGATCATCGGTCTCACCCACCGCAAGGGAATCGATGTTGAAGCATCTTCTCCAGAACAGTCCGGCCACCTTGCACAATACACCAGCCCGGTTCTCTACCAGTACCGAATAAATACGTTTCATTCTCTCGTACCCCCTCGATCAAGCAAGTTCATCCGGATTCACATCCACTTCCATCAGTACAGAAGAGGGATCGGTCAGGAATTTGCGGATAGCCTCTTCTGTTTTTGCCTCATCGTCGAGCCGAATGAAATGCATATCATAGCTTTCCGTCAGCTTGTCCAGATGCGGATACTCGCCCAGATCGATGATCGAGAAGCGATTCTGCAGATTCAGATGCTGGTATTGCCGAACGAGTCCCAATGTACGGTTCTTCAATACAATGATCTTCGCCGGGACACCGTACTGCTGCATGGTAGCAAGCTCCATCATGGTCATCTGGAAACCGCCGTCGCCGCATACTGCAACGACCTGCCGCTTTGGTGCAGCCAGCTTCGCGCCCATTGCTGCAGGAACCGCATATCCCATCGTTCCCATGCCGCCGCTTGTAAGGAACCTTCCCTCGCGAATCACAACGTTTGCGCAGCTCCAGAGCTGATTCTGTCCGACATCCGCGACATAGATCGCATCGTCCTCCATCTGGAGGGACAGCTCCCGCAGGAACTTCGCAGGATCAATCAGATGTCCTGCAGCCTGCCCGCCTGCCGTCTGATGACCGGTTTCTTCACTCTTTCTTCCGGCCGACAGCTGCGCCTTTTTCCCGGCCGCACGCCATGCATCCAGCTGCTCTCTCCATGCGCCGAACCGTTCTCTTGCTGCAGCTGCATCGGCATATTCTGCCAGACTGCTCTTCGTCTCTGCCGTTTCGTCAGACAGGATCTTGCCTGCCGGCTCTGCAGCAGCTTTTGCCGCCTTTTGCTCCTCCTGCGCCTCCAGGAAACGACGGAAAATATTCCGAATATCGCCTACCAGCGGAATCGACGCCCCTGCGTTCTTGCCGATCTCTGCAGGATCCACATCGATATGTACCAGCACCTTGTTCTCTGTAATAAGATCCGGCTGGGAAATGGAGCGATCCGCCACACGAGCTCCCACCATGAGAATCATATCTGCCTCATTCATGGCGCGGTTTCCGTACTTCTGGCCGTTGTTGCCCACCATTCCGTAGAACATCGGATCCTCGGTGGGGAATACGCCAAGGCCCATCATGGTGCAGACGGCGGGAATTCCGAATTCTCTTGCAAAGGTCTGCACCTCTTTCTGTGCATGCGACAGATGAACACCGCCGCCAACGCACAGAATCGGTCGTTTTGCCTTCGTCAGCTCTGTCAGAACACGCTTGATCTGAACCGCGTGTCCCTCCACCGTCGGCTTATAGGTCCGCATGGACAGCTTTTCCGGATACTCGAATTTGTGAACCGGCCGCTGCTGCACATCGCACGGAAGGTCGATCAGCACGGGTCCTGGACGCCCCGTCCCCGCAATGTAAAACGCTTCCTTAATGATGCGCGGAATCTCATCCGCATCGCGCACAATATAGCTGTACTTCACAAAGGATTCGATGGCGCCGGAGATATCAGCCTCCTGGAACACATCCCCGCCCACCTGGTTGGAGTTCACCTGTCCGGTGAAGCAGATCATTGGGATACTGTCCGCAAAGGCCGTTGCAATTCCTGTGATCAGGTTCTCGGCCCCGGGACCGCTGGTAACGGCCACGACACCTGTTTTGCCTGTGATTCTCGTATATCCGCTTGCGATATGTGCCGCATTCTGCTCCTGGCGAACCAGAATGGTGTGAATATCTGTATGCAAAATACTGTCATAAAAAGGAGTAATGGCTACGCCGGGATATCCGAACACGTATTCCACATTCTCTTTCTCCAGACACTTGATGATCGCATCCGCGCCATTCATGCTCATAGTCTCGTTTTCCCCTTATTCTCACCCTTGTTTATATCCATTTAGCTGCCGCATCATGAATTTGTCCGTAGGGCGTCAATTCATATTGAAATTCCAAGGTGTTAAAACTACCATGCCTGCTTGCGCAGGCGCCACTACAAATAAAAATCAGTTGCTGAACAGATTTGCCAGCGGCTTCACTATCTTCTGCAGATCCTGAATGGATTCATTGAGTCCGTCCACATCCAGATCGCTCAGACCGCTCCCGTCAGAGTTATTGACGAGCTGATTCAGGCTGTCCGTAATCCCGTCCAGATCCTCCAGAGCCTGTGATGCCTGTGTCATGGTGGTCTGTGCCTGATCCAGCGTCTTCATTGCCTTCGGCACCACGATAACAAAAGAAATCACCGCAATCACGGCCATGATCACCGCAGCAATCATGATTACCTGCAGATATTTTCCGTTCTTTTCTTCCTGGGTCATAATTTTCTTATCATCCATTATATTTCTCCTTCGCACCTATTCCGACTCCTCCGGAATGGTTTCCGTGATATCTACGGTCTCAGCCGAACTATCCATACTGCCTGCCGTTCCGGCTCCGGCATCAAAGCCGTCCAGCATCAGGCGAATGCACTGCCCGGCCGAGCGGTACGATTGGTTGGCTTTCGCCAAGGTTTCCTGATCCAGCGTATCTGCCTCAAGCGCCGTGTGATATTCTCCCTTGGCCTCCTGCATGTAATCGGCAGCCTGCCTGCACATTTCTCCAGCTTCCTCGTACCCTTCCGGCACACTCGCATTGGAGGCTTCTGTACACACCGTTGCCATTTCATCAATCAGACCAAGAAACGTTTCCTCTGCCGCAGAATCCTGCGGATCAATGGCATCGAGCTGCTCCTGGTAACCGGCAATGGTATTGCAGAAGGTCGTCATTTCCTCTGTGTAAACCGTCAGATCTTCCAGCTGCTGTTTTCTTCCGCAGCCGGTCAGGAGCAGACACATAAAAAGCACTGCCATCGCACAGACAGAAGAGCCAACACTGTTTGCCCCTGCTGTCACTGCTTTTCGAAGCTCCCTTGGCCCCTCATTATGCCTTGCTCTCATGCCTTATACAGAACCTTCTTGAAGGTCTTCTTGCCGCGTCGGACCAGAACACCGTTCTTCAGATCATCCTTTGTGAAGCTCTTCTTCAGGTCAGTCACCTTTTCCTCGTCCACGGTAACGCCGCCCTGCTGTACCGAGGTACGGGCATTGTTGCGGGATTTCTCAATTCCGCTCTTTACGAGAATGCCGAGGATGTCAATGGTACCATCCTCCTGGAAGTCCTCATCCCCCAGAACCGCCTCCGGAATGTTGGATCCGTCACCGATTCCGGCACCGCCGAACAGAGCCTGTGCTCCGGCTTCTGCCTTTTTCGCCTCATCTTCGCCGTGTACCAGCGTGGTCAGCTCATGCGCCAGAATCTTCTTGGCCTCATTGAGCTGTGCGCCCTCCCACTTATCCATCTCATCAATCTGCTCGAGCGGCAGGAAGGTCATCATGCGAAGGAACTTCAGGACATCGGCATCATCGACATTTCTCCAGTACTGGTAGAAATCATACGGGCTTGTTTTGTCCGGATTCAGCCATACGGCACCGCCTGCTGTCTTGCCCATCTTGGTACCATCGTGCTTGAGCAGGAGGGTGATGGTCATGGCATAGGCATCCTTCTGCAGCTTTTTGCGAATCAGATTGGCACCGCCGAGCATATTGGACCACTGATCATCACCGCCGAACTGCATCTGGCAGCCGTAATCCTGATACAGGCGGTAGAAATCATAGCTCTGCATCAGCATGTAGGAGAATTCCAGGAAGGAAAGGCCGCTCTCCATACGGTTCACATAGCAGCGTGCGCGGAGCATCTCATTGACGTTAAACTCCGATCCGATGTCACGCATGAAATCCAGGAAATTCAGGTCACGCAGCCAGTCAGCATTGTTCACCATCTGTGCCTTTCCGGGACCGAACTCGATGAAACGGCTCATCTGCTCCCGGAAGCACTCGCAGTTGTGATCAATGGTTTCCACCGTCATCATCTTGCGCATATCGCTTCGTCCGGAAGGATCTCCGATCATAGCCGTTCCGCCGCCGACAAGTGCAATCGGTTTGTTCCCTCTCTCCTGCATCCGCTTCATCAGAAGAAGTGCCATGAAATGTCCCACATGCAGAGAGTCTGCGGTAGGATCAAATCCAATATAAAAAGTTGCCTTGCCGTTGTTGATGAGCTCTGCAATCTCCTTCTCATCGGTCAGCTGTGCGAGGAGTCCGCGCGCCTTCAGTTCTTCGGAAAGTGTCATATTTGATTCCATTTCTGCCTCCTATCACCATATACCAGCGTTCTGCCGGCACTCGTTTGCTGCATCACATACTTTATTCGCAACAATTCAAGGTCTGTTCGCCAATCAATTTGCCCAAATGAGCCAGCGATTCCAAAATCGATGTATTGAACTATGTTACTCCCACTCAAGACTCCCGGACTCAATCTTCTTATCCCGGAGCATCAACTCCCGGACAGCGTCCGCAGGATTCTTGCCCTCTTCCAGAACCAGGCACACCTGGTCAATGATGGGCGTTTCTACATGATATTTTTCTGCCAGCTGATGAGCGGCTCTTGCGCTGAAGACACCCTCAACCACCTGCTGCACTTCCTTCATCGCTTCATCAGGTGTCTTGCCCTGCCCAATCAGGATTCCGGCTCTCCGGTTTCTGGAGTGCATCGACGCGCAGGTTACAATGAGATCTCCGATGCCTGTCAGGCCTGTAAAGCTTTCCACGCGACCACCCATTGCCAGGCCAAGCCTTGCGATCTCCGCAATTCCTCTCGTAATCAAGGCTGCCTTCGTATTGTCTCCGTAGCCGAGTCCGTCTGCGATACCGGCCGCAAGTGCTACAACGTTTTTGAGAGCTGCGCCAACCTGCATGCCCAGCACATCCGGGCTCGTGTATACGCGGAACACCTCACTCATGAAGATATCCTGCACATACAGCGCATCCTCCCGGCTCTTCGCCCCCGCCACAATGGCGGTAGGCATTCCCTTGCCGACCTCCTCGGCATGGGTAGGCCCGCACAGCACTGCCGTGCGGCACTGCGGGATCTCCTGCTCAATGATCTGCGTCAGCGTCATCAGGGAATCTTCTTCGATGCCCTTTGCCACGGATACGATCAGCTGATTTTCTGCCACGTATGGTTTCATGCTGTGTGCTGTGCTCCTCGTAAACGGAGACGGCACGGCCAGCACCAGCAAATCCATTCCGTCGATTGCCTTCTGCAGATCCGTGGTTGCCTGCACCTCGGCAGGAAGCTTCACGCCGGGAAGCTTCACCTTCTGCTCATGCTCCGTATTCAGCATGTCCACTTCATCCTGTGCAATGGACCACACCGTAATGGTATGTCCCTTCTGCGACAGCTCATAGGTCAATGCCGTGCCCCAGCTGCCGGCACCCAGCATTCCGATTTTTGCCATACGATTCTTTCCTCTATTATTTACTGTTCCTTGTGATGTCCCAGGTAGGTCTTGCGTTCGTTTCCATTGCAAAGACGCTTGATGTTCTCCCGATGCCTCCAGTACGCCATCACCGTCAGCGCAATCATGATCAGATCATTTTCCAGAACCATTGCACTGCTGCCAAGCTGATACAATCCCATATGTCCTTCCGCCACGACGACGATACAGCTTACGCCGTAAACCAAAAGCGAGCCAAGGGATACGAAATGTGTTGTCAGGAACGGGACAAAAAAGGCAATCAATGCAAAAGGCAGCACCGAAATGTGATAGCCAAAGGCAAACCCTGCCATGACTGCCACACCCTTCCCGCCGCGGAAATTCATGTAAAAAGGATAATCATGTCCCAGAACCACGCCGGCAAAGGCCCACATTTTCAATAAATAGATCATGTCCGGATGGCCTTTCCCGAACAAGGCACCGATCAGGATGAGGCACAAAAGCCCCTTCGCGAGATCCAGGAAGAAGACGATCAGACCGGTTTTCTCTCCCATCACCCGCATAGCGTTAGTCGTTCCGGAATTGCCGCTCCCGTAATTGCGGATATCAATTCCCTTCGTTCTTCCAATGAGATATGCCCACTGAATACAGCCAAAGCAATATCCAACGAGCAGACAGAGCAGACGTAATGCAATGTTCATACTCATTCCTCTTCTATCACTCTACTTGTTCTTCTGACCATCCTCGCTGCGTTCGCGAATGACGAATTTGATCGGCGTTCCTACAAAGCCGAAGGTCTGACGAATCTGATTCTCCAGATAACGCAGATAGGAGAAATGCATCAGGTACTTGTAA